>JAISIX010000204.1 GCA_031261805.1 Mediterranea sp. (in: CFB group bacteria)
TGGCATGAAATAGACTGCCGCCAGGAAACCTCCAAAGATGGTCGATGTCTCGGCTGCTGTATAGCCAAACTTCGCCTGCAAGAAGAGTGTAAAGATCGCCAACATCGTGTAGTAACCAAAGCGTTCGCCTGTGTTGGCTAAGGCAAGCGCATATAAACCTTTCGGTTGTCCTTCAAACATATTAAATATGGATGTTAAGTTAATAAAGTGATAATTGACTGCAAATATATGCTTTTTCGCCCTATTCTTCAAACAAGCGGCATATTTCTGCCCTCGTTTGGCGTATTAAGTCCTGCGGGGCGAGCTTGAGCTGCAAACCACGCACGCCGGCGCTTACATATATATAGGTATATTGCAGGCAACTTTCGTGGATGTAGGTGGGCAGGTGCTTCTTCATCCCGATGGGGGAGCAACCGCCCCGGATGTATCCGGTGAGCGGCAGCAGCTCCTTCAGGGGTATGAGGTCGCATTTCTTGTTGCCCGAGGCCTTGGCGGCCAGCTTCAGGTCTACCTCGTGCTCGCCGGGCACCACGCAGACAAAGTGTCCGTTGCGGTCGCCGTGCAGCACGAGGGTCTTGAATACCTGTTCTATCTCTTCGCCCAGGCTGGCGGCCACGTGTATGGCGCTCAGGTCGTTCTCGTCCACCTCGTAGGCGATGAGCTGGTAGGGCACCTTCGCTTGGTCGAGTAGCCGGGCGGCGTTGGTCTTATTGATTTTCACTGTCAATCGAGCCTGCTAATCACTAATCACTAATCACTGTTTCTTCAGCCATTTGTCGAGCCACTCGAAGAAGGTGCGTTGCCACAGTACGCCGTTCTGTGGCTTCAGTACCCAGTGGTTCTCGTCGGGGTAGATGAGTAGCTCGGCGGGTATGCCACGCATCACGGCGGCGTCGAAGGCAGCCATGGCTTGGTTGGCCAGTATGCGGTAGTCCTTCTCGCCGTGTATGCAGAGTATGGGGGTGTCCCATTGGTCTACGAAGCGGTGGGGCGAGTTGGCGAAGGTACGTTGTGCCACGGCGTTCTGCTTGTCCCAGTAGGCACCGCCCATATCCCAGTTGGCAAACCACTTCTCCTCCGTCTCTAAGTACTGCATCTCCATGTTGAAGATACCGTCGTGGGCGATGAAGGCTTTGAAGCGTTTGTTATGATGTCCGGCGAGCCAGTAAACCGAGAAGCCTCCGAAGCTGGCGCCCACGCATCCCAGGTGGTCTTTGTCCACAAACGGTTCCTTGGCCATCTCGTCGATAGCGGTGAGGTAGTCCTTCATGCACTGTCCGCCATAGTCTCCGCTGATGGCTTCGTTCCACTCTAATCCGAAGCCAGGCAGGCCACGGCGGTTGGGAGCTACGATGATGTAGTCGTGCGCCGCCATCATCTGGAAGTTCCAGCGATAGCTCCAGAACTGGCTGACGGGGCTTTGCGGGCCGCCTTCGCAGTAGAGCAGGGTGGGGTATTTCTTGTGGGGGTCGAACTGCGGGGGATAGATGACCCAGGTGAGCATCTGTTTGTCGTCGGTGGTTTTCATCCAGCGAGCTTCTACCTTGCCCATCTCCATCTGGTCGTACAGGTGCTTGTTCTCGTGCGTCAGCTGGGTGGGGATGCCATCCATGGCTATGGCGAATATCTCGTCGCCGGCGCTCATAGAGTGGCGGCGGGCTATCAGCTTGTCGCCCAGCAGGGCTACGCCGTCGTAGTCGTTCACGCCGCTGGTGAGGGTGTGTAAGCTGTCCGTGGCTAGGTCGATGGCGTGTATCTGTACTTCGCCGTGCCATACGCCGGTGAAGTAGATTGTCTTGGCGTCGGCACTCCATACGAAGGCGTCGACGTTGGAGGCGAAGGCCTTGCTCACGAAGCGTTTCTGGCCCGTGGCGAGGTCCATCACGAAGAGGCGGTTTTGGTCAGCCTCGTAGCCGTCGCGCTCCATGCTCTGCCAGGCGATGTACTTACCGTCGGGGGAGTATTGGGGATTGGTGTCGTAACCTTTGTTGGCCTCGGTGATGTTCTCGGTCTTCCGGGAGGCAAGGTCGTAGACGTAGATGTCCGAGTTGGTGGAGGTGGCGTAGGCCAGCCCCGTTTTCTTACGGCAGGTGTAGGCCACCTTGTCCGATCCGGTGCTCCACGCCAGCTGCTCGATGCCTCCCCAAGGGCGCATGGGGCTTTCGTAGGGTTCACCTTCGAGTATATCGGTGACGTTGGTGATGCCGTTGCCGTCGAAGTCGGCCACGAAGGGGTGTGGTGCTCCCGTCACCCACTGGTCCCAATGCTTGTACATCAGGTCGGTGACGATAATACCAGTGGCTTTGGGTAAATCGGGGTATTTGTCGGCGGTGCTCTGCTTAGTCTTCACCTCGCTCACGAAGAGCAGCTTCTTGCCGTCGGGGCTGATGGAGTAACACTCCAAGTCGCCTTCGTAGTGGGTGAGCTGACGGCGGCCGGTGCCGTCGGGGTTCATCTCGTACAGTTGGTTCGAGCCGCTGTCGTTGCTTAGGAAGGCCAGCTTGGCACCTCCTTTTATCCAGCTCACTTCGCTCTCTTGGTAGGGGGTGTGAGTGATTTGGCGGTTGTTACTGCCGTCGGCGTTCATCACGTACACTTCGCGGTTGCTCTTGTTTTGTGCTACGCTGTAGTAGGCTACGGTGTAGGCTATCTGCCGTCCGTCGGGCGATACGGCGAGGTTGCCGATGCGTCCCATGGCCCACAGGGCTTCGGGGGTCATGCGTCTTCCTTGGATTTGGAGGGTCGACTTCTCGATAAGCGGAGCTTCATCCGCTGTCTTGCCTGCCTCTTTGGTCCCTCCGCAGGCAGCTGCTAATAGGGCTGTCGACATCATCATCAGATGGGTTGGTTTCATCATATTCTCTGAATGTAGTTATTGTTATAGGCAATATGTGCCGAAATGGGAGTGGCTCTTAGATTTTCTTATTTATAAAGGAATAGAGAACCGGCGCATTATAACGAACGCCTTCTTTCCGGCCAACTTCCTGAATCACCCCGTCGGTTAGCATCTTTCGTTGAAAGTTGCGGCGATCCAGTTTCTTCTCCAACATAAATTCGTAGATGTTGCGCAGGTTGGAGATGGTGAATTGTTCGGGTAGTAGCTTTTCTCCCAAGGGGAAGTATTCCCATAGCTCGCGTAAGGTCGTTATCGCCGTGCGGATGATGTTGGCATGGTCGGAGTACATGGACGGGAGTTTGTCCACTTCGTACCATCCCGGCTGTTCGTTGTCGTGGCTCACCAACTCAATGTCGTCATAACGTACCAAGGCATAGTACCCCATGGTCACGAAGCGACGCATAATCCACATAATCTGGCTCCCCATTTGAGCTTCCAGCCGAGAGAAATCTAAATGCTGGTTCATCTCGGTACGTTTGGGGTCACTAAACAAGTGGAACTGCCTGAGGTATATGTCGCTCAGGCCTGTACGCATCTTTAGGATGCGATAGGCAGCGCTGTCGGCATCCTCGTTGGCAAACATAAAACCTCCAGGCAATGCCCAATAGCCATCGAGGTAGAATTTGTTCAGCAACACATAAATCTTGCGCTTATGGTAGCTGAGTATGACACAGTCAATAGAGAAGCCTGGATGGATGTTCTCTGCGTTGTAAGGGAAGTATTCTTTCATCTCTTTTTAACCTTATAAGTTTCTGCAACAAAAGTACATAAAAAAAGGCGTTATTGTCTCTTTCTGTGCGAAAGAAGTGTATTTATGTATGTTTAAGAACATAAATGGGTAAATCAAACGCATTATATTTTGCGTGTAAAACGTATGTACTATATATTTGCGTTCTATTAACACAACTAATTGTATAAGGAACCTAATAATAGCCTTATGATGAACCATTATTTTTGCCGAAAAGGCCTGCTAATATTGGCAGCTTCGGCTTTAGGAGCTACATCCGTGGCTCAAAACCAAACGGATACCACGAAAGTTGCCACCCCAAAAACAGGAGAAGCAACTAATATGATGCTGAACGCATCGGCTGACAATGGGCCTCGTGTCGTGAACATTGGACTTCCTGCCAGTGTAGGAGGGACGGTTATCTTAGAGAATGGACTGCCGGTAGTGTACGACTATGCCGGACAAATGCCGACTGCCGTGTGGCGACAAGATGCCGGCATTGCTAAGTTCGGTACGTTGGACATTACCAAAACAGCCCTGTTTGCCAGTGATGTTGGTGTGTCGGTAAGTACTTGGACCAACCGTGGCACCGATAAGTTTAAAGGTTCGGCTGCGTTTAACACCAATTCTTTCGGCCTGTGGAGGGGCGATGTGGGGGTGAGCGGACCCTTGAGCCACGGGTTCTACTACTCACTTACCGCTTATGTCAACATGGATCCGGGCACATTCCGCTCCAACATCTCTACCTTTCTCGACAAGACGCAGATATATAAGGTAGTGTTGAACAAGAAGTATAGGCATGGCCAGATAGGCATACAATATAAGTATAGCAGCAGCGAAGCCATAACGACCAAGAACAGCCCCTACATTTATCACAAAGACGGTTCGGTGGATGCCATGCCGGGGTTCCGTATCGGAAGAGATTCCTACTTGGAACAGTCCAGCTCGTTGCACGTGATAGACCCGCTCACTGGCGAACAGGTCACGTGGAACGCGATGAAAGACATGGGCAGTACCACGCATGTGATTGACTTGTTGGGTGACCATCACTTTGGCAAAGGCTATGTGTTGGACTATACCGTCCGTTTCCAACACGCTAACTCCGGACAGTACAATCCCTACCTTACCAGTATAGAGCAAGCACCCATCCCGAAGAACCCTCAAGTAGGCGACAAGGCCTACTTCTATGCCGACAATCCTGACGCACCTTATACCGGATATGTACAGAACGGCATGATGATTGCCGCACCGCGCTCCGTGAAGAACACCGTCATGATGCGGTTTGAACTGACGCGGAAGACAAAACATCACGAGTGGATGGTGGGCTTCCATAACTGGTACTACGATGCCGACAAAGTGACGCAGGCTACCTATAGCTACCAATTTGAGGTCAAACCCAATCCACATGCCCTCATTTACAAACAGTTTGATGGGAATACATGGGTGGAAAAGACTGATAAATTCGGCAATCGGAACTACAACGCAGCCATGCAATACTATAATGGTGTGGACAATAAGATGGCACTCGTAGGTACCGAGAAGTGGGACATCACCCGCACGCTGACACTCAACTTGGGTACTCGCTTGGAATGGCAACACCTCAATGGCGACTGGTATGATGCCGACGACCGCAAGCAGGCCGGTACCAATTGGGTATCGGGAAAAACCTCCGACGTGAAGAAAAACTGGTGGAACGTGACAGGAACCGGCAACCTGATGTGGAAGCTGCTCCCCAACTTGGGTACGCCCGAACGTCCCATGAGCTTTGGATTGTTGGCCGATGGGATGTATATCCAGCAGGCTGGTAAGTTGAGCGCATATTCAGGGGCCGACGACCCGCATGTAGAGAAGTGTGAAATCTCCGGGTTCTCGGGAGGCGTATATTTCAACTCTCCTTTCCTGAATATCGTATCGAAGGTGACGAAGATTAAACGGACCAACTTCAAGAATAACTCCACCTTCAACAAAAAGCAGGCCGATGGCAATGTAGAGACAACCAAACAGACGGTCTCTTACGATGTCAACTCGTTGGGATGGACTACCGACTTGTTGCTGAAGCCCTTCAAGGGATTTCAGTTCCACGCCTTGCTGACGTTGCAGAACCCTAAATATGAGAATTATGAGGTAGACGTGTTCGGCGAACATTATAGTAACACGGGCAATGTGGCACGTAGCGTCTCCAAGACCCTCATTGAGCTGGACCCCAGCTATATGTTTGGTAAGTTCAACATTT
>JAISIX010000071.1 GCA_031261805.1 Mediterranea sp. (in: CFB group bacteria)
CATCAACAACTAAAAAGCTACACGTATAATGAGAAAACTGATACTGATAACCGCCTTCTTCGCCTTGCTCCTCACTACGGGCACGGCGCAGAAACCCTACAAGGTGGTGTTCTATAACATCGAGAACTTCTTCGATACCATCAACGACCCCAACGTCCGCGACGAAGAGTTCACTCCGCAGTCCGCCAAAAAGTGGAACACGGAGAAGTACTACAAGAAGCTGCACAACATCGAACGTGTCTTCTTCGACATCGCCGCCATCAACAAGGACTATCCCATCGTGATTGGCGTGTCGGAAGTAGAGAACCGCAACGTGCTGGAGGACATCGTAGCAACACCCAAGCTCATGCCCGCCAACTACCGCATCGCGCACTACGACTCGCCCGATGCCCGCGGCGTGGACGTGGCCTTCCTCTACCGCCCCGACGTGTTCAAGCTCGAAGGATCGAAGCCTATCAAGGCCATCATCCCCGAACTGCCCGACTTCAAGACCCGCGACATCCTCACGATGTGGGGCACCGTAGACAAGGAACCTTTCTTCTTCATGGTAGCCCACTGGCCCTCGCGCCTGGGCGGTAAGGAAGTGTCGGAGTTCAAGCGTGTAGCCCTCGGACGGCAGATGCGCGCCATTGCCGACTCCGTGCAGCACGAGCAGCCCGGCATCAAGATAGTGATGATGGGCGACCTCAACGACGACCCCACCGACAAGAGCATCGCCAAGGCGCTGGGTGCCGTGGAGAAGGTGAAAGAACTGAAGCCGGGCGGCTTCTTCGCCCCCTACGCCTCCATGCTAAAGGCGGGCCTCGGCACGCTGGGCTACGATGATGCCTGGAACATCTTCGACAACATCATCGTATCGGCCAACCTGCTCTATCCCGAGACGGGCACGCTGGCCCTCAAGAAAGGTCCCCACTCGAAGTTCTACGGCAACATCTTCAAGCCACGCTATCTCATCCAGCAGGACGGACGCTACAAAGGCTACCCCCTGCGCACCTTCGTGAGCGATAACTTCCAGGACGGGTTCAGCGACCACCTGCCCGTGTACATCTACTTAGGAAAATAAACTCTAACTCATCGTTATGAAAATAAAAGCATTCGCATTCATCATGCTGCTCTCCTTCGTGACACTCTCCGCCTGGGCACAAGCCACGGGCGGCATCCGGGGGAAAGTGATATCGCGCACCACGCGCGAAGCGATCAATGACGTGAAAGTCACCCTCCAACCAGGTAGCATCACCGCCACCACCAACGAGGAGGGAAGCTTCGCCTTCAATAACCTCGACAAGGGCGAGTACACCGCCACCTTCGAGGCTGCCGACTTCGAGACCCTCCGACTCATCATCCGCATCGACGGCGCCATCCGCCCCCTGCAGGCCGTGATGATTCCGCTGGGCGAGGCAGCCATGCCGGTGGACGATGCCGTGTTCGCCACCTTCGCCGACGAGACGATGGACGACGCACAGTCCGTGCCCAGCTCCCTCTCGGCCTCGAAGGACCTGTTCAACAGCATCGCCTCCTACAAGTTCAGCGAGATGCGCTTCAACGTACGTGGCTACGACGGCAAGTACACCGACGTGTCCATGAACGGCATCCGACTGAACGACGCCATGAGCGGATATAGCCCCTGGTCGCTCTGGAGCGGTCTGAACGACGCCACCCGCAACCAGCAGGTGACCTCCTCCATCACCATGGGCGAGAAGAGCGTGGGCGGCATCGGTGGAACGGTGGACATCAACACCCGCCCCTCGCAGATGCGACGCGGACTGCGCACCAGCCTCGTGAGCGCCAACTCCACCTACGCCTTCCGTGGCATGGTGACCTACGCCTCCGGCGCACAAGACAACGGATGGTCGTACGCCTTCACCTTCTCTACCCGTCAAGGGGGTAACTCCTACGTGGACGGCGTATTCTACAATGCCTTTGGCTACTTCGGTACCATAGAGAAGAAGTTCAACGAGCACCATCGCCTGCAACTCACCGTGCTGGGTGCCCCCACTCAGCGTGGTGCACAGGGAGCGGCTACGCAAGAGGCCTACGACCTGGTGGGCAACAACTACTACAACCCCAACTGGGGATGGATTAACGGCAAGAAGGTGAACACCCGCGTGCGCACCTACCACGAACCGCTCACCATGCTCAACTATACGTTCGACATCAACGAACGCGCCAAGATTGACCTCGCCGCCTCCTACCGCTTCGGTAAGAATGGCTACTCGTCACTGGCGTGGTACGGCGGTCCCGACCCACGTCCCGACTACTACCGCTACCTGCCCAGCTTCTACAACGGCACCACCATGGGCGCGCAGCTCTACGAGGCGTGGATGAGCAACGACAATGACATCCGCCACGTCAACTTCAACAGCCTGTACAACATCAACCGTAACCAGCCCGACAACGAAGAGTACGCACCCGGTAAACGCTCCATCAATATGATAGAAGAGCGCCACACCGACCAGCGCGACTGGAACCTCAACGGGCAGTTCACCTACCTCTTCCGCAACAACTCCAAGCTCACCGTAGGTGGCAACGCACGCCACAACCGCACGGAGTACTACAGCCAGGTGAAGGACCTGTTGGGAGGTGACTACTGGATCGACATCGACAAGTTTGCCGAACGCGACATGGGCGGCACCAACCCCATCCAGTACCAGAACAACATGGACTACTACCGCAAGTATGGCTACGCTCCCGCCGCTCGCGAGGGCGATAAGTACAGCTACGACTACTACGCCCGTATGCTGTCGGGCAAGGCATGGGCACAGTACGAGATGCACGTGGGCGCCCTCGACATCAACCTTGGCGTAGAGGGTGGACGCACCTACCTGTGGCGCGACGGACTGTGGCAGAAAGGCCTCTTCCTCGACAACTCCAAGGGCAACTCTAAGAAACAGAAATACTGGACCTACCGCGGCAAGGCCAACTTCAGCTACCGCTTCTCGGCAGCACAGGCCCTGAGCGCCAACGTGGTGTACATGCAGGATGCTCCCCGCTTCCAGGATGCTTTCCTCTCGCCCCGTACGCGCAACTCAGCCACGCCGGGCGTGAAGCCGGAGCGCACCATCTCCGTAGACGCCAGCTACGCACTGCGTATAGGCGACTTCAAGGCACGCCTCTCGGGCTACTACACCCGCACCATCAATCAGACCAAGGTGATGTCCTACTACGACGACGTAGAGTCTACCTACTCCAACTTCGCCATGAGCGGCATCGCCAAGAAGTACTTCGGCCTTGAAGCGGCTGCCTCCATGCCCATCTACGGTGGCCTCACACTCAACGCCGCCCTGAGCTGGGGACAGTACACGTACGACAACAACCCCACCTTCGTGCAGGTGCAGGACAACAGCGGCATCATCAAGAACCAAGGCAAGGTGTACTGGAAAGACTTCCGCATAGAAAGCTCGCCACAGTTGGCACTCAACGTAGGCCTGAACTACCGTGGCCCGAAGAACATCTTCGCCTCGGTAGACGTGAACTACTACGATAAGAACTACATCTCCATGTCGCCCCTCTATCGCACCGATGCCGTGATTACCCCGGGCATGACAGACCAGAACATCGCCGCCCTTCGCCGGCAGGAGAAGTTCGCACCGGGATGCGTGCTCAACGCCAGCATCGGCAAGAACTGGTACATCAACAACTACAACCTCGGCTTCAGCCTGCAAGGCAACAACCTGCTCAACCGCCAGAACATGAAGACCGGCGGCTACGAGCAAATCCGCCTGCTGAAGAACAAGGATGGCGACGCGCTGACGTACGAGCCTTTCGGTTCGAAGTACTACTACATGTTGGGTACCACCTACTACCTGAATGTCTATTTCCGTTTCTAAACCCCAAAGAAGAAGTGTATGAACAAGATATTTAAACTATGTATGATTGTAGCCGTGGTGCTGGGCTTCAGTAGCTGCTACAACGAATATGAAGACCCCGCGCCGGCCAAGGTGTGGACGAAGGACGACTTCACCGGCTGCAAGTTCATCTCCATCAAGGACCTCAAGGACCTTGCAAAGGACGTGGCTCTGGGCAAATACCTGCCTATCACGGACGACTATGTCATCAGTGGCAAGGTCATCTCCAGCGACCAGGCGGGCAATGTCTACAAGTCGGTCTACATCTACGACGGCACCGCGGGCATCGAGCTGAAGCTGATGGTAAGCAACTACGTCTTCTACCACCTCGGACAGACACTCTACGTGAAGACAAATGGCCTCTGCATCGGCAATTACCGCTATATGCTGAGTGTAGGTGCCCTGCCCACTGCCGACGATGAGAAAAAAGGGTATGCCAACCGCAACCTCGACGCGGCTTACTTGGCCAACAAGTACGTATTCCCCGGTAAGTTGGGGGAGGTGACAGAGGATGACATCCTTACCGTCACCCCCGACAACTATAAGACTGTGCTTACCGATGATGCCCTGGGACGCCTCGTTCGCCTCGAAGGGTTGCAATACAAGACGGGCAACCTTGACGGATCGGGCGAGGATAACCGATACCCGCAATACTTGGAAACGGTGTATGTCAATGGTAGCAATACAGCCACCTACATCACTAAGCATTTCGACGACGACAAGGACAACCCGCTGACACCGACTTATGCGTACAGCTACGGTGGCAACCACTACTACGGATCGGCTTGGTTTGCCTTTCCGGGGACAAGCTCTGCGAGTGCAGGCAATGGTTCGGGAAACTACATCGTACGTACCAGCGGTTATGCCAACTTCGCCTTACAACCCCTACCCCAACCGAATGCTACAGGCGCCATCACCGCCATCTACACCAAGTATTCGAGCAAGAGTGGCGGTTTCATCAAGTACCAGCTGCTGCTCAATGACTTCGACGCCGTAGAAGGCTTCGCGAAGTAGTAGACGGAAGCACGCTGGAACACCAGCGTCTAAGCCCTGTGCAATCGCCCTTAAAAGGATAGCTTAATATTGCTACCCTTTTAAGGGCGATTTGTCGTAAGCCTCTACTCCGTATGCCAAGGCTACTCTGTAGATGTTCTCACGCTCGAAGAAAACGCTCCATACAGTTGTACGAGAAGAGAGAAAGGGCTATCTTTGCCTCACAACGTATTAAAAAAGGAGTGACTATGGCATTTACACTACCCACCCGCTTGTTTCCGATAGGGATACAGAACTTTGAGCAACTGCGTACGCTGAACTACGTGTACGTAGACAAGACAGAACTGGTATATCGGCTGGTAAAGACCGGACAGATATACTTCTTGAGCCGTCCCCGCCGCTTCGGCAAGAGCCTGCTACTCTCTACCCTGAAGGCTTACTTCGAGGGTAAGAAACACCTCTTCGAGGGGCTGGCCATGGAGCAGCTGGAGCAGGACTGGACGGTGTATCCGGTGCTGTACCTCTCTTTCGCGCGTACACGCTACAACGAGCTGTCTAACCTGCACGGACTCCTTGACGGACAACTCTCCGACTGGGAAGCTCAATATGGTAGCCCTTCACAGGGAGGGTCGTTCGGCAAACGTTTTGAAAAGGTTATCCGCTGCGCTTACGAGCAGACCGGTAAGCCCGTAGTCATCCTTATCGACGAGTACGACTCGCCCATGCTCGACAGCAATGGCAAAGGAGGCCAGTTGCAAGAAGACTTGCGCAACACCATGCGCGAGTTCTTTAGTCCGCTGAAAGACAGCGTGGAGTTTATCCGTTTCCTTTTCATCACCGGCATCACCAAGTTCAGCCAGATGAGCATCTTCAGCGAGCTGAACAATTTGGAGAACATCAGCATGGCCCCGGCATACAGCAGCATCTGCGGCATTACCGAGAGTGAGCTGTTCACGGTCTTCAAGCCTGATATAGAGGAGCTGGCCGACTTTAACGACGAGACGTACGAGGAGGCATGTGCCCACCTCAAACGCCTGTACGACGGCTACCACTTCAACCACCGGAGCGAGGACATTTACAATCCCTTCAGCATCATCAATGTGCTCAAAAGCAAAGAATACGGTAATTATTGGTACTCTACCGGCACACCTACCTTCTTGATAGAATTGCTACGCAGCCGGAACATGGAACTGGAGGAGTTGGAGGGATGCAAGTGTTTGCCTGCCGCGTTCGATAAGTCGACCGACACGCTGACCGACCCCATCCCTGTACTCTACCAAAGCGGGTATCTCACTATCAAAGCATTTCAGAACAGAGTCTATACGTTGGGGTTTCCTAATGAAGAGGTGCGCTACGGTTTCCTGCGCTCGCTACTCCCCGCCGTCATGGCACATAGCGAGATGGAGAATGACATCAGCACCATCGCCATGATGGAAGCCCTCGAGAAGGGCGACATCGAAGCCTGCATGATGCGCCTGCGCTCCTTCATTGCCTCTATCCCCTACGAGAAGAAGAGCGACAACGAGTCACGCTTCGAAACCATCTTCTACCTCTTCTTCACGTTGATGGGACAGCTGGTGCAGACGCAAGTGAAGACTTCCGTGGGACGCATTGACGCCGTAGTGACCAACGCCGACTACGTCTACGTGTTCGAGCTGAAGGTCGACGCTACACCCGAGGAGGCATTGGCGCAGATTGACGACAAGGGCTACGCCATTGCCTACGAAGCCGGGCACCGGCAAGTGGTGAAGATAGGCGTCAGCTACGACAAGCAGACGAGAGGTATCGCAGGCTGGAAGGTGTATAAATAGTGGAATGTAGGCTTCCATACTTCTCATGCAGCTTCCGGGCAATGCCAGTGAGCCATACGGGGAAACACAATGGGAGAGACAAAAAAGAAAGGGAGGCCGACCTCTCATGGCCAGCACTCCCTTTAAAAGAAATGTTTAAATAAAAGAGAAAGAGGTAGTTTTGTTGGAGGGATTACTTGTGAATGTAGTAAATATACTGTATGGTTCCTATTGATTTAGGACGCATCGAACAGACACAGCATAGCCACTAAGCGAAGTACTGTTATTGGCAGACACCATAGGAGCATACTGTATGATACCGCTACTACTACTAGAATCATAAAAAAAGCTAAGGTTGGACAGAACGCCCGTTTCCCCCGGGACCACAGTACCTGACCAATAATTGCCGCCCATATTCATCATAAGGGTTCCATCTGCTTTAATCGCACTTTCATCAGGGAAAAATGGGTTATTATTCTTCTCCATTACTGCGCCGCCAGTTACACCATCGTCTGTGCCATCTGCTGAGAAGTGATTTCGAGCCTGATTAAAGGCACCATTTTCACCATAACGAAGCCATCCACTTCCTTGTCCTACACTACTTGTAAAAGTATCTTTTTTACCTTTCGCTGTGCCATCAAGGTTGAATTCAGCAGCGGTGGGCAGCCTCCATTTGCCCTTGGTGATATAGGCACAGACATCTCCATAAGAATTGCCATCCTTGGAAGAGTAGAAAGTACTCGTTCCATCCCCTAGGTAAGACGTAAGCAACGAGTTGTCGGCTGGTGTACCACCCGCAATACCCTGTATTCCCTCAGAGATGTCAGCGAGCTGAACTGAGGTAGCCTCCGTATATCCCGCGTCGTAAGCAGTTCCCTCAGTATTGTTTGGCTGGTAAATATTGAGATTGGAGCTTATCCCATAGAGAGAACCTGCCTTAAAGTATAGACCTTGCATCTGTTTTGCAGATGAATTGGTAACCATAGTGCTATTTTCCTTAAACGTTTTATCTTGGGTCACGTAGAAGTTCAAATCGCCAACAGAAGAGTCATAAAAGACATTTGAATAAGCAAAGATGGTTGTTGATACGTTTATCTTCAGCACGTACTTAAATCCAGCCTTCAGCGGAGCTATGTCTATTCCTGTCGAATAGTCTTTAGTATTATTCATATTGTCATTGATTGCTGCCGTACACGTGAAATCGAAAGCATTGCTTTGCGGCAATAGGTAAACTGGATCCGTCAAGGTGTAGCTCGTATAGCCTGACAACATTTGCGCCGGGAAGTTTACTGTCGGAAAGTTTAGGGATTCTATCGTCTCTGTGCCTTCTTCGGAGGCAGCTATGTCGCCAAAGTTGGCCCCTGATTTTTGTGCGGTGGTCACAACTTTGTCCAAACCAATTTTCGTTATATACAATGAGGTTATTACAGCCAAGTCGGCAGGTGCAATGTCTATCTCCGAAATCTGAGCGCACTTCCTGGCCAGCGTGGCGCTCACCTTATTGGGGCTATACATGCCCACTCTGACTTTCCCAGCCCCCCAGGCAGCATCGACTCCTTGAGGTACGGTGACGGTAGCGCTGGAAAGGGCTGTCGACGGGGTTACCGTATAACCCGGTGTCCAAGATGGGGTCGAAGTCGCGCCCGAAGTATTGGCAGCATCCGTGAAGCAGTAGACGGTGTAGTCTCCCACGGGGAGGTAGAGGCCGCCGGTGCCACCTGTGGGTTTACCGTTGGAATCTATGCTATATTGCCTCATGCTATTGGCTACGTAGGCTCCGTTGTCGTTGTCGTCGTACACGTACATCTGCACAAGGGTACCCTCCTTGAGGGCGGACACGCTCCGTGTCCCCGCCTTCGGTGCCTCTGGAATCACCTTTAGCGTCATGCCGTGGCCCATGTCGTAGGTCTTTGTCTCTTGCTCGGCGCGGGTGAGAGCCGGCGTGGGAGCCATCTCCACCATGGGAGTGACCAAGTAGAGCGTGTCGCCCTCGGCGTTCACGATGTAGGCGGGCTGGTCGGCGCTGCCGGAACCATTGCCGGAACCGCCGCCCTGCTCGGGTTGCTCTATCAAGTTGTTGTCGCACGAGGCCAATGCCAGCAGGGCGGACAGGGCGAGGGCGAGGATTCTATTCTTTTTCATACTATACGTTTTTTCTATTTTGATAGTTACTTATTCTTGTTTCTTATTGTAGGCAGAAAGCGCAAGGCTTTGACGGATTGTGGGGGAGGGAAAAGAAATTCCCCCGACTGACAGGGCACCCTGGGTGGGTAACTGTCAATCGGGGGAAAGTATAGGGTTGGCTAATAGGAAGGACTTACGTACGTTGTATCCAATTCTCTATCTTGATATGAGGTACACGTGCCATGTGCTTCACGTTATCAGTGATTAAAATGTAATCATTGTACACAGCAGAAGCGGCTATCAGTAAATCAAAATCATCTATCAGTTGGCCTCTGGCACGTAGATGGGCTTTCGTGTCGGCAAAGCAAGATAGCGATTCGTATATTGGCAGAATTTCGACTCGCGAAATGAAAATCTCCACCTCTTCCAACACCTCCCTTTTACGATCAGAACATGACGCTCCATATAGCAACTCGCCTACTGTAATCTCGGAGATGTAGAACTCGTCTTCCTCTGAGTCAGTAATCTTCTCTTCCAAATGAAACAAACCTTTCATGTAGAAGATACAAATATTAGTATCAAGCAGGTAATGTGCCATCAGTCGTCGAAGGATACTATATGCCGGGTGCCAAGCACACGACTATTGCGAATATCAGCTATGATTTCGTCTGCACTCCGACCATCTTTCCATGCACCAAAAGAGTCGTGAATAGAGGGACGCTTTTTCTTATTCTTATCCAACAAGCTTTCTGACAGCTTATTGATGATAAGCAGCTTCACGTCATCGTTAACGTAAGAAAGCATCTTTACGTACCGGTTTGCAGTTTCAACGGTTGTATTCATTGTACATTCTCCTTTCTATAGCAAAGTTAGCAAGAAGCCCCAATTCCTCCAAGCAAAAAGTCGCTTTTTCTTTTCTCATAGTCTTCTTATTCTAAAAACTTAGGGTCGTACACAATGAGATGTCCTTTCAGCCGCCGAGCGGCCTCCATGGTCTTATTGACTCTTTTCTTCTTGGGCGTAGCCTTCTCTTTCGTTGCCACCGCCTCTTCGGGTTTCTTCTTTGTTGCTTCCATTATGCTATAGTCTCTTTAAGTTCGACAATCTATTGCAAAGTTAGCAAGATCAGCAGAACCCTCCAAGCAAAGAGTACCCTTTTCGGTTGGATATAGGAACTTAAAACTCATATCATCGCCATGGCTCTATCCAGTTTTCTATTTGAACACCAGATACTCTTGCCATGTGCTTGACATTGTCTGTAACCAGAATACACTCGTTGACAACGGCAGTGCAGGCTATGAGCAAGTCGAAATCGTCAATAAGCAGACCTGCTTTTCGCAATCGGGCTTTTTCTTCGGTATACTTGTCAATAGCATCGGAAAATGGCACGATGGTGATTTCCTGCATGAAGTCATTTAGCATCTTCTCTTTCGCTTCGCGATTGGGTGAATACTCCACGCCGTATTTCAGCTCGGCAATGGTAACTTCGGATATGCAGCAATTCTTCCATCCCACTTCTTTAATCTTCTTGTTGATGTCGTATTTACCTCTGAACAAGAAGACACAGATATTGGTGTCCAACAGATAAGTTGCTTCCATCAGTCGTCAAGGGGTTCTATATGCCGGGTACCAAGCACACGGCTATTGCGAATATCAGCTATGATTTCCTCGGCACTCCGGTCGTCGACCCATGCGCCATAGTACTTGTCCACACCTTCTTTAGGTGCGTCATTTGCCATCTCGTTGGCCACCGAAGCCGATAGGCGAGCTATCAATCTCAGCTTTATCTCATTGTTCAGTCCCTTTAGCAAGGTCCAATATGAGTCTTCAATCCTTAATGATGTATCATGTCCCATACGCTTTACGATTAGTTCATAACACAAAATTACGACTATTTTGTGGAAAGACAAGCATAAGCCTGACATTTCCACTTTTTCTTTCCCCCACAATGTCAAAGAACGCTTTCTGATAATCAGTTAGTCTGGGGGAGCAAGACGCTCCCTCAAGATGGGTGCAACAGGTTAATGCTACTGGGTGATGGTGCCGGTACCGGTAACGCCGTCTTCGGGATTGGTGATGAGGAGGGTATTCTTTACGCAGCGAATAGGCGTTAACTGTTGGGCTGTGGGATTTCCATTAACAAACCAGATAATTGACCTATTTAAAAGGAACATACCTACATCCCCGTCAGTACTATTAAATAAATAGGCCCCTAGAGAACCCAAGGAAGTTTCTACAGACGTCGGATCTCTATCTCCTGCAAAAGGAAGGTAAAAAGAGTTGTCGTAAGTGTGACCATACCCACCTCCAGCTTTTATTACATTCCACTGACCTGTCACAAGTGCCTCTGGAGTTGAGCCACCTGTAGTATTATCCTTTGCTAGGTACAGATATCCCGCCAAATTTTTCATCTCCTCGTGGGTGGGCAAACGCCATTCTCCATGCGTTAAAACGGCACAGATATCACCCATCCAGCTCTTTCCATCCTTATAAAGTGTACCTACTGGACTGCTACTGATAGAAGGATTAGTGATACCATAGTAATGATACGGCATATCATCCGATAGACTAAAACCGGTGGCTATTGAGAATTTCCCTGTAGAAGTAGTAGTCGGATTATCAGAGTCGGGGTCAGGAACGTAAACTGTATTTGTGGTACTCCAATTACCATTCGCAAACCCGATGCCAATCAAGCTGCCCAGAGCGAACCGAACTCCTATCATCCCCCCTTCATTGCCGGAATATGTAAAAGTACTTGTGGTATTATAAAGTTCATCCTTCGCTTTATAGAAGTTCAAATTCTGGAGTTTATCATCCCAGAAGATGTTACTATAGGCGAACTTGTGTAGCACGTTCCCATTACTCAGCTTACTTGTCACTGTATAGGTGTTGCCTGGTTCAAAACCAATCTGGGCATCGCCACTCGAGATAAGGATAGGAATAGCATAGTCGGTGACAGTGGTAAGCGTAGGCGTAGGCTTAGACTCAGTACCTTTATTATAATTATAACTGATCGTAGCGAACGTGAGGCTCTTGATGTATATCCATGCACCCTTGCTCGTTGACACGGGAATAAACACGGAGGAGTACACCGTCTTCCCACTCAAATCATTATCCGTACTCGAATCACTCCAGTGGTTACCTGCGGTAGCTTCCACCGTAGAGCCTGTCCATACAGCCTGTAGTTCAGTGGAAGTGACTGTTACTGCTCCTCCAGTACTCGTACTCGTTTCAGGCATAGCACTCAAGTCTGCCAACTTTGCGCTGGCGTACCTCGGATTGAACCCCACAGATAGGGCGCCGATATTTTCTGTTACTGTATTTCCATCTGCTTTATCCGAAACGATTTTCCAGTTTATCTGAGCAAAGAGGTGCTTGAAATGGAGTTGTATCTTAGTGGTGCTACTCGTGTCCACCGTGGTGGCGGCACAGATGGCATCGCACGCATCGCCCTCGTAGGTGGGGCTTGCTGGGCTTGGAATCGCTACTACATTCTTTTTTAGTGTAGCACCTTCCAGCGATTGCCAAGTACTCGCCGTATATGTGTCCGCCACACCTCCTCCGGTAATATAATCGGTAGGTTTCAAAGCCTTCCCATCATTCGGAGCATAGAACACCAGCTTATACTTCGAACCCTTGGGCAGTTCAAAGGTCACCGTACCATCGGCGCCCGTCTGGAGCGTCTCGCACCCCTTTACCACCGGATTGTCTTTATCGCTAACGTCGAAGGCTACCATCAAGAGGTAGGTGTTATTGACAGTCACCTTCGCCCTCGTCTTAGGTTTCTCGTTAATCGTCAGCGTGGACTCCAGTACATAGCCGTTGCCCAAGTCGTTGGTGAAATGGATAGGGGCGTTCTGTGCACTGCGTGTATTGACGCTTGCCCCCTGGTCGAGCGACGTGGCTACACGATAAGTCACCATACCTTCCCTGCCGGGCACAACGTTGCCATTGTTGCTTCCCCCGTCGTCATCGCTACTACATGCGCCTAAGCCCAGCGAGAGGGCGAAGGCCGTTATCAGATAAAATACGTTTCTTTTCATCTTCTTTCTCATACTTTCTTCTCTTCTTTTTTACATTGTCACTCCATGTCTCCAAAGGTGGCTCCCGTATCACCACTGCTGGTGACGGTACCATTAGCGGCATAATTAGCGCCACCGGACGCATCATTCCATGTGTCCTGGTAGGCTGTAGCGCTCTTATAACTACCCGCTATTACTCTTTCGAGACTAATTTCCATACACGTCACCGTTGGCGATACGTATGGTTCTTTTACGTTTTTCAATTTCTTACTCATGACTCTCTTAAACCTTTTAAAACAAATAAGGAAGAGGCGCATTTTCATTATGCCAAGTCCTCATCTTATTTACAATTAAACATTCGTTTTTCTCTTTTTCACGGGGCAAAGGTATCGCTCATCCGCTGAACGGCTGTCTCACAGCCGCACTATCCAGTCTCACAGCCGCAACTTAACAAAAATAAGAAGTATTACACAACTAAAAACTATACCTTTGTGTTCTCATGTTTAGTTCACTCTATGGAAAGAATAATAGTCCTACAAAAAGCGTTCTGTGATGAGAACAATACGTAAACATA
>JAISIX010000258.1 GCA_031261805.1 Mediterranea sp. (in: CFB group bacteria)
AGGGTATCCATCCGCTCAAGAAGCAGGTGGCGGGTGAGCGGCTGGCGCTCCTGGCACTTACCAAAACCTACGGCATAAAGGGTGTGGCGGGCGAGAGTCCGTACTACAAGGACATGGAGGTGCATGGCGATACGGTGACGGTGAGCTTCGAACGGGCCGGTATGTGGGTGAATGGCAACGGGAGCTTCGAATCGAAGAACTTCGAGGTGGCCGGGGCCGACAAGATATTCCATCCGGCCAAGGCATGGATATCGCGCAGCAAGGTGCTGGTCAAAAGCGAGCAGGTGTCACATCCCGTGGCTGTGCGCTATGCTTTCAAAAACTACGTGGAGGGCGACCTCTTCTGCGAGGGGCTACCCGTAGGGTCGTTCCGCTCGGACGATTGGTAAATTGAGAATGAAGGATTAAGAATTAGGAATTGATGGTGCGGAGGCTTTACTTCTTCTTTGTGTCGGTGTGGATGATGACTGCTCTTTACGGCCAGCCTGCCGATGTGGTGTGGACCAGCCCGAGCCGTAACTCGTCGGAGTCGATGCCTTGCGGCGGGGGCGACATCGGCATGAACGTATGGGTTGAGGGAGGCGATGTGCTCTTCTACCTAAGCCGTAGCGGTACGCTGGACGCCAACAATACATTGTTGAAACAAGGCCGGTTCAGGCTAAGGCTGTCGCCCAACCCCTTCGAGGGGGCTACGGACTTTCGGCAGACGCTGAGGCTTCACGATGGGTATGTCGAAATCGCCGCCGCAGGTACGCAGGTGCAGCTCTGGACCGATGTGTTCCACCCGGTAGTGCACGTAGAGGTGGCGGGTGGCAGGCCGTTACAGGCCGAACTCTATTATGAGAGCTGGCGTTACCGAGACCGCTTGCTCCGCAAGGGGGAAGGGCAGCAATGTTCCTACAAGTGGGCACCGCCCAAGGGATGTGTCACGGGGGCGGACTCCATCATTGTTGGCACCCAGCCCGAGGAGGATGCTACGCTCCTCACCTTTTATCACCGCAACGCGCCACAGACGGTGTTTGACGAGACCGTGACCCAGCAGGGACTGGATAGCGTGAAGCCGCAGCTGATGAACCCACTCAAGAACCTTACCTCGGGTGGCTGTTTGCTGGCCGACGGCTTCGTGTTCGACGGCACTGCCAACGGCGTATATGCCGGCACCGATTATCGGGCGTGGAAGTTCCGCTCCGCAAGGGCCGCTCGCAGGCGACAGTTCTGCATCGTCCTGCACACCTTGCAGGCCGTGGTGCCCCGGCAATGGGAGCTGGGCTTGGAGGTGGAGGCACGCCGTATCGCTCCCGAAGGGGGGATAGACCACGGCGTGGTGGCCCTTGACAAGCGACAGACACGCGCCTGGTGGAACGCCTTCTGGCAACGTAGTTTCATCGTGGCCGAAGGGGAGGCGGGGCGGCTTGCCCGCAACTACACCCTCTTCCGCTATATGCTGGGCTGTAACGCACGGGGTAGCCTGCCTACCAAGTTCAACGGTGGCCTGTTCACCTTCGACCCCTGCTATGTAGATACGTTGCAGGCCTTCACGCCCGACTACCGCAAGTGGAGTGGAGGGACCATGACGGCGCAGAACCAACGTCTCGTGTACTGGCCATTGCTGAAGAGTGGCGACTTCGACCTGATGCTCCCGCAGTTTAACTTCTACCTGCGGATGCTGCCCAACGCGGAGCTACGCAGTCGTGTGTATTGGCATCATGCGGGAGCCTGTTTCAGCGAGCAGATAGAGAACTACGGCCTGCCCAACCCCGCGGAGTATGGCTTCAAGCGCCCCGCTTGGTTCGACTGCGGGCTGGAGTACAACGCTTGGCTGGAGTACGAGTGGGACACTGTGCTGGAGTTCTGCCAGATGATACTTGAGACACGGCGTTATGCCGATGCCAACATCACGCCCTACCTGCCCCTCATCGAAAGCTCCCTTACCTTCTTCGACGAACATTACCGTTACCTCGCCTCCCACCGCGGGCGCAAGGCGCTGGATGGCGACGGGCACCTCATCCTCTTTCCCGGCTCGGCCTGCGAGACGTACAAGATGACCAACAACGCTGCCAGTACCATAGCCGCCCTGCGCACCGTGCTGCAGACGTACGGGCGGAAGCCGGAGATGCTCCGCACCATACCTCCCATCCCTTTGCGCTACGTGGAGGTGAAGGACTCCCTACACCCCGGTGCTGCCCCGCTACTGAAACGTACCATCGCCCCGGCCGTGAGCTGGGAACGGGTAAACAACGTGGAGACGCCGCAGCTCTATCCCGTCTTCCCGTGGCGCATCTACGGTGTGGGCAAGGCCGACCTCGACATCGCCCGCAACACTTACCTCTACGACCCCGATGCCTTGAAGTTCCGCTCCGCCATCGGCTGGAAGCAGGACAACATCTGGGCTGCCTGCCTCGGCCTCACCGACGAGGCGAAGCGCCTCACCGAGGCTAAGCTGGCCGATGGCCCTTTTCGCTTCCCCGCCTTTTGGGGACCCGGCTTCGACTGGGCACCCGACCACAACTGGGGCGGTAGCGGCATGATAGGCCTGCAGGAGATGCTACTTCAAACCGACGGCGACCGCATCCTCCTCTTCCCTGCTTGGCCACGGGAGTGGAATGTCCACTTCAAGCTTCACGCCCCCCGGCAAACCACCGTAGAAGCCATCCTCAAAGAGGGCAAGCTGACGAAGCTAAAGGTGACACCCTCAGAGAGGCAGCAGGATGTGGTGCTGTTAATAAAGTAAATATACGCATTGTACCTCGACATCCCAATCAGAAATATAAAGCAAAAGAATAACTCATGAACCATCGTCTTCTTCCCGCCCTCTTCCTTCTTCTTCTCCTGCTAACAACCAACGTAGCGGCGGAGAACTATCGTCCCGAAACGTCTGTAGCGGGGTTTATTCAGCTACCCGGTAGTGGGCGGCAGGTGTATGACTTCAATCCCGGGTGGCGTTTCCATCGGGGCGATGCTGCGGGGGCAGAAGCCGTGACGTACGATGATAGCGGATGGGAGGTGGTCTCCACACCGCACACCGTGCAGCTGATGCCGGCGGAGGCCAGCGGATGCCGTAACTACCAAGGGCCGGCGTGGTACCGCAAGCGCTTTGTGCTACCTGCCCAGACCCGGGGCATGCGTACGGAGCTTTACTTCGAGGCAGCCATGGGGAAGCAGACGCTTTACCTCAACGGCAAGCGGATGGGGGAGCACTTGGGCGGCTACCTGCCCTTCACGCTCAACCTTACCGATGCGGGTGTGCAGGCAGGCGACACTTGCCTCGTGGCCCTGCTGGTGGACAATAGCGACGATAAGTCGTTCCCGCCGGGCAAGCCGCAGTACACGCTGGACTTCGCCTACCACGGCGGCATCTATCGCGATGTGTGGCTCATAGCCAAGGCACCCGTGGCCATTACCGATGCCATCCAGTCGCAGACGGTGGCTGGCGGAGGCGTGTTCGTTCATTTCGACAAGATAAGTGGGCAGAGCGCCGAGGTATATGTAGATACCGAGGTGCGTAATGCCAACCGGCGGACGGAGACAGTGACGGTGGAGATCACCTTGGCCGATGCCGACGGCCGGCCGCTGAAGCACACGGCCGGGAAGCTCACGCTGAAGGCTGGTGAGAAACGTACCATCCGGCAGCGGATGGAGGTGAAGCGGCCCAAGCTCTGGTCGCCCGATACACCTTATTTATATAGAGTGCAGTCGAGAGTGAAGCAAGGTGCCCGATGCCTTGATGGCGGAGTGACGCGCGTGGGGATAAGGAAGGCGGAGTTTCGGGGCAAGGAAGGATTCTGGCTCAACGGGAAACCTTACGGACAGCTGGTTGGCGCCAACCGCCACCAAGACTTTGCCTACGTGGGCAATGCCGTGCCCAACTCGCAGCAGTGGCGTGATGCCAAGCGGCTGCGCGATGCCGGTTGTGTCATCATCCGCACGGCACACTATCCGCAGGACCCTGCGTTTATGGATGCTTGCGACGAGCTGGGGCTATTCGTCATCGTGGCTACCCCCGGCTGGCAGTATTGGAACAAGAATCCGGAGTTTGCCCGGCGCGTGCATCAGAACACCCGCGAGATGATACGCCGTGACCGCAACCACCCCTCGGTGCTGATGTGGGAACCCATTCTCAACGAGACCCGCTACCCGGAGGACTTCGCCCTGCAGGCGCTCCAGATAACGAAAGACGAGTATCCCTACCCGGGACGGCCTGTGGCAGCTGCCGACGTGCACTCGGCCGGCGTGGCCGACCACTACGATGTGGTGTATGGCTGGCCGGGTGACGACGAGAAGGCCGACCGTCCCCGCCAGTGCATCTTCACCCGCGAGTTTGGTGAGAACGTGGACGACTGGTATGCCCAGAACAACAACAATCGGGCCAGCCGTAGCTGGGGCGAGCATCCGCAGTTGGTGCAGGCCCTCTCACTGGCTCGCAGCTACGACGAGATGTATCGCACCACGGGGCAGTTTATCGGTGGGGCGCAGTGGCACCCGTTCGACCATCAGCGAGGCTACCATCCCGACCCTTACTGGGGGGGCTTCTACGATGCCTTCCGGCAACGGAAGTATGCCTACTGGATGTTTCGCAGCCAGTCGCCCGCCACGCTCCGGATGCCACACGTGGAGGGCGGCCCCATGCTCTTCATCGCCCACGAGATGTCGCAGTTCTCGCCGTCCGACGTGGTGGTGTTCAGCAACTGCGATTCCGTGCGCCTTTCCATCTACGACGGTGCCAAGCAGTGGACGCTTCCCGTGGTGCATGCCAAAGGGCATCTGCCCAACGCCCCGGTAGTGTTCAAGGGTGTGTGGGACTTCTGGGAAGCCCGCAACTATAGCTATACCCAGCGCAACTGGCAGAAGGTGAACATGGTGGCCGAGGGCATCATTGGCGGCAAGGTGGTGTGCACCGAGCGCCGGATGCCGGCACGCCGCTCCACCAAGTTGAGGCTGTATGTGGACCGTTGCGGC
>JAISIX010000136.1 GCA_031261805.1 Mediterranea sp. (in: CFB group bacteria)
AGAGGAGGATTTCAGTTACAACCGCCGTGTCAGAATCGTGTACGGCTAATCACTCACCGCTCATCACTCCCCTAACCTCCAATTTATAAGTGGACCATATTGCACAAAACCATCCTGAGTACAGTATAAGTCTGTGAGGGCATCTGCGGTGTTGCAAATCGTACGCTGCACGTTTTGCAACAATTAGTCCTGTTTATTTTTATATATTCGCGGGAGATGGCTCACTTGCTTGTCCTGGGGAGGTGGTACTTTTACCCCTTGCGCACGCAAAGTCCGATGAGGACATGGATGCAGGAGTGCGTAGGGGGATATTGCACAAATCTCCAGTAGAGCAGGGGTAGGACGGGATGGGCGTATTGACTGTCTATCAATATTCTATACTACACGTTCTACATTCGTTGATGCCCTTCGACGTACCGGCGGATTGTACCCAACCTCCTCGAATGAAGTATGATTGCCATTGTTGGTAGCGCAGTCTGTAACGCCATCAAAAAAACAGGTAACAGGCCCCGTCCTTCTTTTGCCACCCTTTCCTTACATTTGCACATTGTGTCACTAACCTCTAAAACGTATGACAACCATGAGAAGAATCATCTGGCTTATATGCATCTGTTGTTGGGAGGCAGCATGGCTATCCCAACCTGCCATAGCGGCCGACAGCAAAGTACGGTTGCCCCAACTTATCAGCGACGGTGTCGTCTTTCAGCGCAATGCCCCCATTTGCGTGTGGGGATGGGCCGACCCGGGCGAACGCATCACCCTCACCTTCCTGAATAGGACATACAAGGTACGCACCGACAAAAAAGGAGAGTGGAAGGTTGTACTACCGGCACAGCCTGCGGGCGGACCTTATACGCTGACCGTCAACGAACATACCGTAAACGATGTGCTGATTGGCGAGGTGTGGCTCTGCTCCGGACAGTCGAACATGGAAACCCCCATGAGCCGTGTGGCCGAAATGTTCCCGGAAGAGGTAGCGTCCACCAACAACCCCTTGATACGCCATTTCAAAACCGTGCTCCATTACGACGTGAGTGGTGCCGAAGAAGACCTGAAAGGCAACTGGAAAGCGGCCACGCCCGACAATATTCTCGCCTTCTCGGCTACGGCCTACTTTTTCGGAAAGTATCTGTACGAACACTTCAAGGTGCCCATCGGCTTGTTCAACTCCAGCGTAGGAGGCTCTCCCATAGAAGCATGGCTCAGCCCCGAGACCGCCAAAACATTCCCCGACCTTGCCCGACAACTCGGACAACTGACCGACCGCACGCTGCAAGATAGCATCCGGCAAGCTATGCAGGAGGCTCTTGCCCATGCCCCCCGCACACCGTTCACTGATGCGGGAGCCGGAAAGTGGCAACGTGCCGACTGGGACGACACGGACTGGAGGCACATCTATCTGCCCGGCTATTGGGGAGAGAAAGGCGTGGCTTTTCGCAACGGCGTGATATGGCTGCGCAAAACCGTAGAAGTGCCTGCCTCATGGGACGGGAAGAGCGGCTATCTGCGTTTAGGGACAATGATAGAGAGCGATTCGGCTTTCGTCAACGGAGCGTACGTGGGAAGCACCGGTTATCAGTATCCGCCACGTAAGTATGCCGTTCCGGCAGGTGTACTCAAAGCCGGGACGAATGTGATTGCGGTTCGCATGGCGGGCAATGCCCACGGCGGATGGGTCGAAGAGAAACCCTACAAGCTGATGGTGGGGAACGAAAGCATCGACCTTACCGGCGACTGGAAGTACCGTGTGGGCTACGACGCACCTCTCCCTTCCAGCATGTCGCCGGACAGCAAGCGAGGCGGACCGATGCCACCAACGCCGGGGCAAAACAGTCCCACCGCACTCTACAATGCCATGATAGCGCCGGCCCGTCACTACACGGTGAAAGGCGTGGTATGGTATCAGGGGGAGGCGAATGCCGGACAAACCAATTACGGAAAACGGTTTAAGGCACTGACCGACACGTGGCGGACGACGTTCGCCAATCCCGCACTGCCCGTGGTGTATGTGCAGTTGCCCAACTTCATGAAACCCGAACGCTACCAAGAACACAGCAGCTGGGCTGTGACGCGCGACATTCAACGTCGTTCGCTTGCCCTGCCCGACGTAGGCATGGTCGTAACGCTCGGACTGGGCGAATGGAACGACATC
Source organism: Mediterranea sp. (in: CFB group bacteria) (assembly GCA_031261805.1). Lineage (GTDB taxonomy): Bacteria > Bacteroidota > Bacteroidia > Bacteroidales > Bacteroidaceae > Bacteroides. The sequence continues at coordinate 2,153 of JAISIX010000136.1, forward strand.
CATCCGCTCAATAAACGCGATGTGGGATACCGACTGGCCTTGCAGGCACGCCGTATCGCTTACGGCGAGACGGGCTTTGTGAGTCGCTCCCCACTACCCACTGACATCGAGGCTGGTACAGCAGGCGACCTCCTGCTGACGTTCGACACCGATGGCTCGGCGTTGTATTCCAACGCCCGTTTGCGCGGGTTCTTTGTAGCCGGTGCCGACGGTAAATATGCCGAGGCCGAAGCGACCCCGATAGCTTATAATAAAGTAAGGGTGTGGAGCGCCGCTGTACCTCAACCCGTATCGGTACGTTATGCATGGGCGGACAACCCCATGGATGCCAACTTGAGAAACACGGAAGGGATGCCTGTCGGCACGTTCGAGGAGGACCTTGACGCTCCCGAAAGCTTCTGAATACAAACATGTTACGACAGACAAAAAGGATGTAACACACATTTGCATTTGCGCAACGCCAAGGGAACGATGTGTAACATTGAGAAGAGGCATTGTGAAACAGAAGCCATACCTTTGTCCAATGGATAGGAGAGCGTCTCCTACTAACAGAACAAACAATATAACCAAGTATTTATGAAAAATGCTATTAAGACTTTCAAGCCTTTAGGGCTATTCTTGATGCTGTGCTTCCTCCCCTTGTGGAGCCTCGCTCAAAACACCACTGTGAAAGGCACAGTGAAAGACAGCGCCGGTGACCCCATCATCGGAGCCAACGTAACCGAAAAAGGGACCACTAACGGTATCATTACCGATATAGATGGAAACTTCACCCTCTCTGTGCAAAGAAACGCTACGCTGGTCATCTCCTACATCGGATACATCAGTCAGGAAGTCCCTGTCAGAGGTAGCGCTCCTTTATCTATTGTTTTGAAAGAAGATGCCCGGGCGATTGACGAAGTCATCGTCATCGGATACGGCACGGCCCGGAAGTCCGACGTGACCGGCTCCATCGCCTCGGTGAGCGGCGACAAAATCCAGGAGATGCCCGCCACCAACATCACCTACGCCTTGCAAGGACGCGTGGCGGGTGTGGAAATGACGCAAAGCTCCTCCAAGCCGGGTGCTTCCATGCAGATCCGCATCCGTGGTACCCGCTCGCTCACGGCATCCAACGACCCGCTGATAGTGCTCGACGGCATTCCCTTCATGGGCGAGATGTCCGACATCAACCCCAGTGACATCAAGAGCATGGACATCCTCAAGGATGCCTCTTCCACGGCCATCTATGGTTCGCGCGGCGCCAACGGTGTCATCCTCATCACCACCCACAAGGGACAAGAGGGGGCACAGGCACGGTTTACCTACAACGGCTACGTGGGTCTCAAGAAAGTATTCTCACCCTACCCCATGATGGACGGGCCGAAGTTCGCCGAGATGCGTAAGTATGCCAACAAGTTCACCAACTCCCTCGACGAGGCCGACGACGTGAACACAGACTGGCAGGACCTGCTCTACCGCAACGGCATGGTGACCTCGCACGACGTGGGCGTGACGGGCGGCACCCGGACAGGGGCCTACAGCTTCGGCGGAGCCTACTACAAGGACCAAGGGGTCATCCCCACGCAAAGCTACACCCGCTACTCGCTACGCGGCTCCTTCGACCAAGGCGTGGGCAAGTACTTCCGCCTCGGGCTGACCACTAACTCCAACTACAACATGACCAAGGGCAACAACGTCAATATATATAATGTATTGGCCTACTCGCCCATCGCCAACCCCTACAAGGAAGATGGCACGCTCAAGCGCACCATCAAGCTGAACACCCAGGACGAATACTTCACCTTGACACGCAGTGTCATTGAGGGGCTGGAGGACACCTGGCTCAACGAGACCAAAGGCTTGGCCACCTACAACAACCTCTTCGCCGAGGTAAGCGCTCCTTGGATAAAAGGGTTAAAATACCGCATCAACCTCGGCCTGAACTACCGCTCGAGCAAGACGGGCGAGTTCACCGGCAAAGGGGTGCAGAGCACCAACGCCAGCACCATATCGAGCGCCGCGCTCCGCCATACCGAGACCACCAACTGGACAGTGGAGAACCTGCTGACGTACGACAACACCTTCGGCAAGCACCACATCAACGTGGTGGGACTTTACTCCGCCGAGCAGACACTCTACACCACCTCACGCGTCACCGGACAAGACATTCCCGACGAACAACTCCAATACTACAACATAGGGCGTGCCGAAGGGAACATCAGCTCGGCACCGGGCGACTGGGACTACCGGAAGAGCGGTCTGATGTCGTGGATGGGACGCGCCATCTATACCTACGACAACCGCTACATGTTCTCCGTGGCCGTACGTTCGGATGCCTCCTCGCGCTTGGCTAAGGGACACCAATGGCACACCTACCCCGCCGTTTCGGCCGGATGGAACATGGCACGGGAAGCGTTCATGCAAAACCTATCTTGGTTGGACATCCTGAAGATACGCGTAGGCTACGGGCAGACCTCCAACCAAGCGGTAGACCCCTACTCCACGTTGGGTAGGCTCAACACCCGCCCCTACAACTTCGGACCCACGGGCTACGCCACCGGCTACTACGTGGACCGACTTCCCAACGCCAACCTCGGATGGGAGTACTCCTCTACATGGAACTTCGGCGTGGACTTCACGCTCTTTAACGGTCGCCTGTCGGGTACGCTCGAGTACTACATACAGGATACGAAAGACCTGCTGCAAAGCGTTAATATGCCTGGCAGTACAGGCGTAAGCAGTTATGTAGGCAATGTGGGACGCACGCAAAACAAGGGCGTAGAGCTGACCCTCAACGGCACCATCATCGACAACCTGAATGGATGGACGTGGGATGCCAGCCTGAACCTCTCGGCCAACCGCAACAAAATCACTGCGCTCGCCTCGGGGGCTGACCGGGACGAAGCCAACAGCTGGTTCAAGGGGTACCCCATCGATGCCCTCTACGACTACGAGAAGATAGGCCTCTGGCAAGAGGGAGACCCCTACCTCAACATCTTGGAGCCGGGCGGCAACGTGGGTATGGTTAAGGTGAAGTACACCGGCGACTACAACGACGACGGAACACCCACCCGCGCGATAGGCCCCGCCGACCGCCAAGTGATGAGCATGGAACCCAAGTTCCAAGGCGGCTTCAGCACCCGCGTGGCTTACAAGGGCTTCGAGCTGAACGTCATCACCGCCTTCCGAGCCGGTGGCAAACTGCTCAGTACCCTGCACCACTCCAATGGTTACCTCAATATGCTCACCGGCCGACGCGGCCAAGTGGACGTGGACTACTGGACGGAGGAGAATACCGACGCCAAATACCCCAAACCCGGTGGCATACAGAGCAGTGACAACCAGAAGTACGGCAGCACACTGGGCTATTTCGACTCTTCGTACTGGAAGGTACGCAACATCTCGCTAAGCTACAACTTCAGCAACCTACGGTGGCTCAAGCAGATGGGTGTGCGTAACCTGCGCGCCTACCTCTCGGTACAGAACCCCTTCGTCATCTGCTCACCTTTCCATAAAGAGACAGGGCTTGACCCCGAGACCAACTCCTATGGACAGGAGAACGTAGCCGTGACCGACGGACTCCAGAACCGCATCCTCACCGTGGGTGTCAACTCGCCTGCTACCCGCAACTACCTGTTTGGCGTCAACTTCACCTTCTAACTCACAACAAGTGTATGAAAACTATATATCTTAAAATACGCCGCTTAGCGACAGCCATACTGGCCGTCGCCCTCACCACCGCCTGTTCGGACATACTCGAAGAGCAGCCCCGGAGCAACTACATCCCCGACTTCTTCAAGACCCAGCGGGGTGTGGAAGGGGGCATCACCTCCATGTACGCCCACCTGCGCTACATCTATGGGCAGGCATACTACTACAACTCCACGCTCACGGGCACCGACGAGGCAACCTACGGACAATCGGCCGACGGCAACTACAAGGATGCCGACCTCTCGGGCGTGGGCAACCTGACATCCACTACCAGCCGTTCCGACGTGTTGTGGGGCACCGCCTTCGCCAACATCAACACCGCCAATGGCGTGATAGAGAACGGCACGGAGATGGAACTACCCGCATCGCTCCTCGCCGAGGCACGCTTCTTCCGCGCTTTCGACTACTTCCTGTTGGTGCAGACCTTCGGGGGCGTGCCCCTCGACCTTGGTGCCGGCATACATAAGCTCAACATCACCACCTCCCGTTTCTCCGTGCGCAACACCGTGCCCGAGGTGTACACCCAAAGCATCTTCCCCGACCTGACCGACGCGGTGACCAACCTGCCCGACAACCCACGAGTGACGGGTGGAGTGACCAAGACCGTGGCACGTTTCCTCCTCTCCAAGGCCTATCTCACCTACGGCTGGTGGCTACAAAACCCCGGTGATATTCCCACCTATCCCACCACCGACCGCACAGACCCCGACGGGCACGATGCCGCCTGGTACTTCCAGAAAGCATACGACTACGCTACCGAGGCCATTGCCAACCCCGGCCCGTATGGACTGGTAGAGAGCTTCTACTTGGTGAACGTGGGTTCCAACGACCGCAACAAGGAAATCCTGCTCTACGCCGACCATACCCAAAACGATGACTATTACAACGGTGCGGTGGTGAACGGTTATGGAGATGGCAGTGCGCCCTCCAACTTCGCCGGCTGGATGATGAACTGGAACTACACCGATGCCTTGGCACAGCTGGACGGCAAGGACGTGAACCCCCTTATCCGCGTATCCGAGCAAGGCTTTGGCCGTCCGTGGACTCGTATGGCTCCCCCACACGAGGTGTTCACACATACCTTTGCCGACAGGACCAACGACTCCCGCTACGACGGCACCTTCACCACCGTCTATCGTGCCAACTGGTCCAAGGGTGGGCAAAGCTGGAGCACGGTGAACGCTGCCAACGGCTTACCCATCCACGAGGGCGACCCCGTTATAACGTTCCTACCAGAGGATAAGAACAATGACATCAAGTATCCAGACAACGCAGGTGCCAGTAACCTTGGCGCAGGCACGCTACCCAATCGGTCGGACTACGTGTTCGACATACGTGGCATCAGCCGCCGTGTGTTCCCGCCCGTGTGGAAAATAGGGCCGTATCGCACCGATAACGGCACTGGAGCCGGACAGCCCAACGTGGGTAGCACCCGCCCTTGGAACATCGCCAAGTTCTCCGAGTTGTACCTGATAGCTGCCGAGGCCGCCGTGAAAGGTGCCACGACGAAGAGCGGCATGAGCGCCCGCGAATTGGTAAACGTTCTTCGCAAACGTGCCGGACGGTGGACCTTCAGCAATGCAGAGAATAAGGAAATGGACTTGAATTACGGAACCACCATGGAAGCCGCCACGCCACAGGAGATAACCATCAACTACATCCTCGACGAGCGCTCGCGCGAGTTCTTCGGTGAGGGATACCGTTGGTTTGACCTCGTACGTACGCAGAAGTGGAACGAGTACGCCGACCAGTACACCATTTGCGGCGACGACAAGGGGGACCATACACCGAAAGTGTACCCCCGAGACATACAGAAGTTCCATTATCTGCGTCCCATCCCGCAAGGACAGCTGGACGGTATGGAGATGACGGACGAGGAAAAGAAAGCCTATCAGAATCCCGGATACGATTAAGTACCTTTTGTAGATAAGTATAAATTTAGGCACGGACTGCTTACGCAATTCGTGCCTAAATCATTTATTGTCATCTGCCTCTTGAATCAGACTTCTATCTCCTCCCCGTCGTACGCTTGGTGTATGTGCGGCGGCAGGCTTCGCTCCAACTCGGCGTGTAGGCCAATGTGGTGGCTGGCATGGATGAAGTAGGTCTCCTTGGCACCGATGCGGCGGGCGGCGGTGATGGCCGCTTCCAGCGTTTGGTGCGTGGGGTGCGGCTCGAGGCGGAGGGCGTTGATGATGAGCAGTTCGATGCCCTCCAGTTGTTGGTACGACTCATCGGGCATGGTGAGCATGTCGGTGATATAGCCCAAGGGGCCGATGCGATAGCCGAGGATAGGAAGGCGGCCGTGCGTCACCCGCAAGGGGAGCACCTCGGTGGAGCCTATCCGGAACGATTGTCCTACGACAAGCTCGCGCAAGGGGATGTCGGGTACGCCGGGATAACGATGCTCTACAAAACAGTAGGGCATACGCGTACGGAGCCTATCGGCTACATAACCCTCGGCATAGATGGGCACGGAGCCAAAGGCGCAGAACGGACGGAGGTCGTCCAGCCCGCCCACATGGTCGTAATGTTCGTGCGTGATGAGCACCCCATCGATAGGGGCGAAAGGGAGGGGCAAAAGCTGCTCCCTGAAGTCGGGGCCACAGTCTATCAGTATCCGCTCACTGCCCGTCTCCACAAGGGCCGACGCCCGGAGACGTTTGTCACGCGGGTCGGTCGAGGTGCACACGGCGCACTCGCAGCCAATCTGAGGAACTCCGGTGGAGGTTCCACTGCCTAAGATTCTTATCTTCATCTTCCTGTTCTACTTATATGATGTTCACTTCGGGACGAATGTCGATGTCGAATTTCTGCCGCACCGCAGCCCGCACGGCATCCGAGAGCGCCACAATATCGCTCCCCTTGGCACCTCCCAGGTTGATGAGCACCAACGCCTGCTTGTCGTACACTGCCGCGGGGCCGAGCGACCGTCCTTTCCATCCGCTCCGTTCGATGAGCCACCCAGCGGGAATCTTCACCCGCCCGTCGCCCAGGTCGTAATGCGGCATGTCGGGATACTCGGCCTGCAAAGCCTCCCACTGCGCACGTGGCACGACGGGGTTCATGAAGAAGCTGCCGGCGTTACCCCACTCGGCGGGGTCGGGCAGCTTGCGACGGCGGATGTCGATGATGGCTTGCCTCACCACCGGCAGGCTGACCTCCGGATAGTGCTCCAACTCCTGTCTCACAGCGCCGTATTCCAGCCTGTACACCGGATGCTTGCCCAGCCTGAAGCTGACGTAGCTGATGAACGTATCCTTGTTCTCGGCCCGTTTGAAGAGGCTATGGCGGTAGGCGTACTCACATTCTTCCCGTAGATAAACACGTTCCTTGCCCCGGATGTTCACCGTTTCCACCGCCGTGATGACATCTTTCACCTCCACACCGTAGGCTCCGATGTTCTGCACAGCAGCGGCCCCCACCTCACCGGGGATGAGCGAAAGGTTCTCCACACCGTAATAACCCTGTTCGACGCAGTGCCGCACAAAGTCGTCCCACACCACGCCTGCCCCTACGCGGAGAGTCACCTTGTCGGCAGTTTCGTCAGTCAGCTCTATGCCGCCGATGCGGGAATGGAGTACCAGCCCGTCGTAGTCGGCAGTAAAAAGGAGGTTGCTCCCCCCACCAATGTGCAGGAAGGGAGTGGTGATACTGCCTTGGGCGATGAGTCCCTTGAGTTCGGGCACGGAGGCATACTCCACGAAGCGGGCGGCGCTTACGTCAATGCCGAAGGTGTTGTGCGGGAGGAGTGAATGCATATATTTAGTGATAAGTGATGAGTGATAAGCGATGAGCTATACGCTGGTATCTTCGAAGCGGTACATTTCCCACCGTCCTCCCTGCCTGCGGAAGTAGAGGATGTTGGAGAAGCCGTTGCCGATGCCTTTGAGTGCCAATATCTTGGAGTGCGAGTGTTCATCGTTGGCCTGCCCGTAGTTGATGTTGGAGAGGCTATCGGTAGGTAAGGCCGGACGGAAGGCAAACCATTGGTCTACGCTAATGGTAGCATTGAGGATGGCGAACTCGTCGTCAGGGTCGAGGGTGACGAACTCCAGCGGGTTGCACACGCGTTGTCGCTGGAAGAGGCTGTCGATGGCAAAGCGATGGAAGAAGTCGGAAAAGTCCTCGTTGTCGTCAGGCTCTATGGCGTGCAGGTTGATGGCCTCCAGCATCCACGCCCCCTTCAGCCGCTGGAAGTAGTACTTCTTCACCTTTTGTTCCTTCACATAAATCCACTCCACCTGCACGGAAGAGAGGAGCGTGTCGCCTACGAGGTCCATGTCGGACTCCTTGTCGAACAAAAGTGTGTAGTAGGGTTGCCGGGTGAAGAGATAGTCGTGTTTCCACTCCCCACGGGCGATGAGTTGCTTCTCATCGCCTTTGTAGTAAGGCAACGGAAACTTGATTCGCTGCACCTGTAAGGTGTCATCGGAGGCGAAGTTGTAGATGAAGTCGTCGAACGACTCATCCGCCCGGGTCGGCATAGGTTGTGTAGGCACCGCAGCCGGCACAGCCGTTGGGGCTGTGTCGGACACGGCGCGCATCCCATCCACCTCGTGGGTGATTGTCGCGAAGGGGTCGTAGCCGGACTTCTTCTTACCTTGGCACGATGCCAAGAGAGCCAGCAGGACGACCCCCGCCATGATTTGTTTCATTATTTCAGTTTCACACTTAACTTCTCAAGCATATCAGTCGTCATGCTCTCCAAGTCATACTCCGGCTTCCAGCCCCACTCCTCGCGGGCGCGGGTGTCGTCCAGGCTGTCGGGCCAGCTGTCGGCAATAGCCTGCTTCAGGTGGTCTACGTCGTAGCTCATCTCGAAGCTGGGCAGGTGCCGTTTGATGGCTTGGTAAATCATGTCCGGCTCAAAGCTCATCGACGCGATGTTGAACGCGTTGCGGTGTACGAGCTTCGCGGGGTCGGCTTCCATCAGCTGGATGGAGGCGTTCAGGGCGTCGGGCATATACATCATGTCCATGTAGGTGCCTTGCGCAATGGGACAGACGAACTTCTCGCCTCGTACGGCGGAGTAGTAGATGTCCACCGCATAGTCGGTAGTGCCGCCTCCCGGAGGGGTCACGTTGGAGATGATGCCGGGGAAGCGTACCGCCCGGGTATCCACCCCGTACTTATTGTAATAATAGTCGCTCAGTAGCTCGGTAGTTACTTTCGTCACACCATACATGCTACAGGGGCGCTGGATGGTGTCTTGCGGCGTTTTTACATGGGGAGTGGTGGGTCCGAAGGAACCGATAGAGCTGGGTGTGAAGACGGCGCAACCCTCTTGGCGCGCCACTTCGAGCACGTTCCACAGCCCGTCGATGCCAATTTTCCAAGCCAGCTTGGGTTTCGACTCGGCCACTACCGAGAGCAAGGCGGCCAGATTGTAAATCGTATCCACGCGATGTTCCTTCACTGCCGCGGCAATGCCGGCGACGTCGGTCACGTCGACCACGGCCGATGGCCCCGATTCTTTCAACTCTCCTTTCAGTTCCGCGGTGGGGATGTAGCCTGCTACCACATTCTCGTTCCCATAGCACCCGCGCAACTTCATAGTCAGCTCCGAGCCTATCTGTCCCGAAGCGCCAATCACTAAGATGTGTTTCATTTTTTTCTTATTTCCAAATATAAGAGGTTAAACCGGGCGCAAAGTAAGCACTTTTTTCGCTACCCGCCACGCTATACGGGCACTTTTTTTGTGTGAGGGATTAGGGCACCTACCTGCTGCGGGACAATCCTTCCACTATTGCATGGCGCACCAACTCTCCGATTGGGAGGCGCGGACACCGCCAAGTGGTAAAGGTGGGCCAGTAACAAGCATCCAAGCCCGATAGCGTGTCCGCCCGTGCACAGGCGTAAGTGCCATGTACCCCGAACGGACATATCCTGCCTCCATCACCAACGGGAAGGCGGCTTGCCGCTGATTGTGCTCCCGCAGGGCTTCACCATCAGCCGCATGGTAACTAATGCCAAAAAGGCCGGTCGAGGCAGGATGGAGGTAGCGGTCGGCCAGACGGCGAGCCACCAGCCCCATATTCATCCGCAGGTTGACTTCTACGCAGGGATGGATGCGATACTCCGGCATCCCACCAAGAGAAGACGGAAACCGACAAATCATCATGTCCACCCCCAAGTAGCCTTGATAAGCGATGGGCGCAAGCAAGGCGGAGAGTTCGTCCTGCAAACGGAGACGCAATTCTCCAAGGACTTCGATGGGAACCAAAGTGGAGAGGTGACGGAGGATAGCGGCATCGGAAAGCAAACGGTTGCCTTCGTACATACCGGTACGGCCGGTACAAAAAAGCGAGTAACCAGCAAAACGCACTTCGCCACACCCGTCGACACGAAACTCCATGGCGAAATCCTCCACCTTATTATATATGGGTTCGCCCACTACCCCACCCTGCGTGGCAAGGAGGCGGGCGCACCAACCTTCTATATAGGGAGAGAAGTGCCCCTTGCACCAATTCAAGCCCTTGCCGCTACCCGAGAGAGGAGCCTTCAGGAGGCAGGCATCAGTGGCCTCGACAAAACGGCGGCAGGCATTGAGCGTCTGTAGATAAGTGGAGTCGCCACAAAAGTGAGCGTCCAACCGCAACTTAGGGAGCAAGGATACGGCAACTGAGCGATGCGAGGCGGCACGCAGGTTTTCCAGACAGACAGCAGAAGGCAGCGAACACACATCGGCGCCCAAGTCAAGCAGACGCCTACGCACAGCGGCATCCCAGCCCCACGGACGGAAAGCGGACGCTTCGGCATCGGCCACCTCAGGAGGCGTGAGCAGCCTCACCCCAACATCCAAGCGAGAATCTGCATCGGCGAGGAAAGCTTGGTTGTAGGCCGACGGAGCCAGCACGCAAGCTTCCACACCCTCTTCCACATCGGCATACCAAGCCGGGAGCAGCGCCAAGTCGGCCGCCATCTGCCGGGCCGAAGCAGGGGGCATATAGTGCGCTTCGCCCGAAGCCAACGCCAAGTCGTGCTCGGGGTTGAAAAGGTAAATCATCGTTTTATGAGCGTCCATCCGGATAAACGTTTCGGCAAAGATAGGAAGGATGGAGAAAGAGAAGCGCTCCAATAGGCAAAAACTCTCAAATAAAAGACAAATTTGCTATCCCTACTTTGCAATTCCTAAAAAAACGCTTATATTTGCCCCCCGAAAAACGAATAGCAAGAGATGGAATCATTCTACCGTACACACGCTTATCTTGTTGAGCACACTCACGCTCCCGTCCGTCGGGACTTGATGGATGAAATCGACTGGAACGACCGTTTGATAGGCATCAAGGGGACTCGCGGCGTAGGTAAGACTACCTTCTTGCTTCAGTACGCCAAGGAGAAATTCGGCACCGACCGCTCCTGCTTGTTCATCAATATGAACAACCTCTACTTCTCCGCCCATACCATCGTAGAGTTTGCCGACCAGTTCCAACAACAAGGCGGCAAGGTATTGCTCATCGACCAGATATTCAAATATCACGGATGGAGCAAAGAGTTGCGCAGGTGCTATGACCGCTTCCCCAACCTGAAAATCGTTTTTACAGGCTCGTCGGTGATGCGTCTCAAGGAAGAGAACCTTGAATTGCGCGATGTGGTAAAGAGCTACAACCTGCGGGGCTTCTCCTTCAGGGAGTTCCTGAATCTGCACACCGGCATGAAATTCAGGGCCTATACGCTCGACGAGATACTCGCCTCACACGAACAGATTGCCAAGGGAGTGCTGGCCAAGGTCAGCCCATTGGATTACTTCCAAGACTACCTCCACCACGGCTTCTACCCGTTCTTTCTGGAGAAGCGCAACTTCTCCGAGAACCTGCTGAAGACCATGAACATGATGATAGAGGTAGACATCCTACTCATCAAGCAGATAGAGCTGAAGTACCTGTCGAAGATTAAGAAGCTGCTGTACTTGCTGGCGGTGGACGGGCCGAAAGCCCCCAACGTAAGCCAGCTGGCTACCGACATACAGACCTCGCGCGCCACCGTGATGAACTACATCAAATGCCTGGCCGACGCACGACTAATCAACTTAGTGTATCCGCAGGGAGAGGACTTCCCCAAGAAACCGGCAAAGATCATGATGCACAACTCCAACCTGATGTACTCCATCTATCCGGTGAACGTCAGGGAGCAGGACGTGATAGACACCTTCTTCGTGAACACGATGTGGAAAGATCACAAAGTACATAGGGGCGACAAAAACGTCTCTTTTATGGTAGACAACAAAATGCCTTTCAAGATATGCATGGAAGGTAGCAAGATAAAAAACAATCCGAACGTAGTCTATGCGCTGCATGGAGCAGAGGTGGGACAGGGCAACCAGGTTCCGCTTTGGATGTTCGGCTTGTTGTATTAACAAACAGATTAATTTACTTAAATATTTTATTTGGTTATGACTAAACAGAAGAAATTCATCACTTGTGATGGTAACCAAGCAGCTGCACACATCTCCTATATGTTTTCGGAGGTGGCGGCTATCTACCCCATCACGCCTTCTTCGACTATGGCCGAGTACGTAGACGAATGGGCCGCCGCAGGGCGTAAGAACATCTTTGGCGAGACGGTGCACGTGCAGGAGATGCAGTCGGAAGGCGGTGCCGCTGGTGCCGTACACGGCTCGTTGCAGGCCGGTGCGCTGACCACCACCTACACAGCCTCACAAGGCTTGCTGTTGATGATCCCCAACATGTACAAGATTGCCGGTGAGCTGCTGCCCTGCGTATTCCACGTATCGGCTCGTACGCTGGCTTCGCACGCGTTGTCCATCTTCGGCGACCACCAAGACGTGATGGCTGCCCGCCAAACGGGCTTCGCCATGCTGGCCGAAGGCTCCGTACAGGAAGTGATGGACTTGGCTGGCGTAGCGCACTTGGCCACTATCAAGTCGCGCGTGCCGTTCGTCAACTTCTTCGACGGCTTCCGCACCTCGCACGAGATTCAGAAAATTGAGATGCTCGAGAACGAAGACCTCGCCCCGCTTATCGACCAAGAGGCGCTGGCAGACTTCCGCGCCCGTGCGCTGAACCCCGGTAAACCGGTGGCACGCGGCATGGCCGAGAACCCCGACCACTTCTTCCAACACCGCGAGGCAAGCAACCTCTTCCACGAGGCAGTGCCTGCCATCGTAGAGGAATATATGAACGAGATAGCCAAGGTTACCGGCCGTAAGTACGGCTTGTTCGACTACTATGGTGCCGAAGATGCCGACCGCGTCATCATCGCCATGGGTTCGGTGACCGAAGCCACCCGCGAAGCCATCGACTACCTGACGGCGAAAGGCGAGAAAGTAGGCCTCGTGGCCGTACACCTCTACCGGCCCTTCTCCGCCAAGCACTTCTTGGCAGCCGTGCCCAAGACAGCGAAACGCATCGCTGTGCTGGACCGCACGAAAGAACCGGGTGCTACGGGCGACCCCTTATACCTCGACGTAAAAGAATGCTTCTATGGCACGGAAGACGCGCCCCTCATCGTAGGCGGACGCTACGGTTTGGCCTCGAAGGATACCACCCCCGCGCAAATCATCGCCGTGTACAAGAACCTGGCTATGGCCCTGCCCAAGAACCAGTTCACTATCGGCATAGTAGACGACGTGACCTTCACCTCGCTACCGCAGGAAGAAGAGATAGCACTGGGCGGCGCAGGCATGTTCGAGGCTAAGTTCTACGGACTGGGTGCCGACGGTACGGTAGGCGCCAACAAGAACTCCGTGAAGATTATCGGCGACAACACCGACAAGCACTGCCAGGCATACTTCTCGTACGACTCCAAGAAGTCGGGAGGTTTCACCTGCTCGCACCTACGCTTCGGCGACACCCCCATACGTTCTACCTACTTGGTGAACACACCTAACTTCGTGGCCTGCCACGTACAGGCATACCTCCACATGTACGACGTGACACGCGGCTTGCAGAAGAACGGCTCGTTCCTGCTCAACACCATTTGGGAGGGCGACGAGCTGGCCAAGAACCTGCCTACCAAGGTGAAGAAATACTTCGCCAAGCACAACATCACCGTGTACTACATCAACGCCACGCAGATAGCACAGGAGATTGGATTGGGCAACCGCACCAACACCATCCTCCAGTCGGCCTTCTTCCGCATCACCAAGGTCATCCCCGTAGAGCTGGCCGTAGAGCAGATGAAGAAGTTCATCGTGAAGTCGTATGGCAAGAAGGGTGAGGACATCGTGAACAAGAACTACGCGGCCGTAGACCGTGGCGGCGAATACAAGACGCTCGCCATAGACCCCGCTTGGGCCAACCTGCCCGACGAAGCGGCTGCCGCCAACAACAATCCCGCCTTCATCAACGAAGTGGTACGCCCCATCAACGCACAGGATGGCGACCTGCTGCCGGTATCGGCCTTCAAGGGCATCGAAGACGGAACGTGGCACCAAGGCACCGCCGCCTACGAGAAACGTGGCGTAGCAGCCTTCGTACCCGAATGGGAACCTGAGAACTGCATCCAGTGCAACCAGTGCGCTTACGTTTGTCCTCACGCTTCCATCCGTCCGTTCGTGCTTGACGCCGACGAACAGAAAGGCGCCAACTTCACCCAGCTGAAAGCTACCGGCAAGGTATTCGACGGCATGACGTTCCGTATGCAGGTCGATGTACTCGACTGCCTCGGCTGCGGCAACTGCGCCGACATCTGCCCGGGCAACCCCAAGAAGGGTGGCAAGGCGCTCACGATGAAGCACCTCGAAAGCCAGCTGGCCGAAGCCGACAACTGGACCTACTGCGTGGACAACGTGAAGAGCAAACAACACCTCGTCAACGTGAAGGCCAACGTGAAGAACTCACAGTTCGCTACCCCGCTATTCGAATTCTCGGGCGCTTGCTCGGGCTGCGGTGAGACTCCGTACGTGAAGCTCATCACACAGCTTTTCGGCGACCGCGAGATGGTGGCCAACGCCACGGGCTGCTCGTCCATCTACTCTGGTTCAGTACCTTCGACCCCCTACACCACCGACGAGAACGGACACGGTCCCGCATGGGCCAACTCCCTGTTCGAGGACTTCTGTGAGTTCGGCTTGGGTATGGAACTGGCCAACGAGAAACTGCGCGAACGCATCGTGCGCCTCTTCACCCAAGGCATCGAGAGCGGCGACCATACGCCTGCCGAGATGAAAGAGCTGATGCAGGCTTGGATTGACAACCGCAACGACAGCGAGAAGACGAAGGAGCTGGCTCCGCAACTGGAGATAGCCATCGCGCAAGGTGCCGCCGCTGGTTGCCCCATCTGCAAAGAGCTGACCAGCCTGACGCAATACTTAGTGAAACGCAGCCAATGGATCATCGGTGGCGACGGCGCCGCCTACGACATAGGCTACGGCGGTCTCGACCACGCCATCGCATCGGGCAAGGACATCAACATCCTCGTTCTCGATACGGAGGTTTACTCCAACACCGGCGGACAGTCGTCGAAGTCTACCCCGCTGGGTGCCATCGCCAAGTTCGCCGCTTCGGGCAAGCGCGTGCGCAAGAAAGACCTGGGCCTCATGGCCACCACCTACGGATACGTCTATGTGGCTCAAGTAGCCATGGGTGCCGACCAGGCACAGACGCTGAAAGCCATCCGCGAGGCAGAGGCTTATCCCGGACCGTCACTCATCATCGCCTACTCTCCTTGCATCAGCCACGGACTGAAAGCCGGCATGGGCAAGAGCCAGGAAGAGCAAGAGAAAGCAGTGAAGTGCGGATACTGGCACCTGTGGCGCTACAACCCCGCATTGGAAGCCGAAGGAAAGAACCCGTTCCAGCTCGACAGCAAGGAACCCAACTGGGCCGACTTCCAGAACTTCCTCAAGGGCGAGGTACGCTACGCTTCCGTAGCCAAGCAGTACCCGGCCGAAGCCGACGAGCTGTTCAAAGCTGCCGAAGACAACGCCAAGTGGCGCTACAACAGCTACAAGCGCCTGTCGTTGAGCAACTGGGGAGCACCGACTGAATAAACCAATCGGTAATCACCATAAATTAAGAGGAGGACAACCCTGGTGGGGATGTCCTCCTCTTTTTTAGTGATTAGTGACAAGCGATGAGCGATTATCACCTTATCGTCACCTGCGTGGCGCCGAATCCGTACTCCTGAAACGAGGCATCCTGCCAACCGCAGCTGTTGTACTTCCGTTTCAGCTCGTTGAGGATGGACTTACGGAGTACCCCATCGCCCTTACCATGAATAAAGATAATCTTCTGCTCGCGCTTCTCCTTGTAGAGTTCCATTACCTCGCGGAACTTATCAAGCTGATAGGTCAGCATCTCGCTGTTGCTCATACCCCGGGTATCGTCGAGCAAGGCGTCGATGTGAAGGTCTATCTCCACCACCCCATCCTTGCCGCCATGCGATGCCTTCGGTGCGGGACGAGGTTGTGGCTTGTCCACCCCTTTCTTCTGTAGCAGGGCCTCTTTCACCTCCTCGGCCGACACATATACCTGCTTGGCAGGCAGGTCGTCCTTCACCAAGTCGTATATCAGCGCCGGCTCCATAAAGAAGTCGGAAGCGCTGAAGGTATGCAGCTTGTAGAATTTCACCGTGTCGATGCGTATCTCCGCGCAGATGGCCGGTTTCAGCGGTGCCGGACGGTCGGCCTTGAAAGCGATGAGCTGCACGGCTATACGTTCCAGCTCATTCAGCATCTCCTTGCCAAACTCCTCGAGCAGCAGTTTCGTATTCGGCTCTACCAACCCGTGCGAACGGATCTTCCAAGCCTTGCCTTCGGCGCTCTGGTAGGTGTAGTACAGGTAGTAGTTGCTATCGTTCACAAGGTAAGCCTCGAAGGGAGTTGTCATCATCGCCTTGGCATCCACCGGCACGTAGGCCAGAAAGACGTTCAGCACATCGCCACCCTTCATCTCGGGCTGCCTCCTGATGGCTGGCATCTCGGGCTTCTGCGGTTTTTGTAGCTCGTCAGCCTTCGGAGCAGCGGCCGGCTTCCGTTTCAGGTTGTAGTCGTCGGTCTCTATCACCACACATTCGCGCATCGGCATAGGGATGTCGAACCCGTCGGCATCTTCGACCATCACCATGTCCTTCCCCCGGAACCCCGTAACGGTTCCACCACCCACTTCGCTCAGGAAGCGTACTTTATCTCCTATCTTCATTGTTGTACTCTATTACATTTATAGATTATACCAGTTTCATTGCGAAAGGCAAAGGTACGCACATTTTGGTGAATAGTTCGCACATTTACGCCGCAAAGAATGAGTAGTTAGGCAGAAAATGAGTATTTTTAGCGCCCAAAACCAAAGGACAAGAAAGATATGCGCTACAGCCTTACCGCCCCATCCGCCATCAAGGCCGACATTCTGTTGCCGGCCTCCAAGAGCATCAGCAACCGGGTACTCATCATCAACGCCTTGGCCACGGGCGAGCACAGCATCCCCGGCAACCTGGCCAGCTGCGACGACACCCGCGTGATGGTACAAGCGCTCACCGGCAAGGGAACTGCCATCGACATACTCGCCGCCGGAACTGCCATGCGCTTTCTCACCGCCTACCTCAGCGTCAGCCCCGGGCAATGGGAGATAACCGGTACCGCCCGTATGCGCGAACGCCCCATCGGCATACTTGTCGACGCGCTCCGACAACTGGGCGCGGACATCACCTACACCGAGCACGAAGGTTTCCCACCCCTCGCCATCCAAGGGCACCCACTCCAAGGGAGCACCCTCACCTTGGCGGGCAACGTCAGCTCCCAATACATCTCCGCCCTGCTGATGATAGGGCCGATGCTGCAAGAGGGTCTGATGCTTCGCCTCACCGGCGACATCATCTCGCGTCCCTACATCGACCTCACCCTGCAACTGATGCGCGACTTTGGCGCACGAGCCGACTGGGCCTCCGAAGCAACCATCACCGTAGCCCCGCAAGCCTACCGCAGCATCCCATTCAGTGTAGAGAGCGACTGGAGTGCCGCCTCCTATTGGTACCAGATAGTAGCCCTCCATCCACAGGCCGAAGTTACCCTGCAAGGCCTCTCCAAGCATAGCTACCAAGGCGACAGTCGTGGCGCTGAACTCTTCGCACGCTTGGGCATCACCACCGAATTCATCCCCCAAGGCGCAAGGCTAACCAAGACCGGAGCCGCCCCCCAACGCTTGGACGCCGACCTGCTCGACATCCCCGACTTGGCGCAAACCTTCGTGGTGACCTGCGCCCTGCTCGGCATCCCCTTCCGTTTCAGTGGCCTGCAAAGCCTGAAGATTAAAGAGACCGACCGCATAGCCGCCTTGCAAACCGAGCTACGCAAACTGGGCTACGTGATAAACGTAGAGAACGACAGCGTGCTGACATGGAACGGCGAGCGCTGCCCCGCAGAGCAGACACCCGTCATCCATACCTACCACGACCATCGCATGGCCATGGCCTTCGCCCCCGCCGCCCTCCTCTACCCCACCCTGCAAATTGCCGACCCGGGGGTCGTATCCAAATCCTATCCCTCTTTCTGGAACGACTTAGAACACGCAGGATTCATTGTCTCCACCACAGACTAAAAAGTGTCACCTTACTTGGTGAGGCACAAAAGTGCCTACCGTCTGTCTCGTCCTGCAAAAGCATATAGAGCGGCCACCCTATTGTCTCATTTTTCCCACCATGCTGGGAAAAAGGTCCCAACGTGTTGGGAAAGAAGTCCCACCGCCTTGGGAAGAAAGTCCCACCGCCTTGGGAAAAAAGTCCCACCGCCTTGGGAAGAAAGTTCCAACGCCTTGGGAAAGAAGTCCCATTGTGTTGGGAAAAAAGTCCCACCGAATGAAACAAAAAGTGTGCTTAGGGGGAAGAGCCGTTCATTAGACATAGAGTGAGGGTAACTTTACCCTCACTGTTACCCTCACGGTTACCATCACGGTGTAAACTGCTAATTTACAGATTATTGGTTGAAAATAGTGAGGGTATGATGGTAAAACACGAAAAAAAACGTGCTGGGGGGCTATGAAGCTATTGTAATAGCGCAGCTGCACGAAGCACCTCCTCAGCCCCTTCTTTATCGTCCTCTTTTAGCAGCATGGCGGCAAGGATGGTGAAGAGGTTGCGATGCGTGGCTACCATCCGCCGGGTCGTCTCGTCGAGGTAGACTCCGGGACGCTCTATGCCGCCGTAGCGATAGCGGTGCATCAGGTTGTCGTACAGCCGCCGGGTGTCCACGGCATGGCCGATGTCGGGGTCTATGTCGCTGGAGGCCTCGTAGTCGAAGGGGGTGAAGCGGAGGGCCAACCCTTCGAGCACAAGGTTCTTGGTGAAGTTGATGCGACATCCATACTCGGCGGTGGTGGCGATGTAAAGGGGACGCTCCCAGTGGCAACCCGCCAATACCTCGAGCGTCAGCAGGTCCACCTTGGTGAGTGCCCGCATCCCACGAAGAGAGATGGTCATCTTATCGGGTAAGGCATCGAGCAACGCCTGCCCTTGCAGGTGGCGTAGCGGCGTGGGCAGGAGGATGCCCGAACGTAGCAACGCCTGCTTGTCGACGGGGATGGTGAGGGTATCGGTGGGGATGACGTGCAAAGCCTCGTCCTTCGCTTGTATCCAGTGCTTCAGCACGTTGGGGTAGCTGAAAGGGTCCTTGCCGAAACTTTGCTCCGCCTCCTCGGGGCGCTGGCGATAGAGGGCCTCCACCTGCTCCTTCAGTTCGGGGCGAATAGGGATGTACTCGTTAGTACCCTCGGCATACTGGTCGGCAGTCCACGAGATAGGCAGCGGCGGGGCATCGTAGAGGGGACATTGTTGTTGGTGGATGTACCAGTCGGTCTGCGCGTAGCTGAGGTTGCAGATGCGCACATCACGTCGCACGCCCTCGGTGTCTTGGTTGTACCAAAGGGGGAAGGTATCATTGTCGCCGTTGCAGAAGATGATGGGGTTGCCACGGTCGGGCATCGTCATGAGGTAGTTGCGTCCGAAGTCGCGGCAAGTGTAGCGGTGGCTACGGTCGTGGTCGTCCCACGTCTGCGATGCCATCTGCAGGGGGATGAGTAGACAAAGAAGCGGCAACAGGCGTGCCTTCGCCCTCAGCCAACGATGCGCCAGACGGCCGACCCCGGCCACACCCATGCCCACCCAGATAGCGAAGGCATAAAAAGAGCCTGCGTAGGCATAGTCGCGCTCGCGGGGCTGGTCGGGGGTCTGGTTGAGGTAGAGTACGATGGCCACGCCCGTCATGAAGAAGAGAGAGAAGATAACCAAGAACTGCCGACGTCCTTGCCTTCCCTGACTATATTGCCACGCCATGCCGAGCAGGCCGAGCAACAACGGCAAGCCATAGAAGACGTTGTGTCCCTTGTTCTGTCGCAGGGCCTCGGGCAGCGCCGAGGGGTCGCCTAAGCGTAGGCGGTCTATCCAGCCGATGCCCGTCAGCCAGTTGCCTCGTGCATTGTCGCCATGCCCTTGGTAGTCGTTCTGCCGCCCCACGAAGTTCCACAGGAAATAGCGGAGGTACATATAGCCCAGTTGATAGCGGAAGAAGTAGGTGAGGTTCTCCCACTGCGTGGGCACCTTGTCGGCGCTGCCGCCCGACCATTGTGGATAGAGCGCCGCCAAACGGTCGTTCCACATACGGGGGAAGAGCATCCGGGGCGTATAGCCATACTCCTCCTTATGGCGTACCAGCCGGTAGCGCCCCGCCTGTTTGTCGGGCCGATACACAGGGGCGCCTTGCCTCACCTTCAGCTTGTAGTAGTCGCCATCCTCCATGTACTCCAGCTGCGAGGCGTAGCTACGTCCGTAGAGTAGCGGGGCACTCTCGTACTGGTCGCGAGCCAGGTAGCTCTTCAGCGTAAATATGTTGTCGGGGGCGTTCTCGTTAAGTGGCGGGTTGGCAGAGGAGCGGAGGAGGATCACCCCGTATGTGCCATAGCCCACGGTGAGCATGAAAAGGCAGCAGAGCGCTGTGCGTAACCAGCGCCGACGGGCACGCCAGACACCCCACCCTATACCGACGAAGAAGAGAGCGAGGAAGAGTATCAGCCCCATACCGAACGGACAGCCCAACACGTTGACAAACAGTAGCTCCATCCATCCTCCCAACTGTACCATGCCGGGCATGTAAACGAAGAGGATGAAGACAATCATCAGCCCCGAGAGCGCGAGGACGCCCACCACCTGCAGGCGCGACAGCACCGGGTGTTTGCGGTAGACGAACACCAGCGTGATGGCTGGTATGCAGAGCAGGTTGAGCAGGTGCACACCGATGGAAAGGCCAATGATATAGGCGATAAGGACTATCCAACGGTCGGACTGCACCGTGTCGGCCTCGTCCTGCCAGCGTAAGATAAGCCAGAACACCAAGGCAGTGAGGAAGGAGGAGAAGGCATACACCTCGCCCTCTACGGCACTAAACCAAAAGGTATCAGTAAACGTATAGACCAACGCCCCTACCGCCCCCGAGGTGAGGACCATCCGGACACGGCCAACGGTGAGCACCTCCTCCGCAGGTGCTAAGAGTGGTCGCACCAGACGGGTGACGCTCCAGAAAAGGAAAAGGATACAGCCGGCACTAAGCAGGGCGTTGAGGGTGTTGACCATCCGTGCCACCTGCGAGGCATCGGCAGCGAAGAGCGTGAAGAGGTTGCCCAGCAACATGTAGAAGGGCGCTCCGGGCGGATGCCCCACTTCAAGTTTCTCCGCACAGGAGATAAACTCCGGACAGTCCCAGAAACTGGCCGTTGGCTCGATGGTATGGGTGTACACAAGGGCAGCCACCAGGAAGATGCCCCAGCCACAAACGTTGTTCCATCGTTTAAAGGTCGATTCGTTCATTGGATAAATGCGTAAGTTTTGACGCCTCAAAGTTACGCAACCTACCCCGAAAAGCGGGCAGAAAGAAACGGACGAGTACGGACAACAGCAGCCTCAACACACTGATTCACAGCACACAAACACTGTAGTCGGCGGACAATGGCGGACAACGTCCTGCTACAACGCCTTCACCACCTCCTCCAGCGAGGCTTTCTCACCGACGAGCATGAGTTTCTCCGTCTTGATGCGCGAGATGCGGCGGGTCAACGTTTCGGGCGTGAGCTTCAGCAGGTCGGAGAAGCAGGCGGGTGGAACACCCTCACGCAAAAAGGCACACACGCGCAGATCTTCCTCCGTCAGCTTAGGTCCCAGCGCCTTCAGCTTGCCAACGAAGCCGAACACCTCCTCTTGCAGGCGCAACAACTCGTTCCAGTCAGCCTCGCCAAAGGCGGGTTGGCGACCTCGCGCAAGGGGGTCGCGCTCCTTGAAGCGACGTACCTTGGCCACCACCGACGAGTGCTCATACACCTGCGTCTGTAGCTGCTGGTACTTCTCTTCCATCAAGCCGCAACGCATCGTGAGCAGCTGGATATGGGCACGCTGACTCTTCCGCCAGAGCGCTCCGATAGAGAGCATCAGCAGGCAGACGGCCAACAAGCCCGACGACATCATCCACAAGCCACGACCACCGTCGTCGGCATTCAGCAACAGCTGGTTGGCATACGCCTTCCGCTCCATTGTCAGCGCCTCGTCATAGCGCTTCTGTTTCTGGTAGTACAGGCTGCAACGACGGCAAGCCTTCACGGCCAGCCCGTACTCGTCGGCCTGCGTAGCCAAGGAGATGGCCTGCTGAAAATAGCTCTCGGCCTCGGTGGACTCGGACAAGTCGCTCTCTACACAAGCCAGGTAGAAGTAGGCTTTGGAGCGTTGGAGGGGCGTGCCGTGGTTGGAGTAGTAGTCCACGGCCTGCCGCATCCGGCGGGCAGAGGTATGGGGAATATTCTTTTCTTCATCGGCCTGCGTGCAGAGCAGGTTGTACTGGGCCAACTGCGCCTCATCCATGCGGTCGGAGCGAATGCTCTCGAGAATGACGGAGGCGGTATCGGGGTCTTGGGTGATGAGCCGGGCCGCTTTGTCAAGCCCATGCTTCACACCCGACGCAGCCGGATGGCAAGCCATCAGTGACAGCGCAAACAGATAGGGCAGAATAAGGAGATGCTTCATGAGTGTATCAGCTTTTAGACCTTGCAAATATAAGGAATAGAGAGCAGAAACAGGCAATCTGCGCTGAAAAGGTAGGGCAACCGCATCAAAATCGAAGAGCTACAAAGTTTGCCATTCCAAAGAAAAAGCATATCTTTGAACGCGAGACAAATACGTTATCCACTTAAAAACATGCTATCATGGAAAAGACAAAGAGAATCGGGCTGGCCCTTTCGGGCGGAGGCTATCGGGCGGCAGCCTATCACATCGGCACGTTGCGGGCACTGCAAAGGTTGGGCATACTACCGCGGGTAGATGTCATCTCGTCCGTATCGGGCGGCTCCATTACGGCCGCCTACTATGCCTTGCACAAGGAGAACTACGAGGAGTTTGAGCGTTCGTTCATCGAACAGCTGAAAAAGGGAGCGCTGGGAGGAGCCATAGTCAACCTCTTGGTGGTGCTGGCCGCCATCGTCGCTTGCGTGTGGATCTTCGGGGGGTGGGCGTTGCTCCCCATCCTGCTCATCCTCTTCTTCTTCCACTATAAACTGATGCCTCTCAGTATCTTTATCGAGCGGGCCTACAACAGGCTCTTCTTCCACAAAGCCAAGCTATCCGATCTGCCCGATACGCCCATGCTTGCCATCAACTCCACCGATGTATGCACCGGCACGCTCTTCACCTTCTCCAAGAAAAGAATGATGGGTTACAAATACGAGACATCCGACAACCAAAAGCTATTCAAGCCCGAAGCCTTCCCCGTGGCCCGAGCCGTCATGGCCTCGTCGTGCGTACCGTTCGCCTTCTCGCCCGTAAAGATAGCTAAGCGCTACTATACCCATCCGGCCGACAAGCGGAAGTTCAGTCCGGTACTGATTGACGGTGGGTTGTACGACAATCAAGGGGCGCACAAGCTGAGCGAACAGAAAAGCATCTACTTCACTCCCCTCATCATCGTGAGCGATGCCGGCGTAGGAGGCATGAACGCCCGATGGGCGTTCAACATCCCCTTGATGCTCTACAAAACCACCAGCATCATGATGCGGCGCATCAAGACCTTCCAGCTACGCGCCAACGTCTACCACAACGACTACGGCACCTCGGACATGAGATACGCCTACATCTCCTTGGGATGGGAACCCTCCGATGAGCCACTGCGAGGCTTTGTCCGAAACCTGGCCAACGGCAATATCGCACCCGAACTGCTCATCGCTCACCACATCACCCCCGAAGAGATAGACCTGCTGCGAAGCAAGGACCAAGCTGTGTCGGAAGCCGCCTTCCAACGGCTACTCGCACTGCTCAAGCAAAACCTTGACTGGGAGGAACTAAACACCCGGTTGAAACCGACCGACGAGGAGTACGAAACGGCCAAAAAGGTGGGCACCAACCTCACCGCCCTTCAGGCGAAGCAGATTGATGCCCTCATCAAGCATAGCCATTGGCACACCGAGGTGCAGATAAGGCTCTACATGCCGTACCTACTCCAAGCGTAAAGGAGTACCGCCGAGCGAGAGTTTCAGCACCTTGTCCTTCACAAGGATGCTGTACTCGAAGCCCGAGAAGCTCAACCCGTGGCCGACAAAATCGGTGCGCAAAATAAAAAAAAGACGGTCGTGAACAGACTCATTCACGACCGTCTTTTTTTATTTCATGCACCGTAATCAAGAAACTCCCTATCGAATATTATTTAGCAGGGATTGCGGCATCCCAATTTTCATTCTGCTGCGTCATAAAGCCTGCATTTACTTCATCAGCCGGAATTGGCAATACGAACTTGGCTACATCAAAGAGGTTGTTAAAGTTTGTCATCTTAACTTTTTCGCCCACTCGACGGGCATCATACAGGCGATGTCCTTCACCAGCAAATTCACGAACCCGCTCTTCCGAGATGAAAGCAAGCAACCCATCTGCCGTAGCGGGAAGATCGTCTTCTGTTTTGATAGCTGTATTGCGTTTAGCCGTGTACAACAGATATTTTCTCGCGTCGGCAATATTGTTCTTCCGTGCAGCTACTTCGGCAACAATCAGGCTCATTTCCGACTTCCTAAAAATGGGAATATTGCTTGTTGCCGCCGAGGTAGGAAGACCATCATATTTTTTAGTGTTGCTTCCTCCTCCATTTTTTCCAATCAATCCTTTCCGAATATCGGTGTCCGCATACGCATTGACGGTAAAGTTGCTTAGTGTACATCTGTATGAGCCATACAGCGTATTCAAAGAGTTGGAGGACAGATTGTCCGATTCATTCTTTGCAATTGTGAACAAATCCTCTGGCGTGATGGCCAAGGAAGTCCACATGCTCAAGTAGTTGGCATCGCTCAAATTGCTGTCGCTCCCAGTACCATCTCCTGTACCCTTTAAGCGGATAGCTTCTTGAGCAGCAGCGGTCGCGTCTTCATATTTGCCCAAATCCATAAACACACGGGCTTTCAATGCTTGGAGTCCCATTTGCCCCATGTAGAAGGCAGATAACTGGGCCTTAGACGCAGTGAGGAATGTTTCAGCTTGTTCAATATCTGACGTAATTTGGGTATACGTCTCTCCTACGGTCGAACGGTCTACTTGTGTAAACAGAGGAATAGGGTCGTCTTTAACCAAAGGCAAGCCTGGCTTATCCGCACCTGTGTTGTACGGAGTGGCAAACAGATTCACCAGATAATAGTTTGCCAAGGCTTTTAGGGCATAGCATTGCCCCAAGTACGAATTTATATCCGCTTCATCCTTCACCGATAGATGTAGCACATCTTTCTGGGCTAATATCTTCTTGCCACCTTGTATGGTACGTGTACACCTGTCAATCACTTTGTAACCGTAGTTCCAGCAATCACTTATTTCTGCTGTCGTTTCAATCATGGTGAGCCTGCTGATGTCGCGCATGTGTCCAGAGCTAGCGCTTCCATCCGAAATGCCAGCGATGAAATCGCCAAAGGCTATTGCGTAATTACCTGCAAACCGATAAGTAGCCAATGCTTGGTAAGCACCTGTCATACCGTTTTGTACATCCTGTACGCTTCGGTAGGCATCGCTATCCGGCAACTCTTGGTAGGTCTTCGTGTCGAAATCACACGAGAATATACTAAATGTCAATGTCGCCGTTAACGCTATTTTATAGATATTTCTCATTTTCATAACATTGTTGATTTTGAATTAAAAGCCTAAGTTCACGCCAAACATGAAAGTGCGGGGTTGTGGATAGTTCCACCATTGCACGCCCGTGGCTCCTACGCCTGTGGGGTCAAAACCTCTATAATTGCTGGCGGAAACGGTGTATAGGTTCTCCAAGTTGGCGAAGATACGACAATTCTGGATGAAGATCTTCTCCAATACACTCTTGGGCAGGCTATATCCAATGGATATGGAGCGTATCTTTAGATAGTCTGCATCCATCAGGAATCGGGATGAGGCACTTTCGGCGTTGGTTGAAGTCGACGTGATACGTGGTACGTCCGTTATGTCCCCGGGCTTGCGCCAGCGGTTATCATACACATACTTCGTGAAGTTCTGATGGAATGTGGCTCCTGTCTGCTCGTCATAAGTAAGGTTGTCCCCATAGATTTTTCCTCCAAGGGAGTAGTTCAGTTGCAACGCAAAGTCTATGCCTTTCCACTTCAAAGAGGTACTGAACGCTCCAGCAAAGTCGGCCTGTGGGCTTCCCAGATAGCGCTTAGCAGCAGCATTATAACTGGTCGTCGTCTCATTGCCTGTCGCATTCTTATACCAAAGAGCCGAACCTGTCTGCGGGTCTACACCAGCGTACTCTTTCATCTTGAATTGCCCAATGGGATAGCCCACCTCCGTGGTTTGAATCGTCTTTTCAATGGGATTATCGGTACTCAGTTTTTCCACCTTGTTTCGGTTGATTGACCCATTCAGCGTCACATCCCATTTCCAATCCATAGTTTGGATTAACGAGACATTGATAGAGGCTTCGAAACCTCTGTTCGCCAATTTCCCGATATTCTTATAGTACGTCTTTAGTCCCGTAGTCATTGAAAGTGGCACATTGAACACCATATCCTTGGTCTTGTGGTTATAGTAATCAACCGTAATATTGATGCGCTTGAACAACATGACATCCAAGCCAACATTGAACTTTTGTGTTTGCTCCCATTTCAAGTCATCATTACCAAATTGTGCATGCGCCATACCGGGAAGATTGTTGTACACATAACCAAAATCAAACAAGTCGCGTGCTGCATACCAAGATGCAGAGCCGGTAGCCCCTACTTCTTGGTTACCCGAAGTACCATAGCTGGCACGGATAGTCAAATCTGTCAACCAACTTTCGGTTGGCTCCATAAAACGTTCAGCCGTGAGGCGATACTTAGCCCCCACCGACCAAAACGGTGCCCAGCGATGGTTGCTTCCAAAGCGGGAAGAACCATCATAGCGAAAACTCGCTGATGCATAATACTTATTGTCATAGTCATATTGTGCATTAGCAAAGTAGGAGTTCAATACCAAGTCATACCTTTCTGTTGAGGCTGAACCAGGCACCGACGTAAGACCTATTTCGTTAAGATTCTCTACCGGGTAATTTGAACCAGCTAAATAAGCACCCTTCTCCATCGTCTTAATGCCTTCCTGCCCAATCAAGAAGTTCACATGGTGACGTTCGTTAAAAGTGTCAAGATAATTAAGTGTATTGGTGATGCTCAGTTGCAAGTTAGTAGTGTAGTTGTCTTCACCCATACCGCGCATATCCTTGCCTTGTGGTTGCAGAAACGACCAATATCCAAATTCGTCGACCAAGAGCAAATCGGTACTAGCTCGGGTAATCCAGAACAATTTCTTGGAGAAGTTCAGTTGGATATATGGAGCTATGATGGCCCTATACTGTTTGGCTGTACTTTTATCCCCTTCTTCGCTTCGCTGCGCTACAGGATTGTATCCAGCCTGAGAGGTATCAAAGTTCCAATTGCCATTTCTGTCCTTTACAGGTGTAAGTGGATTCATCATCATAGCCATGGTAATGGGGTCGCTATAATATCCACCGCCTGCACCCATCTCTGTTTTGACATACGAAAGGTTTGTGCTTACTCCATATTTAATATATTTTGAGGGAGCATGGTCTATGCTGGAACGGAAAGAATAGCGCGTAAGTCCCTTGCCTCTCACTGTCGCATCTTCATTCATGTAGTTGAGTGATATATAGTATTTAGGGGCGGTATCTGACTTTCCTCCACCACTTACATCAAACCCATATTCTTGCACGAGTCCGGTACGGGTGATTTCTTTTATCCAATCCGTGTCGTAACCGTATTTTTGAGCGGCATCCAGCCAGCCTTCAGGTGTGTCTTCGCTCTTAGTATACCAATTATAGAACTCTCTTGCCCCTGCTTGGTCATAAGCGAAACCTAAGTTATTGTTAATATTATAGTTACCAAACAACGATGCGTCTCCTTTGTCTGCATATCCGTTCAATAGAGCTTCAGTAGCCAACTCTATGTTCTGGGCGGCATTGGTTTGTTTGTACCTACTCGTATAAGAAGGCATTGTCTCGATACCAATCTTGGCCGTAAAGTTGAATTTGGGCTTGCCACTCTGCCCCTTCTTTGTCGTGATAACAATGACACCATTAGCAGCACGAGAACCATAGATAGAGGTAGCCGTCGCATCTTTAAGTACGGTGACACTCTCAATATCATTAGCATTTAGGGAAGCTAACGGAGATACTGTTTGTTTTGAGCTAGCCCGGACCCCTACCGCATCAGCAAAATAACTGACTCCGTCAACTACATACAAGGGCTGTGTACCCGAATTCAATGAATTGCGACCTCGGATGTAGATGTCGGCAGGAGCACCTGGCTGTCCACTGGTCATACTCAGTTGTAACCCAGGGACAGATCCATCTAATGCTTTGATAGGATTGGCATCATTCTTGGTTTCGATAGCGGATTTGTTCAAGATACTGGCAGCTCCGGTAAACGCAGCTTTCTTTGTCACTCCATATCCCGTCACGACCACCTCATCCAACGCCTTAGCATCCGACTGTAGTACAATCTTCAGTACCGACTTAATGGCTACTTCCTGAGTTTGCATTCCGATATATGACACTCGCAGCGTTTTGGCCGTAGAGGGAATGCCGTTGAGCGTAAAATTACCATCTATATCTGTGATGGTCCCCTGTGTGGTGCCCGTTACGAGCACCGATGCGCCCACGATGGGCTGCCCATCGTCAGCAGAAAGCACCTGACCGGTGGACTTCTGTGTTTGGGCGGTTAGCTGGCAAAGGGCTACAAAAAGCCCTGCCAGTAACAGCATGAGTTTTCTTTCCATAAAATACTCTCTTAAAGTTTGACTTCACAATAATTAATTGTTCCTTGTTGTTCCTAACAGACGGCAAAATTATTAATATAGTTGAAAATAGCAAATCTTTTAGTTAATAAAGGCAGCAAAAGTGATAATTTGTTGCTTACAGAGGCTCTTTTATACTAATTAGTATATTCTCCCCTCATACTAATGTAACAATCGAGGGTATTTGGGTGGCGTTTTGCAGGGGCGAAAAACAAAAAGACACAAAGGGATGTTAAGAATCTATCTTCGTAAGGCGGTAAAGCAGTTTTGATTTATAAAAAGCGGCCTTCCCTTTTGTTTTGTTACCAAAATAGTGTAGCTTTGCAGCCTAAATCAAGGTTATGAGTATGAAAATGTTCACTGCTTCGTCCGCTATTCTATTTTTCTCGTTGCTCTCGTTGCCCCTCGCGGCCAATGAGGCAGTCAACGTAGAACCGTTAGACTCACTGTCACCGTCCCCTACTTCTACTTCCGCAAAGCCCGCCAAGGTAGTGGCTAAAGCCAAGGTGGTAACAACCGACACACTGTCGGCCTTCCTCCAACAATACTTGATGCAGAAGCTGGATATGTCGGGCACAGTGCCTCGAATGGACACGGTCTCTTTCTTATATAATAGGTATATAGCACAGCTCGACTACCTGAACGACCCCTCCGTCCCACCCCGCTATATCGCTTCCGACCCCGACTATATGCGCCTCTTCACCCCGATAGCTTATTACTACGCCCCAGTGGCCCAATACTCGTCGGTGAACTGGAAGCCGACAGCCGTGGCCGACACGGTGCCGAAGCTGACAGATGAGCTACTGCCCTACGACACGCTCGCTTTCACACGTACACGGCGAGCCAACAAAGAGGTGAACAAAGCCTTAATGGCCCTCTACCTGAACCACCCGGAGCTGGTAGTCACTACCGAAGACCACATCATGAGCCGTGATGTGTTTCGCGAAGATATCAAGCCGAAGATTTCGCCCAAGACCTCGGTAGTACACCTCTTTCAACCCGAGCAAATGGACGACAACGTAGGCAAGGCCGAGATGAAGCTACATAAACCCAACTGGTGGATTACTACCGGGAACGGCTCGTTGCAAATCAGCCAGAACCACATATCAGACAACTGGTACAAGGGAGGCGAAAGCAACTTCTCGGGCTTGGCCACCCTACAGCTCAACGCCAACTACAACGACAACGAGCGCATCCTCTTCGAGAACCAACTCGATGCCAAGCTGGGCATGACCTCCACGCCGTCGGACCAATACCACAAATACCTCATCAACACCGATCAGGTCCGCCTCTACGACAAACTGGGCATACAGGCTTTCAAGAAGTGGTACTACACCATATCGTCGGAGTTTAAGACGCAGCTCTGCCATGGCTACAAAGCCAACAATGAGAACCTTATCTCGGCTTTCCTTGCCCCGGCAGATTGGGCAGTGAGTGTCGGTATGGACTACAAACTGAACAAGAAGAAGCTGGCACTCTCCATCTTCGTGGCACCGCTCACCTATAACCTGCGCTATGTGGGCAACCCCGAGGTAGACGAGACCAGCTTCGGTCTCGAGGAGGGCAAGTCGTCCAAGAACGACTTCGGCTCACAACTACAAGCTACAATCTCATGGAAGATGACCTCGTACATAAGTTTCGACTCCCGCCTGAGCTACCTCACCAACTACCACTGGGCGCGTGTAGACTGGGAGAACACCTTCAACTTCGTGCTCAACCGCTACCTCTCTACCAAGCTATATATCTACCCTCGCTTCGACGACAGTTCCAAGCCTACCAGCGGCACCAGCTACTTCCAGCTCAAAGAGCTGCTTAGCTTTGGCATCAACTACGCTTGGTAGACGCAAACTATGGCGCGTCACGCAACGACTACCGAAAGGTAATCCTTCGATTCGACAAGAAGTTGGTGGCTCCGTAGACAAACAGGCCCAAGAACTGGGCAAGGTACTCGTTCATCCCGAGGGCTTCGACCAATAAGACAAGGAAAAGGAATTGAGCGGCATAAGCCATGCCAAAAGCAAAACAAAAGAACAGCATCTGCTTGCAGAGGCTGTTCTTTTTGTTTTCCAACGGGAATATCCAGTACTTACACCAGATAAAGTTATGGATTTGAGCCACGACGTAGGCCGTGACGTTGGAAGCGAGGTAGTTGATAGCGAGCACCCGCATCATCAGCCAGACGATGAACGCCATGATGAGGGCGTTCATCGTTCCGATGATGAGAAAGCGGACGATGCGTACCGACTCCTTCACTATTTCTCTTTTACGTCGACAATGAGGTTCAGTTCATCCAGCTGCTTGGGGTCGATGACAGAAGGAGCATCGAGCATCACGTCGCGTCCTGAGTTGTTTTTGGGGAAGGCGATACAATCGCGGATGGAATCCAAGCCCGCAAAGAGCGACACCCAACGGTCGAGGCCGTAAGCCAGTCCGCCGTGAGGAGGGGCGCCGTACTTGAAGGCATTCATCAAGAAGCCAAACTGCGCCTCGGCCTTCTCGGGCGTGAAGCCCAGTATCTCGAACATCTTGGCCTGCAGCTGCGCGTCGTGGATACGGATAGAGCCTCCGCCCACCTCCACACCATTCACTACCATGTCGTAGGCGTCGGCACGTACGGCAGCGGGGTCGGTATCGAGTAAGGGGATGTCTTCGTCCTTAGGGTGCGTGAAGGGATGGTGCATAGCCATAAGGCGGCCTTCCTCCTCACTCCATTCAAACATAGGGAAGTCTACCACCCAGAGGCAGACAAACTTATTCTTGTCGCGCAAGCCAAGTTGCGATCCCATCTCCAAGCGGAGTTCGGAGAGTTGCTTGCGAGTCTTCATAGCGTCGTCGCCCGAGAGAATCAGGATGAGGTCACCCGGCTTAGCACCGAAGGCCTCCTTCATCTGTTGCAACACCTCTTGCGTATAGAACTTATCGACGCTGGACTTCACTGTCCCATCAGCCTCAACACGGGCATACACCAGGCCTTTGGCACCAATCTGCGGTTTCTTCACGAACTCCGTCAGCGCATCCAGCTGCTTACGGGTATAGGAAGCAGCCCCCTCGGCACAGATACCGCCGATATAAGCGGCGTTGTCGAACACCGAGAAGCCATGTCCCTTGAGGATGTCCATCAGCTCCACGAACTTCATGCCGAAACGAAGGTCAGGCTTGTCGCTACCATAATACTTCATGGCATCGGCCCATGCCATACGGGGAAAAGCCTCGGTGAACTCCACCCCACGAAGCGTCTTGAAGAGGTGCTTGGCCATTCCCTCGAAGGTGTTGATGACATCTTCTTGCTCCACGAAGCTCATCTCGCAGTCAATCTGGGTGAACTCGGGTTGGCGGTCGGCACGCAAATCCTCATCGCGGAAACATTTCGCTATCTGGAAGTAACGGTCGAAGCCAGACACCATCAATAGTTGCTTCAGTGTCTGGGGCGACTGTGGAAGGGCGTAGAACTGTCCCGGGTTCATGCGCGAAGGCACCACAAAGTCGCGTGCCCCTTCGGGCGTAGAGCCGATGAGGACTGGTGTCTCCACTTCGATGAAGCCCAGCTTGTCGAGGTATGTACGCACTTCGATGGTCATCTTGTGACGCAGCTCCAGGTTGGCACGCACGGCAGCCCGCCGCAGATCTAAGTAGCGATACTTCATGCGGATATCGTCTCCGCCGTCGGTATTGTCTTCGATGGTGAAGGGGGGCGTGAGGGCTGTATTCAGTATATTCAGCTCCGATACGATGATTTCGATATCGCCGGTGGGCATGTTAGCATTCTTGCTGAAGCGTTCGCTTACCGTGCCGACGGTCTGGATGACAAACTCCCGCCCCAACTTGTTGGCACGGTCGCATAGGTCGGCATTAACTTCTTCGTTGAAAACCAATTGGGTTATGCCGTAACGGTCGCGAAGGTCGACAAAGGTCATCCCCCCCATCTTACGACTCCGCTGTACCCATCCCGACAGCGTCACTTGCTTGTTTACATCAGAGATTCTCAGTTCTCCACATGTGTGCGTTCTGAACATATTCTATTATTATATTTACGATATTTCCTATTCAAGTAATCCGCAAAAGTACTCAATAATCTGAAGCAAGGAGAGTTTCTCTCACGATTTCTTCGTGAGCTTGCGCATTATTTTCCGATTGGTATCCGTGATATTGTCCATGATAGCTTCGTGCAACTCCTTGAAACTGTCATTCACATAGACATGTGCCTTCTGCAACATGCTGGTCGATGCCTTCTCCCTTTCGGGCGATGGAACCACCACGCGCAACCCCTTCCCTATCAGTTCTATATCCACGTCGGCATCGGTCTGCACAGGATCGCCGTCGAAGTGAATCACGCCGGGCTGCTCCCGATGGATATGCAGTTTCTGGCAACGAAAGGTCTTGATACGACTGTTCTGGTCGATGGTCTTGTTGAATAGCTGGTAGGCCAGCGAAGGTACGTCGAGGACGGTAAACGGCTGCAATATAGTGACATCCATCAGCCCGTCCGTCAAGGTAGCATGGGGGGTGATGTAGGCGTTGTTGCCATACTGCGAGGCATTTCCGCAAGCTATCAGGAAGGCTTTGTACTGCAAAGATCCATTCTCGGTCTGCAGTTCGTACGTCTCGGGACGATAATGGAGCACCTCCTGCAGAGTTGTCTCCAGATAGGTGAGCAACCCCCTCTTGCCGGCGTGGGCAAACTTGAAGCTGACGAACGCGTCAAAGCCCAAGCCACAGGTACAGAAGAAGTCGCGTCCGTTGATTCGGCCATAGTCGATGGTCTCTATGTATCCGTCGTTCAGTATCTCCAGTGCTTTTTTGGCATCCATGGGGATATGCAGGTGTCGTGCCAATCCGTTGCCGGAGCCACAAGGGATGATGCCCAGAGCCGTGTGGGTATGCACTAGGGAGCGGGCCACCTCGTTGATGGTGCCGTCGCCCCCGATAGCCACTACCACATCGCATCCATCTTCCGCAGCTTTGGCCGCAATCTCTACGGCATGACCGGCCCTTTCGGTGTACACCACGCTTGAGGAGTACCTCTCTTTGTCCAGTTTATCGTCCAATAAACCGAGGATGGCATCCTTGCTCTGTGTACCCGAAATAGGGTTGACAACGAAGAGTATTTTACGCTGATTCTCGTTCATATTTATTTTAAGCTTTTTGCAACGACAAATGTAATGCAAATCTAATAAGTTAGCATAACAAAAGCATAGGAGATTTGCGTTACCTTAACTTTTTTCATTCAAAAAGAAGAGATAACAGCATTTTTAGTTATCTTTGCCCGCTGTTTCAAGCTGTTTCAATAAGAAAGAGAAACCGCTTTAGGGTTACACATAGAAAAAAATAAGAAAGCCGCCTCTAAAGAAGGCTTTAAATAACAAATCATATAATTCAAAATGGGATTATTACAAGAGAAGTTAGCTAAGTACGACCTGCCACAACAGTTCATGGCAAAGGGCGTTTACCCGTATTTCCGCGAGATTGAGGGGAAACAAGGTACAGAAGTAGAAATGGGGGGACACAAGGTTTTGATGTTCGGCTCCAATGCATATACCGGCCTTACTGGCGACGACAGAGTGATTGAAGCAGGTATCAAAGCCATGCGCAAATACGGTGCGGGATGCGCCGGTTCGCGCTTCTTGAACGGCACGCTCGACCTGCACGTACAGCTTGAAAAAGAACTGGCAGCTTTCGTCGGCAAGGAAGAAGCCCTCTGCTTTTCGACCGGTTTCTCGGTAAACTCAGGCGTAATCCCCGCCCTCACTGACCGCAACGACTACATCATCTGCGACGACCGCGACCACGCCTCCATCGTAGACGGGCGCCGCCTCTCTTTCGCCCAGCAGCTGAAATATAAGCACAACGACATGGCTGACTTGGAGAAGCTACTGCAGAAGTGCCGCCCCGAGGCTATCAAGCTCATTGTAGTAGACGGCGTCTTCTCCATGGAGGGCGACTTGGCCAACCTACCCGAAATCATACGGCTAAAGCATAAGTACAACGCCACCGTCATGGTGGACGAAGCTCATGGCATCGGCGTATTCGGTCGCCAAGGACGTGGCGTATGCGACCACTTCGGACTGACGGACGAGGTAGACCTGATCATGGGTACCTTCAGCAAATCGCTGGCTTCCATCGGTGGATTCATCGCCGCCGACTTTTCCATCACCAACTGGCTGCGCCACAACGCGCGTACCTATATATTCAGCGCTTCGGACACCCCTGCGGCCACGGCATGTGCCATGGAGGCACTCCACCTCATCCAAGAGGAGCCGCAGATTATCGAGTCGTTGTGGGAGGCCACGAACTATGCGCTCAAGCGCTTCCGTGAAGAGGGCTTTGAGATTGGCGACACCGAATCACCCATCATCCCGCTGTATGTACGCGATACCGAGAAGACATTCATGGTCACTAAGCTGGCTTTCGACGAAGGGGTATTCATCAACTCCGTTATCCCGCCCGCTTGCGCTCCGCAGGACACGCTCGTACGCGTGGCACTGATGGCGACCCACACCAAAGAGCAGATTGATACCGCCGTATCGAAGCTGGTGAAGGTCTTCAAGTCACTTGACCTGCTTTAAGATTATTGCAAGCCCCCTAAATAATCAATTTTGATTGTTAGGGGGCTTGTTCGATATACCTGAAACTACCGATTGTCTCATTATCCGAACTCTGCCGAGATATTGATTTGTTCATTGACACCACAAGCGTCGCAAACAATGGCTGTAGTTAAAGATAGCTTTGCAAAATGTGCCCTAAGAGAGATTACCCCTCGCAATCGGCAGGCCCGAAAGGCCCAAAGTGGCTGAAAGCATAATGCCTGCAAGGCTCCTATCCCAGCCCAACACAAAGCGAGGAACGAGCGACGCGTTGGGCTTACGTCATATCATCAACCCTGCGTAATCGCCCTTTTAAGGGCAGCTTAACCATCTCCGGATTAAGCTGCCCTTAAAAGGGCGATTCGTCACACGCCCCTACCAGAACCCAACGCGTCGCTCGTTCCTCGCTTTGCGATGGGCTGGGCTAAGAGCCTTGCAGGCAAAGGCTTTCAGCCACCTTGAGCCTTTCAGGCTACCTC
>JAISIX010000084.1 GCA_031261805.1 Mediterranea sp. (in: CFB group bacteria)
CCGAAAACGGATGAAGGTGGAGGGGCGATTAAGCTCCTTTTTTTGTTCTTAATAGCTTATCAATGATAGAAAAGAAAACTGTATGTCAGATTGTTGATGAATGGCTGGAGGGTAAAGACTACTTTCTGGTCGAGGTATCTGTAAGCCAGGACGACAAAATCGTGGTGGAGATAGACCATGCGGAAGGCGTATGGATAGAGGATTGTGTGGACTTGAGTCGCTATATCGAATCCAAGCTAAACCGCGAGGTAGAGGATTATGAGCTGGAAGTTGGCTCGGCCGGCATCGGCCAACCCTTCAAGGTGTTGCAGCAGTATTACATCCACATCGGGCAGATGGTGGAGGTGCTGACCACCGACGGGCGGAAGCTGACAGGCGTGCTGAAAGAGGCTGACGATGAGCGTTTTACCGTGGGCGTACAGAAGAAAGTAAAGCCCGAGGGAGCCAAGCGCCCCAAGGTGGTAGAAGAAGACGAAACCTTCGTGTATGAGCAGATAAAATATACAAAATACTTAATTAACTTTAAATAGTTATGGCCAAAAAAGAAGAGACAATCAGCTTGATTGACACATTTTCGGAGTTCAAAGAACTGAAGAATATTGATCGGACTACGATGGTAAGCGTACTCGAGGAGTCGTTTCGTAGCGTCATAGCGAAGATGTTTGGCACCGATGAAAATTACGACGTGATCGTGAACCCGGACAAGGGCGACTTCGAGATATGGCGTAACCGTGAAGTTGTGGCCGATGAGGACCTTACCAACCCCAACATGCAAATCTCCCTGAGTGAGGCGCAGAAGATTGACGCGTCGTACGAGGAGGGTGAAGAGGTGACCGACGAGGTGATTTTCGCCAAGTTCGGGCGCCGTGCCATCCTGAACCTCCGCCAGACGTTGGCCTCAAAAATCCTGGAGCTGGAGAAGGATAGCCTTTATAATAAGTATATAGATAAGGTAGGCAACATCATCAACGCCGAGGTGTACCAAATCTGGAAGAAGGAGATGCTCCTGCTCGACGACGAGGGGAATGAGCTGTTGCTGCCCAAGACGGAGCAGATACCGAGCGACTTCTACCGCAAGGGTGAAACGGCTCGTGCGGTAGTGGCACGTGTGGAGAACAAGAACAACAATCCCAAGATTATCTTGTCGCGCACCTCGCCCATGTTTCTCCAACGTCTGTTCGAGATGGAGGTTCCCGAAATCAACGACGGACTGATAACCATCAAGAGGATTGCCCGCATCCCCGGCGAACGTGCCAAAATAGCGGTAGAGTCGTACGATGACCGGATAGACCCCGTAGGCGCCTGCGTAGGCGTGAAGGGTAGCCGTATCCATGGCATCGTCCGCGAGCTTCGCAATGAGAATATCGACGTGATAAACTACACGGCCAATACCTCATTGTTTATACAACGTGCCCTCAGCCCAGCCCGCATCTCTTCCATCCGCCTGAACGAGGAGGATAAGAAGGCAGAGGTGTTTCTCAAACCGGAAGAGGTATCGTTGGCTATTGGTAAAGGCGGCTTGAACATCAAGCTGGCCAGTATGCTGACCGAGTACACCATCGACGTGTTCCGCGAATTGGATGAGAACGCACCCGAAGCCGACGAGGATATCTACCTCGACGAGTTCAAGGACGAGATTGACGGATGGGTGATTGATGCCATCAAGGCGATAGGCATCGATACGGCCAAGTCCGTGCTGAACGCTCCGCGCGAAATGTTGATAGAGAAGACAGACCTCGAAGAGGAGACGGTGGATGAGGTGATACGTGTTTTGAAACAGGAGTTTGAAGAAGAGCAGCCTATGCAGCAAGAGTAAAGCTTGTCGCTATACAGACATATACGCGCCGGTCGCGTGTTTTCTCCACTCCGTTCTATTATTTAATTACAAATATGGCGATAAGGTTAAACAAAGTAACAAGAGATTTGAATGTAGGTCTTTCAACGGTCGTTGAATACCTGCAAAAGAAAGGGCATGTCGTAGAGAAGGATCCGTCGACCAAAATCACGGATGAGCAATACGACCTGCTCGTCAAGGAGTTTACTAAAGACAAGAATCTGAGAATTGAATCGGAACGTTTCAGCCAGAAGCGTCAGAACAATAAAGATCGCAACAAGAAGAACTCGGGGCCGGCCGACGGCAAGAAGGCGGAGAAGCCGAGAGGTGACGTCATCAAGACGGAGGTGCCCGAAGAGGCACGTCCGAAGTTCAAGCCTGTGGGAAAGATTGACCTGAACAACTTGGGACATGGCTGGAAAGGAGAACAACAAGCGCCGGAGAAAAAAGAACAACCCGCACCTGTGCAGCAACCTGCCGTGCAACCGGAAGTGAAGGACGAACAAGAGAAGAAGGCCGAGGCCGTACAGCCCCAGTCTGCATCCCAGCCCCAACCAAAACAGGAAGAGGCCAAGGTAGCCCAACCGGTAGCCGAAGCAACTGCAGAGCAGCCCAAACACGTAGAAGATAGGACGACAGAGAACGAGAAAAAAGTGGAAGAAGTAGTAATAATCAAAGAAGAACCTAAGGCAGAAGTGAAACCTGTGGCAGTAATGGAAAAACGCAGAGAGGAGAAAAGTAAGCCTGCCGCACCGGCAGCCACCACTCCTATGCAAAATGAGGAAAAGAAAGAAGTAGAGATTTTTACCATCCACAAGCCGTCGGACCTTGGACCGAGGGTAAACGTGGTGGGACAAATAGACTTGGCTGCGCTGAACCAGAACACCCGCCCGAGACCTAAGAGCAAAGCGGAAAAACGCAAGGAACGGGAAGAGCGGGAACGCCAGCGGCAGAACGACCGGAAAGCCCTCAAAGAGTCAATCATCAAGGAGATTCGGAAGGACGACCCCAACAAACCCAAAGAGGGTGGTGACTCTGCGAACCGTAATAGGAGAAAACGCAACCGTATCAACAAAGAGAAGGTTGACATCAATAACGTAGCCAATTCCAGCTTCAACGGAGGAGGCGGCAAATCGAACAACGGCCAAGGTGCTGGTAAGTCCAACAACAACGGCCAAGGCGGCAAGAACGGCAATGTCAACAACCAAGGCGGCAATAAAAAGAATAATAAAGACCGTTTCAAGAAACCCGCTCCCAAGCAGGAGGTCAGCGAGGAAGATGTAGCAAAGCAAGTAAAGGAAACGCTGGCACGCCTCACCTCCAAAGGGAAGAACAAAGCCTCCAAGTACAGGAAAGAGAAGCGTGAGCAAGCCTCCAACCGCAAGGAGGAGATGGAAAACAAGGAGATGGCGGACAGCAAGGTGCTGAAGCTGACCGAGTTTGTGACGGCCAACGAGTTGGCTACCATGATGAACGTTTCGGTGACGGAGGTAATCGCTACCTGCATGAGCATCGGCATCATGGTGTCCATCAACCAGCGCCTCGACGCGGAGACTATCAACTTGGTGGCCGAGGAGTTCGGCTTCAAGACCGAATATGTGAGTGCCGAAGTGGCACAAGCCATCGTCGAAGAGGAGGATAAACCCGAGGACCTGCAACCCCGCGCCCCGATTGTGACGGTGATGGGACACGTAGACCACGGTAAGACATCGTTGCTCGACTACATCCGCAAGGCCAACGTGATAGCTGGTGAGGCCGGTGGTATCACGCAGCATATCGGAGCCTACAACGTGAAGTTGGAAGACGGCCGACGCATCACCTTCCTCGATACACCGGGTCACGAAGCCTTTACGGCCATGCGTGCCCGTGGAGCGAAGGTGACGGATATCGCCATCATCATCGTAGCGGCCGACGACAACGTGATGCCGCAGACCAAGGAGGCCATCAACCATGCCATGGCCGCTGGCGTACCCATCGTATTTGCCATCAACAAGATAGATAAGCCGGGTGCCAACCCCGACAAGATAAAAGAAGAGCTGGCCGCCATGAACTTCCTCGTAGAGGAGTGGGGTGGCAAGTACCAGTCGCAGGACATCTCGGCTAAGAAGGGCATCGGGGTGAGCGAACTGATGGAGAAGGTATTGCTGGAGGCCGAGATGCTCGACCTGAAAGCGAACCCCAACCGCAACGCCACCGGCTCCATCATCGAGTCGTCCTTGGACAAGGGACGCGGCTACGTAGCCACCGTCTTGGTGTCCAACGGTACCTTGAAGGTGGGCGACATCGTGCTGGCCGGTGTCAATTACGGCCGTGTGAAGGCGATGTTCAACGAGCGTAACCAGCGGGTGAAAGAGGTGAAGCCCTCCGAACCGGTGCTAATACTCGGACTGAACGGAGCACCTGCCGCCGGCGACACCTTCCACGTGGTTGCCACCGAGCAGGAGGCGCGCGAGATAACCAATAAGCGTGAACAGCTGGCTCGCGAACAGGGACTGCGTACCCAGAAGATATTGACACTCGACGAGCTGGGCCGACGCATCGCGCTGGGCAGCTTCCAGGAGTTGAACATCATAGTGAAGGGCGACGTGGATGGTTCGGTAGAGGCCTTGAGCGACTCGCTCATCAAGCTCTCCACCGAGCAGATACAGGTCAATGTCATCCACAAGGGAGTGGGACAGATTTCCGAATCGGACGTCTCACTGGCAGCAGCCTCCAATGCCATCATCGTTGGTTTCCAGGTACGTCCTTCGGGCGCTGCCGCAAGGATGGCCGAACAAGATGGCGTGGACATCCGCAAGTACTCGGTCATCTACGATGCCATCGAGGAGGTGAAGTCGGCCATGGAAGGCATGTTGGCTCCTACCTTGAAGGAGCAAGTCACCGCTACCATCGAAGTGCGTGAGGTGTTCAACATCTCGAAGGTGGGTGTAGTTGCCGGTGCCGTGGTAAAGACCGGAAAGGTGAAACGCAGCGACAAGGCACGCCTCATACGCGACGGTATCGTGGTTTTCACCGGCGGCATCAACGCACTGAAGCGTTTCAAGGACGACGTGAAGGAGGTGGGTACCAACTTCGAGTGCGGTATCAGCTTGGTGAACTGCAACGATATAAAGGTAGACGATACCATCGAAACCTTCGAAGAAATAGAGGTGAAGCAGACCTTGTCATAGTGTCTGAAGCATCGCTGTAGAAAGACTATCTTAGGCACGGATTGCACGGATGACACGGGGAACAGAACCGTGCCCCCGTGCAGTCCGTGCCTTCAAAATAAGTAAAAGAATGACTGCAATAGACATCATCATCCTTGTCCTCGTGGGGTTAGGAGCTGTGCGAGGCTTGATGCGGGGATTCATCCGGCAACTATCGTCCATCCTCGGGCTGATTGTTGGCTTGCTGGCTGCCCGGGCTTTGTATGCCGGCTTGGCCGAGAAGCTATGTCCCACCGTGACGGACTCTATGACGGTGGCACAAGTCATTGCCTTTCTGCTCATCTGGCTGGCAGTACCGTTGCTCTTCGCACTCGTGGCATCCCTGCTCACCAAGGCCATGGAGGTCATGGCGCTGGGAGGTGTCAACCGCTTGCTGGGCGCCCTCCTGGGAGCGGCCAAGTACCTGCTGATGGTGAGCTTGCTCTTATGCGTTATCGAGTTCGTCGATAGCGATAATAAACTGATTAGCGCAACAAAAAAGAACCAATCCTCGTTATATTATCCTATAAAGGGGGTGGCGGGAGTTATATTCCCCGCCGTGACAGACATCACGCAACATTATATATTAGAGAATAGCAATGCAACAAGAAGAACCCAATAAATATGTAAAGGAACTGACGCAAGAGAAGTACAAATACGGCTTCACTACCGAGGTTCATACCGACATCATCGAGCGCGGACTGAATGAGGACATTATCCGCCTCATCTCGGCCAAGAAGGAAGAGCCGGACTGGTTGCTGGAATTTAGGCTGAAGGCCTACCGCCACTGGCTCACCCTGGAGATGCCTACCTGGGCACACCTCCGCATCCCCGAGATAGACTACCAAGCCATTTC
Source organism: Mediterranea sp. (in: CFB group bacteria) (assembly GCA_031261805.1). Taxonomy (GTDB): domain Bacteria; phylum Bacteroidota; class Bacteroidia; order Bacteroidales; family Bacteroidaceae; genus Bacteroides. The sequence goes on from JAISIX010000084.1 coordinate 5,879, forward strand.
TTATTATGCCGACCCCACCAAGAAGAAGGACGGCCCCAAGAGCATGGACGAGATAGACCCCGAACTCCTAAAGACTTTCGATAAGCTCGGCATTCCCCTGGAAGAACGGATGGCGCTGAGTGGCATGGCTGTGGATGCCGTCATGGACTCCGTGTCGGTGAAGACCACCTTCAAGGAGACGCTACTGGAGAAAGGCATCATCTTCTGCTCCTTCAGCGAAGCCGTGCGTGAGCATCCCGACCTGGTGAAGCAGTACCTTGGCTCTGTAGTGGGCTATCGCGATAACTTCTTTGCCGCCCTCAATTCGGCCGTTTTTTCCGACGGCTCCTTCGTCTACATCCCCAAGGGCGTGCGTTGCCCCATGGAGCTTTCCACCTACTTCCGCATCAACGCCCGCAATACGGGGCAGTTTGAGCGCACCCTCATTGTGGCCGACGACGACTCGTACGTCTCCTACCTCGAAGGGTGCACCGCCCCCATGCGCGACGAGAACCAGCTGCATGCTGCCATCGTGGAGATTGTGGTACACGACCGCGCCGAGGTGAAATACAGCACCGTGCAGAACTGGTACCCGGGCGATGCACAAGGCCGAGGTGGTGTCTACAACTTCGTGACGAAACGGGGCAACTGCAAAGGGGTGGACAGCAAGCTCTCTTGGACACAGGTGGAGACCGGTTCGGCCATCACCTGGAAGTACCCCTCCTGCATCCTCTCCGGCGACAACTCTACGGCTGAGTTTTACTCCGTGGCTGTGACTAACAACTTCCAACAGGCCGACACGGGCACCAAGATGATACATCTCGGGAAGAACACCCGCAGCACCATCGTGAGCAAAGGTATCTCGGCCGGACATAGCGAGAACTCCTACCGGGGCTTGGTGAAGGTAAGCGAACGGGCCGACAACGCCCGCAACTACAGCCAGTGCGACTCGCTCCTGCTGGGCGACAAATGCGGTGCGCACACCTTCCCTTACATGGACGTGCACAACGAGACGGCCGTGGTGGAGCACGAGGCTACGACCAGCAAAATCAGCGAAGACCAGATATTCTACTGCAACCAGCGAGGCATACCCACCGAGGATGCCGTCGGACTCATCGTCAACGGATACGCCAAAGAGGTGCTCAACAAGCTGCCTATGGAGTTTGCCGTGGAGGCGCAGAAGCTGCTCTCCGTCTCGCTCGAAGGTAGCGTAGGGTAGGAGAGAGAAGAAACAACGAAAGATATAGAATCAGCTAAATGAAAGGAAAAATGTTAGATATAAAAGACTTACATGCCAGCGTGAATGGCAAAGAGATATTGAAAGGCATCAACCTGACGGTGAAACAAGGCGAGGTGCATGCCATCATGGGACCCAACGGATCGGGAAAGAGCACCCTCTCCTCCGTCTTGGTAGGCAACCCGGCTTTCGAGGTGACCAAAGGCTCTGTCTCCTTCTACGGGAAAGACCTGCTGGCGCTCTCCCCCGAGGAACGGAGCCACGAAGGCATCTTCCTGAGCTTCCAGTACCCGGTGGAGATTCCGGGAGTGAGCATGGTGAACTTCATGCGCACCGCTGTGAACGAGAAGCGCAAATACTTGGGACAGCCGGCACTTACCGCCAGCGAGTTCCTCAAGTTGATGCGTGAGAAGAGGGCCGTGGTAGAGCTGGACAACAAACTGGCCAACCGCTCGGTCAACGAGGGCTTCTCGGGTGGCGAGAAGAAACGCAACGAAATCTTCCAGATGGCCATGCTCGAGCCGCGCCTCAGCATCCTCGACGAGACCGACTCCGGCCTCGACATCGACGCCCTCCGTATCGTAGCCGAAGGGGTGAACAAACTGAAAACTCCCGAGACGAGCACCATCGTCATCACCCACTACCAACGCCTGCTGGACTACATCAAGCCCGACATCGTACATGTGCTATACAAAGGGCGCATCGTGAAGACCGCCGGCCCGGAGCTGGCCCTCGAGCTGGAAGAGAAAGGATACGACTGGATTAAAAAGGAGCTGGGAGAGTAAGACGATGAGCGTAGAACAACAATACATAGACCTGTTCTCGCAGACGGAGGCGATGATTTGCCGGCATAGCGCCGAGGTGCTCAACGCACCGAGAGCCGCCGCTTTCGCCGACTTCGAACGACAGGGCTTCCCCACCCGCAAGCTGGAGAAGTACAAATATACGGATGTGAGCAAGTACTTCGAGCCGAACTACGGCTTGAACCTCAATCGCCTCGTCATCCCCGTGAACCCCTACGAAGTGTTTAAGTGCGACGTGCCCAACATGAGCACCGCCCTCTATTTCGTGCAGAACGACGCCTTCTACACCCGGGCGCTTCCCAAGGTCACGCTGCCTCAAGGCGTCATCTTCGGCAGCCTCAAGGAGGTGGCCGAGCAACGCCCCGACCTGGTGCGCAAATACTACGGCAAGCTGGCCGACACCTCGAAGGATGGCGTGACGGCTTTCAACACCGCCTTCGCACAAGACGGCGTCCTCTTCTATGTCCCCCGCGGCGTAGTGCTGGAAAAGCCTATCCAATTGGTCAACATCCTGCGGGCCGACGTCGACTTTATGGTCAACCGGCGGGTGCTTATCATCCTCGAAGAGGCGGCGCAGGCCCGGCTGCTGGTGTGCGACCACGCCATGGATAACGTCAACTTCCTCGCTACGCAGGTGGTCGAGATCTTCGTAGGCGCCAACGCCACCTTCGACCTCTACGAGCTGGAAGAGACACACACCAGCACCATACGCCTCAGTAATATGTACGTCCGGCAGGAGGCCGGCAGCAACGTGCTGCTCAACGGCATGACACTGAGCAACGGTGCCACCCGCAACAACATCAAGGTGACGCTGGCTGGTGAGGGAGCCGAAATCAACCTCTGTGGCATGGCCATCGCCGACGAGGACCAGCGGGTGGACAACCACACCGCCATCGACCATGCCGTGCCCAACTGTACCAGCAACGAACTCTTCAAGTACGTGCTCGACGATCGTGCCATTGGTGCCTTTGCCGGACGGGTGCTGGTACGCCCCGACGCACAACATACCAACTCGCAGCAAACCAACCGCAACCTGTGTGCCACCCGCGAAGCCCGCATGTACACCCAGCCACAGCTGGAAATCTATGCCGACGACGTGAAGTGCTCGCACGGAGCCACCGTGGGGCAGCTCGACGAGAATGCCCTCTTCTACATGCGCTCCCGCGGCATCCCCGAGAAGGAGGCCCGCCTGTTGCTGATGTTCGCCTTCGTCAACGAGGTCATCGACAACATCCGCCTCGAAGCCCTCAAGGACCGTCTGCATCTCTTGGTAGAGAAACGTTTCCGGGGCGAGTTGAACAAGTGTGATAATTGTGGCATCTGTAAATAAGAACAAAGCGATGTACGACGTAGCAAAGATACGGGAAGACTTCCCCATACTGGCTCGCACGGTGTATGGCAAGCCGTTGGTCTACTTGGACAACGGTGCCACCACCCAGAAACCCCGGGTCATGGTCGATGCCTTGGTAGGCGAATACTACTCGGTGAATGCCAACGTGCACCGGGGTGTGCACTACCTCTCGCAGCAAGCCACGGAGCTGCACGAAGCTTCGCGCGAGACGGTGCGGCGCTTCATCAACGCCCGCAGCACCAACGAGATTGTCTTCACCCGTGGCACCACCGAGAGCATCAACCTGTTGGCCGCCACCTTCGGCGAGGAGTTTATGCAGGAGGGCGACGAGGTCATCCTCTCGGTCATGGAGCACCATAGCGACATCGTGCCCTGGCAACTCCTGGCAGCCCGTAGGGGCATCGCCATCAAGGTCATCCCGATGAACGACCGGGGTGAACTGCTGCTCGACGAGTACGAGCGGCTCTTCTCCGAACGCACAAAGATAGTCTGTGTCACGCACGTCTCCAACGTGCTGGGCACGGAGAACCCTGTCAAGGAGATGATTGCCACCGCCCATGCCCATGGGGTGCCTTGCCTTATCGACGCCGCGCAGTCCATTCCCCACCTGCGGGTGGACGTGCAGGACCTCGATGCCGACTTCCTCGTCTTCTCCGCTCACAAAGTATATGGACCTACGGGTGTCGGCGTGCTCTATGGCAAGGAGGAGTGGCTGGACCGCTTGCCTCCCTACCAGGGAGGCGGTGAGATGATTCAACACGTCTCTTTCGAGAAGACCACCTTCAACGAACTTCCCTTTAAGTTTGAGGCCGGCACACCCGACTATATCGGTACCACCGGCCTGGCACGTGCCATCGACTATGTCACTGCCCTCGGCATGGACGAGATAGCCGCCTACGAGCGCGGCCTTACGGACTACGCACTCCAGCGCCTGCGCGAAATTCCGGAGATGCGTATCTTCGGCGAGGCCATCCAGCGAGGTGCCGTCATCTCCTTCTTGGTCGGTCACATCCACCATTTCGACATGGGTACCCTGCTCGATCGCCTCGGCATCGCCGTCCGCACCGGACATCATTGTGCCCAGCCCCTCATGCAACGCCTCGGCATAGAAGGCACCGTCCGTGCCTCCTTCGCCCTCTACAATACCAAAGAAGAGGTGGATGCATTGGTGGCAGGCATCAGTCGGGTGAGCAAGATGTTTTGAGTATTTGGGCGCGTATCTCTTCCTCCTCTTTTGCGCCCAGCCGGGTGAGTGGCGGTAGCATATAGGGCTGGCAGAGGTTCTCGGTGCCCATCATTACCTTGAGGGCGGCGAGCGACTGCCCCAGCGTACGGCCGGCTTGGTAGATGCGTGCGAGGGCATCGGTCTCTTGCTGCAGGCGGTTGGCGGTAGTCATGTCGCCCTTGCAGACAGCCCAATAGAGGTCGGCGAACATCTCGGGCGCGTAGTTGGCCGTGCTGGGCACGATGCCGTCGGCTCCCAGTTCGAGACTGTGTGCCGACTGTGCGGCCCAGCCACAGAAGTAGGTGAAGTTACGGTTCTCGCGGGTGAAGTGTATGAAGTCCTCCATCCGCCGGGCATCACGCTCAGAGTCCTTGATGCCGACGATGTTGCCGTGGCGTGCCAACCGCTCCACGATGGCGAGCGGGATGCTCTGATGGGTGGTGGAGGTGATGTTGTAGAGCATCAGCGGTTTGTTCAGTCCGTCGGCCAGCGTCATGTAGTAGGTGTACATTTGTTCGTCCGTCAGGGCGTAGTAGGAGGGAAGGGTGGCTACGATGACATCGGCTCCTATATGGGCAAACTCGTTGCCCATGCGGATGTGCTCGCTTACGCAGCATCCGTTCACTCCGGCATAGATGGTGATGCGTTTTTGCGCCGCTTCTACGGCGGCTTGCACCAAGGTGAGTGCCTGTTCGGGAGCGAATGAATTGCCTTCGCCGGTAGTACCCATCAGCAAAGGCGATACGCCGCAGGCGGCAAACCGGTTGATAATCTTCTCTGTGGAGGCTATGTCAATACCTCCCTTTTCGTCGATAGGGGCAATCATGGGTACAACCACCCCGCCATATCTTTTCGTCATAGCTATCATTTACGTTTTAGTTGATTATCTTGAAGACGGATAAGGCGAGGCTAAGTACTCAATGCTTTCGTATTTTCCGTAGCGCAATCACCAACCCATCTTTCTTTCCTCTCTCAACTTCTGCATATACAATGTATCGAGGACTGCCCCCTCCCAGTTTATATCCGGCGGGTACTCTTTCCACCCGTCTTTGGGAGGAGAGAGCACCCATGAGGGGACGACGACTTTCAAGACATCCGAGAAACCAGGGTCGACTGCTGAATACTTTATTATTACAGGAAGCCCTTCTATATTTCTCATATCTTTTGTTGTTGAAGCTATGTATTGCTTACCTTCTACTAAATAAGTAAAGCCGTAAGTCATCTCCGAACTCCGACCTACAAAATATATCTTATCCTTATATTTGCCAACCGTATATCTTACATTCTCATCATTAAAGTAATAGTATTTATCGGAAAGGAATACGGCAGCTGTTACAATAGCAAAAAAGATAGCTATCAAAGTCCAACAGTTAGATTGTAGCCAATGCCCAATCTTAGCCAATGTTGCATAATAATTACTGAGTGGCATTAACGTTTATATTTGTTATTCAACCATGCATCCTGCCATTCTTTGTAAACCTCTATATTCAAAATGACAGATTGCCTACTTACATTTTCACCAAATCTAAGCGAACGATAAATCATTTGCATAGTAGTTTCCGTATATTGAGGTATCTGAATTGCGGTATTAATTCCTGCCGCAAGACTTATCTCTCTCGCACGGAAATTGAATGATATGCCACTCTCTACTTTTCCAAAAGCATAGTTAGTACCCCAATCATACAAGAACTTATCCACACCTTTATTCCCACTTAAAACAGACTCTTGCTTACGCCAGCTAAGATTAAATGCTGCAGGAGTAGAGGTCCTTAACAGAAGCGGTAAATAAAGAGCGTTAGCTGCAATTTCGACAAAATTCAAATCTTCTATCGCTTCCGTACCTGCGTCGTTCCAGCTTTTATCTCTAAAATAGCGATTAAAAAGTGTTTTTGTCGCTAATTGCATCCCAAAATCCATAGTCGCCCCCTTCATCATCATCTGCCAAGTCACCCCTCTGGGATAAAGCATCTGTGCCGTCATGTTCGTCACATTCCGCAAGTACGAGGCGTTGCGCAGCAGCGCATTGGACACGGCCTGATACCCGACTGCACCTGCTTGCTCAAGCGTATCGAACATGCGGGCGGCAATCATATTCCCCCTCCGTATGGCGTAGCTGCTCATCATGGCGCCTTGGCGGAGGAAGGGGACGGTGGTGCTCAAGATGGACGGTGCGGCCGCGATAAACGAGAT
>JAISIX010000109.1 GCA_031261805.1 Mediterranea sp. (in: CFB group bacteria)
TGCTCGCCCTCCTCGGTGTCGAAAGAGAAGTAAGCGCCTACATCGTCGCCGGCCATCTCTTTGCCGTAGCGGGGGTAGAGCTTATACTTCCCTTGGTCGGGGTCCCACTGAGCCTCCACGCCCGTCATGGGGCGTTGTTTTTTCCAGTAGCCGGTGGCGGCAGGGGCTTTGGAGACACGCATCACGAAGTAGATGGGGAACACCGCCTGCGGGTTGTAGCAGAAGGTGCCGAGCAGCTTCACGCCCTCCACCTCACGGTCGCTCACACGGCGCAGCATGGCACCGCTCTCGTTGGTCAGCCCTTCGCCAAGGTTGAGCAGGATGTGGCTTTGGCCTTTCGGGAAGGTGAAGCGTGTGACGCCGGTACGGGGGGTGGCCGACACTTCGGTCTTCACGCCGTACTTGGTGAGGAAGTTGGTGTAGTAGCCGGGCGAGGCCTGCTCGTCGCGATACTTACTGCCATACTCCCGGTAGTCCACGTCGAGTGGTCCGGTGGTGGACATCAGCAGCAGCGACCCCAGCTCGGGGCAGCCTACGCCGCTGAGGTTGACGTGCGAATAGCCGGTGAAGTAGGTGTTGGTATGCTCGTAGGGGGTAGACCACCAGCGGGCGTCCTTGTCGTACTTATTGTCAGCCGACCCCATGACGTTGAACGGCACGACGGACATCATGCCCGAGGGGCATACGGCACCGGGGTTGGTGGTGCCGAAGTTGGTGGTGCCGATGAAGGGGTCTACGTAATGGATGGGCGCTGATGCCTCGGCCTTTAAAAAAGAGCTTCCGCTCTCTCCCGCCAAGGCGGGGAGAAGAGTGGAAGCTATCAGCGTGCAAGCTAATAAATTTCGTTTCATGCTATGGACGGGGTATTTATAGGATACTCGTTCGCTTGGTGAAGTCGATAATCTCTTGGATATATCCGAAGGCCATGCCTACCACCGTGTCGGCGGCACCGTAGTACACCGCCACGCGCTCGCCGTCGTTGAGGGCGGCACAGGGGAACACCACGTTGGGCACGTCGCCTTGCAGCTCGTAGGGCGCTGCGGGGCCGATGAGGTATTCGCGGGTGCGGTAGAGCACCTTCTCGGGGTGGTCCTTGTCGAGGATGGCGCTACCCATGGCGTAGCGGAAGCCGTTGCAGGTGGTGATGACACCGTGGTAGAAGAGCAGCCACCCCTCGCTGGTGAGGAAGGGCACGGAGCCTGCACCAATCTTGGTGCACTGCCAAGCGCTCTCGGGGAAGGGGGTCACTTTCATCACGCAGCGGTGCTCGCCCCAGTACTTCATATCGGGGCTAAAGCTGATGTAGATGTCGCCGAAGGGTGTGTGTCCGTTGTCGCTCGGGCGGCTCAGCATGGCGTATTTGCCGTCAATCTTCTGCGGGAAGAGTACGCCGTTGCGGTTGAACGGAAGGAAGGCGTTCTCGCACTGGAAGAACTCCTTGAAGTCGAACGTATAGCCGATGCCGATGGTAGGTCCGTGGTAGCCGTTGCACCAGGTGATCCAGTAACGGTCCTCAATCCAGGTGACGCGCGGGTCGTACTTGTACTCCGACTCTATCATCTGCGTATTGCCGGCCTTGAACTGTATCGGTTCGTGCTCGATGTCCCAATGGATGCCATCCTTGCTGAAGCCGGCGAAGATGTTCATCTGCACGGCTTTGTTGTCGCAGCGGAACACGCCGGCGAAACCTTCGCCGAAGGGCACCACGGCACTGTTGAAGATACTGTTGGAAGAGGGAATCTGGTAACGTCCGATGACGGGGTTCTGCGAATAGCGCCACATCACGTCCGTGCATCCTGCCGGACGTTCTTCCCAAGGGAGTTGAATCTTGCTCATTGTACTCATTATATATGATATGTTATTGTTTCTTTTTCGAGTCGTCGTAAGTGAAAGGTATGAAGTAGGTGACGAGGAACGCCGGGATGGTGGCTATGAGGACGTAGATGAAGAAGTCCTTGTAGCCCAGCAGGTCGCTGAGCCAGCCACTCGCCATGCCGGGTAGCATCACACCGAGGTTCATGATGCCCGAGGCGAAGGCGTAGTGTGACATCTGGTGCTTGCCGGGGGCTATCTGCTGCATCATGAAGAGGGTCAGCCCCACGAAGCCAAAGCCATAGCCGAAGTACTCCATGGTGATGCAGGTGCCTATCTGCCACAAGCTGTCGGGCTGTGCCACCGCCAGGAAGGTGTAGGCCACGAAGGGGAGGTTGAACACGCAGCAGAGGGTGAAGAGGGTTTTCTTCAGCCCGTAACGGGACACGTATAAGCCGGCCAGGAGCGACCCCAGCACGAAAGCCGCCGAGCCGAAGGTACCGTTGAGCAGACCAATCTCTTCGAGCGAAAGTCCCAGCCCACCCTTCTCTCTTGCGGCACGCAGGAAGAGTGGGGCTATCTTCATGATAAATCCCTCGGCCAAGCGGTAGAGGATGATAAAACAGATGTAGTAGAGGATATGCTTCTTGGTGAAGAAATTGGCGATGGTAGCCACCAGCTCACGCCCCACTTCCGAAGCGCTTTTCTTCCGTTTGGAGGTCTTTTGCGTAGAGGGCAACACCCGCAGGTGGTAGGCGCTGAAGAGCACCAGCAGGGCGGCGATGACTCCGAAGATGATCATCCAGGCGTAGGTGTACGCCCCTTTGTTCAACTCTACCGAGGCACCCTCCACGGCACCGAAGTGCGAGGCGAGTTGTCCGGCGAGAGCTACCAGCCCACCGTTGGCCACCAGCTTGGCCACGTTGTAGAAGGCACCTTGCACGCCGATGTAGCGGGCTTGGTTGGCATCGTCCAGCTCGGCCATGTACACGCCGTCGCAGGCAATGTCGTGCGTGGCACCGCTAAAGGCGATGAGCGCCATGGTGGAGATGCTGATGGCAAAGAAATAGTCGAAGCAAAGCGAGAAGGCTACCACGCCGAAGAGCAAGCCGCTCACCAGCTCGGTGAGGAGGACGAAGAACTTCTTGGTACGGTACATCTCCAGGAACGGACTCCACAGGAACTTGAGCGTCCAAGGCATCATGATGATGGAGGTCCAGAACGCTATTTGCGTATCGGTAACCCCTAAGTCCTTGAACATAAAGACGGATACTAAGTTGATGGCGATAAAAGGAAGCCCCATTGCGAAATAGGCAGTAGGCACCCAGCGGAGCGGGTGGTTGGAGGGGCGGCTGGTGGTTGCTTTAGTTGCAGGCATACATCATGGCCGATTGAGTGGTTAATAAAAAAGCTGTTTGATACATTACTATATATACAATCGAAACCTTGAAACTACTAATGGCAAAAGTAGCTTTTTTATCGCTCCGCTGTTCTCCTTTGGATTAAATGTTATACCTTTGCCCCCTGATTTTCTAATTAAAACTAATAAAGATGGCTGGTTATATATCAGATGACAACCGCAAGGTGACTACTCATCGCCTGATTGAGATGAAACAACGAGGCGAAAGAATTTCAATGCTTACTTCCTATGACTATACGATGGCACAGATAGTGGACGGCGCAGGTATGGACGTGATACTTGTAGGCGACTCGGCCTCCAACGTGATGGCTGGCAACGTGACGACACTGCCCATCACCCTCGACCAGATGATTTATCATGCCAAGTCGGTGGTGCGTGGCGTAAAGCGCGCCATGGTAGTTGTCGACATGCCTTTCGGGTCGTACCAAGGCAGTGAGTTCGACGGCTTGGCATCGGCCATCCGCATCATGAAGGAGAGCCACGCCGACGCGTTGAAGTTGGAGGGCGGGGCCGAGATTATCGATACCGTAAAGCGTATCATCGGCGCGGGCATCCCCGTGATGGGACACTTGGGGCTGATGCCGCAATCCATCAACAAATACGGCACCTATACCGTGCGTGCCAAGGAGGATGCCGAGGCCGACAAGCTGGTGAGCGACGCCCACCTGCTGGAGGAGGCCGGTTGCTTCGCCCTGGTGCTTGAGAAGATTCCCGCCAGCTTGGCAGCCCGTGTGGCACAGGAGCTGACGATTCCCGTGATTGGCATCGGTGCCGGCGGCTCTGTGGACGGCCAGGTACTGGTGATACAGGACATGCTGGGAATGAACAATGGCTTCCGTCCGCGCTTCTTGCGTAGGTATGCCGACCTCTTCACGGTGATGACTGATGCCATCAGCCACTACATCTCCGATGTAAAGAGCGCTGACTTCCCGAACGAGAAAGAACAGTACTAACTCACACCACACACACGTCTTTTATGTCGGCAAAACTGTGGACATCCCAATTTTGGAGGATTAGCTTCAGCAATTTCTTCCTCTTCGCCTCCCTCTTTACGCTGCTGCCACAGCTGGCGCCGCTGATGGGGGAGCGCCTCGGGACCTTGTCGGTGGGCGAGATGCAAGCCGTCTACCTCTTCTTTGGGGTAGGCGTGCTGCTTATCGGCCCGTTTCATGCTTACCTGGTAGATGCTTATCGGCGCAAATACGTCTATCTCTTTTCTTTGGTGCTGATGATGGCCTCGACGGGAGGGATGGCTTTTGTAGAGAACTTCCCGGAGCTGCTGATGCTAAGCGTCGTGTATGGCCTCTCCTTCGGGCTGGCTGCTACGGCAGGCATCACGCTGGCTATCGACATCACCAACTCCACGCTGCGCAGCCAGGGCAACATCTGTTTCGCCTGGGCAGCGTTGTGGGGCATCGTGGTGGGTGGTACCCTTGGCGCGTTTCTGTGGGGATTCCTGGTTCATCATCCTTACTGGTTGTTGTATGCCTCGGGGGTGTGGGGGGTGCTGTGCGGCTTGTCCACGCTGCGCATTTATGTACCCTTCAGAGCGCCACTTGTCACCCAAGCCATCTCGTTGGACCGCTTCTTCCTGCCCCGTGCCTGGGTACCGGCGCTGGGCATGTTGCCCATCACGTTTGTGGTGGGGCTGTGGGTGGCTCTCAGTTTTCCTCTTGCCGAGCGCTCGGATGGTTCAATGTTCGTCTTCCCGGTATTTGGTTTGGCAGGTGTAGGCTTGGTAGGAGCTTATGTAGTACGTAGCCTGCGCCTAGTACAGACGCATGTGTATAGCACTATCTTGGTGGGGCTTGTGCTGTTGGTGGTAGGGGCGTTTGCCTTTAGGCTGACGCAGCAAAACTTCACCAGCGTGACGCTCATGGGATTAGGGCTGGGCTTGGCGCTGCCGGGGCTGTGGCTTGTCTTCGTGAAACTGTCGCGCCACTGTCAGCGCGGTACGGCCAACACGGCCTGTCTCATTGCCTCCCTCGCGGGCTTCCTGCTGGGACTGACACAGATGTGGAGAGCCTACTTCCTCAACAACGATATGGAATGCGTGGGCACCCGGGAGGTGCTGTCGTATGTAGAGGGGGCTACCCTCGTAGCCACCCTCGTGGCGTTAGCTTTCTTCGCCTGCTTTACTTATCCTTATTATAAAAGATATAAGGTGAGGTAAATGGAGACTTAGTTCCTGCTCACCTGCTTCACCCCCTTCACCGTGCGCAACTTCTTGAGTAGCGCCTCCAGCCGTCCGGTGTCGCCTACCATCACGGTGAGCGTTCCGGAGAACAGCCCGTCGTTGGAGTTGATGCCGATGGAGCGTAGCGTGATGCCGTTCTCCTTGGAGATGATGGAGGTGATGTTGGTCACGATGCCGATGTCGTCGTGCCCTACCACCCGCAGGGTGATGGGGTATTGCGTACCTTCCGACTTCCCCGCCCAACGAGCCTTCACAATGCGGTAGCCGAAGCGTTCGCGCATCTGCGTGGCGTTGGGACAATCGACCCGATGTATCTTGATACCCCCACTCACGGTGACGAAGCCGAATACCTCGTCGCCATAGATGGGGTTACAGCACTTGGCCAGCTTGAAGTCGATGCCTTTCAGGTTCTGGTCGATGACGAGCACATCCTCCTTGGCGTTCTCCTCCGGAGGTGCTTGCAGGCTATACCCCTCGGCGCTGCGGTAGGTTATCTCCTCGTGTACCTCCGTCTCCCGTTTCTGCTGCTCCAGGTATTTGTCTATCACCGTGTTCACGTCCAGTGCCCCGTCGGCTATCTGCTGGTAGAACTCCGTCACGTTTTTGAAGCCTTGCCGTTTGATGAGGCGCATCATGGTACCCTCATCGTACTCCAGCTTGCGGTTCTTGAATTTCCGTTCCAGCGTCTCGCGGGCAAAGTCGTACTGGCGGGCCGCCATCTCCTTGAGGGTTTGGCGTATCTTGTTGCGTGCCTTGGAGGTGACGACGATGTTGAGCCAGTCCTGCTTGGGCGTTTGCGCATTGGAGGTGGCAATCTCCACTTGGTCACCGCTATTCAGCTTCTGTCGCAGCTGCACATTCTTGCCGTTCACTTTGGCGCCTATGCACTTGCTGCCCAGCTTGCTGTGTATGTGGAAGGCGAAGTCGAGCACGGTGGCTCCCTTGGGCAGCTTGAAGAGGTCGCCCTTGGGTGTGAAGACGAATACCTCATCTTCGTAAAGGTCCATCTTAAACTGGTCCATCATCTTCATGGAGTCGTTGTCGGTATTCTCCAAAGCTTCGCGTACGGAGGTGAGCCATTCGTCGAGGCCACTCTCCCCCTTGATGCCTTTGTAGCGCCAGTGGGCTGCCAGCCCGCGTTCGGCAATCTCGTCCATGCGGCGGGTTCGGATTTGCACCTCTACCCATTTCCCCTCGGGTCCCATCACGGTGATGTGGAGCGATTCGTACCCGTTGCTCTTGGGTATGGAGAGCCAGTCGCGCAGGCGTTTGGGATTGGGTTGGTACATATCGGTCACGATGGAATAGGCCTGCCAGCACTCCTGTTTCTCCTTGTCGGGGGCGGAGTCGAGGATGATGCGGATGGCAAAGAGGTCGTAGATACCTTCGAAGGGGGTATTCTGTTTCTGTATCTTGTTCCAGATGGAGTGTATGGACTTGGTGCGTCCCTTGATGTCGAACTTCAGTCCGGACTCCGCTATTTTCTTCTTGATGGGTTCGATGAAGGAGGCGATGTACTTGTCTCGCGAAGCCTTCGTCTCGTTCAGCTTGTCCTTGATGAAGTAGTAGGTCTCCCGCCGGGTGTACTTCAGCGAGAGGTCTTCCAGCTCCGACTTCAGCTTGTAGAGCCCCAGCTTATGGGCCAGCGGGGCGTAGAGGTACGCCGCCTCGTTGGCCACCTTCAGGCGGTCTTCCTCGTTGGGTGAGTCTTTGATTTGCCGCATGATGTTCACCCGGTCGGCTATCATGATGAGGATGACACGCATGTCTTCGGCGAAGGAGAGGAGGAGGTTTCGGAAGTTCTCCGACTCGATGGCTGGGCTTTTGGCATACAGCTCGTTGGTCTTCACCAGCCCTTTGATGATGCTGCCCACGTCTTCGCCATACTCGGCGTCTACCGCTTCGAGGGTCATGGTGTTGTTCTTCACCAGCTCGTGTAGCATGATGCCTATGAGGCAGGACCCCTTCATGCCTATCTCCTCGGCCACGATAAGGGCCGTCTGCATGTCTCTGATGATGGGGTTCATGCCGAAGTTGTTGCGCTTCAACCCCTCGCGCCGGGCTGCCTCTACCAGATGTGCCTTGAGCTTGCGGGCGTCGCGCCGGAGTACGCTTCCCTCACCGGCCGAGCACAACAAGTGTTTATAGAGTGCAAATAGCTGCTTCTTTTCTTTCTCTGTGAAAAACTCGTCCATATTCAACCTTCCTGTTAATTCGCCGTAAAAATACTTTTTTTATCGCTGATTCGGCAAGAACTAAATAACATTTTGTATTTTTGGGCATCAATTAATAAAAAGATGATATTATGATGTCGACACAAGACAACGCATTGCTTGCCATGAAAGGCATTTCAGAGGCGCAGATTGCTGAGCAACTGGCTTGCTTCCAGCACGGCTTTCCTTACTTGAAGCTGAGTGCTGCCGCTTCTTTGACAAAAGGCATATTGGCTCCCACTGACGATGAGCGTAATGCCTATCTATCCGCATGGGACAGTTACAAGAACACGGCCAACCGTTCTATCCTGAAGTTTGTTCCCGCCTCGGGCGCCGCCAGCCGCATGTTCAAGAACCTCTTCGAGTTCCTGTCGGCCAGCTACAACGAGCCTACCACTAAGTTTGAGCTGGCTTTCTTCGAGGGCATTAGCCATTTTGCCTTCTACAACGACTTGGATGCTGCCTGCACGGCCACCACCGGCAAAGGAATCGCCACCCTGTTGCAAGAGGGTAGCTACAAAGCCATCGTATCCGCCCTGCTCGAAGAGGCAGGACTGAACTACGGTGCCTTGCCCAAGGGCTTGCTCAAGTTCCATAGCTACCCCGAAGGGGCACGCACTCCCTTGGAGGAGCACTTGGCCGAAGGTGCCCTGTATGCCGCCGGCAAAGGAGGCGAGGTGAACGTACACTTCACCGTCTCCACCGAGCACCGTCCGCTGTTCGAGGCCTTGGTAGCCGAGAAAGCCGACGCCTTTGCCCGACGCTACGGAGTGAGCTACCACATCACCTTCTCCGAACAGAAACCCAGCACCGACACCATTGCCGCCGACATGGATAACCAACCCTTCCGCGACAGCGACGGCAAGCTGCTCTTCCGCCCGGGTGGGCACGGAGCGCTGATAGAGAACCTGAACGACCTCGATGCCGACGTGGTTTTTATCAAGAACATCGACAACGTAGTGCCCGACCGCCTGAAGGCGGACACCGTGACCTACAAGAAGCTCATCGCCGGCATCCTCGTGACACTGCAACGCCAGGCCTTCGCTTACCTCGAACTGCTCGACAGTGGTCACTACACGCACGAGCAGGTGATGGAGGTACTTCAGTTCCTGCAGAAACGACTCTTCTGCAAGAACCCCGAGGTGAAAGACCTCGAAGACTCGGAGCTGGTCATCTACCTCCGGCAGAAGCTGAACCGACCGATGCGCGTGTGTGGCATGGTGAAGAACGTGGGCGAACCGGGAGGAGGACCCTTCTTGGCCTACAACAACGATGGTACCATCTCCCTGCAGATACTCGAAAGCTCGCAGATAGATATGAACGATGCCGAGAAGAAAGAGATGTTCGAGAAGGGGACACACTTCAACCCCGTGGACTTGGTATGTGCCGTGCGCGACTACCGGGGGCAGAAGTTCGACCTGACGAAGTACGTAGACAAAGCCACCGGCTTCATCTCCTACAAGTCGAAGAACGGCAAAGACCTCAAAGCACTCGAACTACCCGGGCTGTGGAATGGCGCCATGAGCGACTGGAACACTGTCTTTGTGGAGGTTCCTCTCTCTACGTTCAATCCTGTGAAGACTGTCAATGACCTCTTGCGCGAGCAGCACCAATAATAATAGGAGGAAGAGGCGAATGGCTTATGGGCTTGTCATCCTCTTGTGGATGGCAAGCCTACCCTCTGCGTTTGCGCAATCCTGTCCATTGGAGCAGTCTGCCGACACGCTCCCCGGTATTAAGCATAGCACCTTTCTCCACCGTTTGGGGGTGGAATGGCGGCCACAGTATGTATTTCCCACCAACGGTTTCTTTAAGGGAGACGATGTACCTACCAATAGTTGGGACCCCATTCGCAGGGCACAAGCGTTCCATCTGAAATACTCCTACCAATGCCGGCCAGGCTCTTGCGCCGACCGTATCTACGGAGGGGCGTACCAAGGTCTTGGAGTGGCGTTCTACCGTTTCGGCGATAAGGACGATAAAAAGGCGATAGGCAGCCCCGTGCTGTTCTACCTCTTCCAGGGAGGTCGCATCGCACGCTTCAACTCCCGCCTGTCACTCAACTACGAGTGGAACTTCGGCCTCTCGGCAGGATGGCATCCATACGATTTGTTGGAGAATCCCAGCAACGGCGTCGTCGGCTCCAAAGTCAATGCCTATATCAATGCGGGCATCTATCTCCACTGGGCCTTTGCCCGTCATTTCGACCTGGTGGTGGGGGGCGATGTGACACACTTCTCCAACGGCAACACCAAGTTCCCCAACGCAGGAGTCAACACGACCGGTGCCAAGTTGGGGGTGGTGTACAACTTCAACCGGACGGATGACGACCTCAGCCCTGCCAGCCACGCCCACCTCCCGCACCGTTTTCCCAGGCACATCAGCTACGACCTGGTACTCTTCGGCTCTTGGAGGCGCAAAGGCGTGTATGTGGAGGAAGGTAAGCAGGTGGCCTCGCCCAACGCCTATCCGGTGGCCGGGTTCAACTTCGCGCCTATGTACAACGTGGGCTACCGTTTTCGCCTTGGACTCTCGGCAGACGGTGTGTTCGACGGGAGTGCCAACGTCTATACCCGTGAGCCGGACCCCGAGATTGTGCCGCTTAGGAACGACCATCTGTCTCACCATCGCGGCGATGAGTATTACGAGTACGAGGAACCATCGTCCGACCGGACATTCTACCGCCCGGCCTTCCACCGACAACTGGGTCTGGGACTTTCGGGCAGGGTGGAATACGTGATGCCCTATTTCACCATCAATGCCGGTATGGGCTATAATGTGCTGGGAGGTGGCGACTTGCGGGGATGGTATCAAGTGCTGGCCCTCAAAATAGCCGTAACGCGGAACACATTCCTGCATATAGGTTATAACCTGCAGAACTTCAAGGCTCCCAACTACCTCATGCTGGGCTTAGGATACCGCTTTCACAATAAATATCCGAGGGTTCGTCACTGAATCTCCTCGAAATAGTGTAAATTTGCATCCATACAGAATAACTCAATAAGAAGAATGAAGAAAATACTATTACTCGGTTCCGGAGAACTCGGAAAAGAGTTTGTAATTGCTGCCAAACGCAAGGGACAACGCGTTGTCGCGTGCGACTCTTACGCCGGAGCGCCGGCCATGCAAGTGGCCGATGAATGTGAAGTGTTCGACATGCTTGATGGCGATGAGCTGGACCGCATCGTCAGGAAACACCATCCGGACATCATTGTGCCCGAGATTGAAGCCATCCGTACAGAACGTCTATACGACTATGAGACCCAAGGGATACAAGTGGTGCCCAGTGCCCGTGCCGTGAACTACACCATGAACCGCAAAGCCATTCGCGACCTGGCCGCCAAGGAACTGGGATTGAAAACAGCCAAGTACTTTTACGCCAAAAACCTCGACGAGCTGAAGGCCGCCGCCGCAGAGATAGGATTCCCCTGCGTGGTGAAACCCTTGATGTCCTCGTCGGGCAAGGGACAGACTACGGTGAAGACCGCCGACGAGCTGGACGGGGCATGGGAGTACGCCTGCCACGGTAGCCGGGGCGACATCGCCGAGGTGATTGTCGAAGAGTTTATACAGTTCGATAGTGAGATAACCCTGCTCACCGTCACACAGAAAGAGGGACCAACGCTCTTCTGCGCCCCCATCGGGCATGTGCAGAAGGGTGGAGACTATCGCGAGAGCTTTCAGCCCGCACACATCGACCATGCCCACCTCATGGAGGCCGAAGCTATGGCCGAGAAGGTGACACGCGCACTTACCGGCGCCGGGATATGGGGCGTGGAGTTCTTCCTCAGCCACGAAAAGGGTGTTTACTTCTCCGAGCTGTCGCCCCGCCCACACGACACCGGCATGGTGACGCTGGCACGGACACAGAACCTCAATGAGTTTGAACTTCACCTGCGTGCAGTACTCGGCATACCCATCCCGAGCATCAAGCTGGAACGAATGGGGGCCAGCGCCGTTGTCCTTTCGCCCATCGCCAGTCAAGACGAACCTCGCTACCGTGGGGTGGAGGAAGCCATGAGCGAAGAAAACACCTACGTACGCATCTTCGGCAAACCCACCACCCGCATCAACCGACGCATGGGAGTGGTGCTGTGCTATGCACCGCTGGGAGCCGATCTCGAAGCCTTGCGCAACAAGGCAAAAGCTGTAGCAGCCAAGGTAGAAGTCTACTAAAGGCAAACGTGCCTTAAAAACTAAATTACTTTTTTAAGCCGATTATAATCCAGCGCGGCAGATACTATTACATAATAAGCGTCTGCCGCGCTCCTTTTTAATTATCCTTTGTATGAGAAACATTACGACGACAAAAATGTGTGCCGCAGCAGCAATGACACTGTTGATGGCAAGTTGTTCACCCAGAGTGACGACAAAACTGGTAAATGCTTCAAGGCTTAACGAACCTATTGTACCGCCCGATTCGGTATGGGTTATCAAGCAGGGCGAGCAAGTACCCAATGCTGCCGAACCGATAGGCAGTATCCAGCTGATGGACGACAGGCAACGTACCTCGGCTCGTGACAAGCAGATGATGCGGCTGGCGCAGAAAACTACTGCCCGCTATGGTGGAAATGGATTGGCCATTACCGATGGCTATAAACCATGGGGGCAGTTGGGCTGGCAAATGACAGGACTGATGCTCTACCTGCCCAACAAGGAGGTGGATACACTGCGAACCAATTCTTTGGAAGAATTGACGAAACGCATGGAAATCGCTATGCGTACTAAGAGGAGCGCCCGGATAGCCCCCGCCAACGTGTGGGAGTTAAGTATGGGTTACGGATTCATCACGAGCAAGGTAACCGACTATGGAAGCGGGGCTGACGTGAAGCACATGAACGGATTGGAATGGAAGCTCCTCTACGGGCATACGTGGAGTTCGGGATGTGGCATCGGCATCCAGTACTCCGGCTTCCGAGCATCCAACGGACCTACCTATTCCATGATGCTCTCCTACATCGCTCCGGAGTTCTTGTATCGTGTCAAGCTCAATAGGCTGATATTCAAGCTGGGCGTAGGTGCTGGTCTTTTTGTCTTTACGGAGGAAGCCAACAACTATGAGGTTTATGGTCATCGGATTACAGGCTCAGGCAGTCAAGTGGGTGGAGGTCTGCATTGTACCTTCGGATTGGAGTATATGATGACGAAACAATGGGGCTTAGGCATCTCGATGAATGAAGTGATGGGAATCCTGCCGGAGCCTGATGGCATCCCGGTTGATAGCAGTGAGATATACGGTATCTACCGCATCAACTTTATGGGTGGCATCCGTTATTACTTCGGGAAGTAAGCCCAGTCACATGCTCCACAGCGCTAAAAGGAAAGCTGAGTTTTCAGCTTCCCTTTTAGCGCTGTGGAGCATGCATTTTCGGCACAACGGTTATTTGAATGTGCGAGAACGTTTTTCCTGACTTCATCACTTTCCTGCGCCATCAAATAGCATACGCTTATAATCAGTGATTTATCTATTATATTTGGGTGGCGCAGGGTGGCGCAATCCGAAAAAGTCGTAATCTTGTGGCATGTACGTACGCAGGAAGGAGGTAAGCCACCTATCAATCAGTTCATACTACATGATTCTGTATAGAGTGGAATGTAGATGGGTATGCAGGGATTTCCGTCTGCTTCCATCCCGACGTTTATACAGCCCCCCAGCACGTTTTTTTTCGCGTTTTACCATCATACCCTCACTATTTTCAACCAATAAGTTGTAAATTAGCAGATTACACCGTGATGGTAACCGTGAGGGTAACAGTGAGAGTAAAGTTACCCTCACTGTATGGCGAATGAACGCTTCTTCCCCCTAAGCACACTTCTTGTCCCATTCGGTGGAACTTTTTTCCCAACACGATGGGACTTCTTTCCCAAGGCGTTGAAACTTCTTTCCCACGGCATTGAAACTTCTTTCCCACGGCATTGGGACTTCTTTCCCAAGGCGTTGGGACTTTCTTCCCAACACCGTGGGACTTTCTTCCCAAGGCGTTGGGACTTTTTTCCCAGCATGGTGGGAAAGATGAGACAATAGGGTGGCCGCTCTATATGCTTTTGCAGGACGAGACAATCTTTGCCGTCGCAAGCCCGGGGCTAAGCTCCCTCCCAATGCTAAGGGACAATATTGGACAACCAATAGTA
>JAISIX010000222.1 GCA_031261805.1 Mediterranea sp. (in: CFB group bacteria)
CTCAAGGGCACGCAGGGTGTTTACGTCGATATCGTTGGTAGGTTCGTCGAGCAGCAACACGTTGCCCTCTTCCTTGAGCGCCATGGCCAGGTGCAGGCGGTTGCGTTCACCGCCGGAGAGCACGCCGCAGAGCTTCTCCTGGTCGGCTCCCGAAAAGTTGAAACGAGAAAGGTATGCACGAGCGTTGATGTCGCGCCCACCCATACGGAGCAGCTCGTTGCCACCCGAGATGACTTGGTAAACGCTCTTGGCGGGGTCGATGTCCTTGTGTTGTTGGTCCACGTAGGCCACCTTCACCGTCTCGCCCACCTCAAATTCGCCACGGTCCACGTTCTCCATGCCCATGATAAGGCGGAAGAGCGTCGTCTTTCCGGCGCCGTTGGGACCTATCACGCCTACGATACCATTAGGTGGAAGCATGAAGTTGAGGTCGTCGAACAGCAGCTTGTCGCCATAGGCTTTGGCCACGTGCTTGGCCTCTATCACCTTGTTGCCCAGACGTGGGCCGTTAGGGATGAATATCTCAAGTTTCTCTTCCTTCTCCTTCACGTCCTCGTTGAGGAGCTTGTCGTACGAGTTGAGACGAGCCTTTCCCTTAGCCTGCCGGGCCTTGGGAGCCATACGCACCCACTCCAGCTCGCGTTCCAGCGTCTTGCGCCGCTTGCTGGCCGTCTTCTCCTCCTGCTCCATGCGACGGGTCTTCTGCTCCAGCCAAGAGGAGTAGTTGCCTTTCCAAGGGATGCCCTCACCGCGGTCCAGCTCCAGTATCCAGCCGGCTACGTGGTCGAGGAAGTATCGGTCGTGCGTCACGGCGATAACCGTCCCCTCGTACTGTTGGAGGTGTTGTTCGAGCCAGTCGATGGACTCTGCATCGAGGTGGTTGGTAGGCTCGTCGAGCAGCAAGATATCGGGTTTCTGGAGCAGCAGGCGACAGAGTGCCACGCGGCGGCGCTCACCACCGGACAGGTTGAGCACAGGCTGGTCGCCAGGCGGGCAACGCAGTGCGTCCATCGCCCGTTCCAAACGGGTGTCGAGGTTCCAGGCATCGGTAGCGTCGATGACGTCCTGTAGCTCCCCCTGCCGGGCGAAGAGGGCGTTCATCTTCTCCTCGTCCTCGTAATACTCGGGCAAGCCGAACTTTTGGTTGATTGCTTCGTACTCGGCCAATACGTCGACGATGGGCTGCACACCCTCCATCACCACCTCCTTCACACTCTTCGTGTTGTCCAGGTAGGGTTCCTGAGCCAAGTAACCCACCGAGTATCCGGGCGAGAACACCACTTCGCCTTGGTAGGACTTCTCCAGCCCGGCGATGATTTTCAATAGGGTTGATTTACCAGAGCCATTCAAACCGATAATACCGATTTTCGCTCCGTAGAAGAAAGAGAGGTAGATGTCTTTCAGCACATTCTTATTGGGTTGGAAAGCCTTGCTTACCCCCACCATCGAGAAGATTATTTTCTTATCGTCAGCCATATATAATAATGTATATTGTTGATAACGGCGCAAAGATAGGTATTTTGGGGCCAAAATGCTACTATCTGAAAAAAATGTCCTACTTTTGTAGCCTAATAGAGTTAACAGAACCGGTATGACAGAAATTAAGAGCGAAGAAGCAGGCGAGAAGAAAAGCTTGAACTTCATAGAACAAGCAGTGGAAAAAGACCTCAAAGAGGGCAAGAACGGGGGAAGAGTGCAAACACGCTTTCCACCAGAGCCGAACGGATACCTACACATCGGCCATGCCAAAGCCATTTGCCTCGATTTCGGCATCGCTGCCGAGCATGGCGGCGTGTGCAACCTTCGGTTCGACGACACCAACCCCACCAAAGAAGACGTGGAGTACGTAGAAGCCATCAAGGAGGACATCCAATGGCTGGGCTACCAATGGGGGAACGAATACTATGCCTCCGACTACTTCCAGCAACTGTGGAACTTTGCCCTCCGACTGATAGAAGAGGGCAAAGCCTATATAGACGAGCAAAGCTCCGAGCAGATAGCGCAACAGAAAGGTACACCTACCCAGGCGGGCACAGAAAGTCCTTACCGCAACCGCCCCATAGCCGAGAGCCTCGAGCTATTCAAGAAGATGAACAGCGGCGAGATAGAGGAGGGCGCCATGGTGCTCCGTGCCAAGATAGACATGGCCAACCCCAACATGCACTTTCGCGACCCCATCATCTACCGGGTGGTGAAACATCCACACCACCGCACCGGCACCACGTGGAAGGCCTATCCCATGTACGACTTCGCCCACGGGCAAAGCGACTACTTTGAAGGTGTCACCCACTCGCTCTGCACGCTGGAGTTCGTACCCCACCGCCCGCTATACGACCTCTTTGTGGACTGGCTGAAGGAAGGGAAAGACCTGGACGACAACCGCCCTCGCCAAACGGAGTTCAACAAGCTCAACCTCAGCTATACGCTGATGAGCAAGCGCAACCTCCTGACGCTGGTGAAGGAAGGGCTGGTGAACGGCTGGGACGACCCCCGTATGCCGACCCTTTGCGGCTTCCGTCGCCGGGGCTATTCACCCGAGGCCATCCATAAATTCATCGACAAGATAGGCTATACCACCTACGATGCCTTGAACGACATCGCCCTGCTGGAAAGCTCCGTGAGAGAAGACCTCAACAGCCGCGCCACACGTGTGTCGGCCGTAATCAACCCGGTGAAGCTAATCATCACCAACTACCCCGAAGGGCAGGTAGAACAACTGGAAGCCATCAACAACCCTGAAGACCCCGAAGCGGGCAGCCACCTCATCGAGTTCGACCGCGAGCTGTGGATGGAGCGGGAGGACTTTATGGAAGATGCGCCGAAGAAATTCTTCCGCATGACCCCCGGACAAGAGGTGCGCCTAAAGAACGCCTACATAGTGAAATGCACCGGCTGCCAGAAAGATGCTGACGGCAACATCACCGAGGTGTACTGCGAATACGACCCCAACACCCGCAGTGGCATGCCCGATGCCAACCGCAAAGTGAAGGGCACACTGCATTGGGTAAGTTGCAACCACTGCCTGCAAGCCGAGGTACGGCTGTACGACCGGCTATGGAAGGTGGAGAACCCGCGCGACGAGATGGCAGACATCCGCGAAGCGAAGAACTGTGACGCACTGGAAGCCATGAAGGAGATCATCAATCCCGACTCACTGAAGGTGTTGACGAACTGCTACATCGAGAAGTTCGCCGCCACGCTACCCGTGGCCTCTTACCTACAGTTCCAACGCATCGGCTATTTCAATATCGACAAAGAATCCGTTCCCGGACACATCGTATTCAACCGCACGGTGGGACTGAAGGATACGTGGAGCAAAATAAACAAATAAAGAAAGCACGCAAAATGGCAAGAAAAAACCCCAGCGGCTCGTACTACGAGGAAATGTTGCAGCTGGTAGCGGAATACGAAGCCGCGACAGCCAGCGGGAAGCAACCCTATTACGACAGCCTGCAACTGGCCGATATCGCCGACACCTATCTGACGCAATGGAGATTTGCCGATGCCCAAAAGGTGATAGAGTACGGCCTGTACCTATACCCCAACGACGTGGACCTGCTGGTAGAGAAGGCCCGCTACTACATCGACATACAAGAACATAAGAAAGCTAAAGAGGTGGTAGACGGCATCCTGGACCAGTCGGACGAGCAAGTGGCCTTTGTCCGCGCCGAGCTATTGCTGTACGACGACAAGGCAGAGGAAGCCAACGAAATCTTTGAGAACCTCGAGGAAGCCAACACCTTGGACGATATTATCGAGATTATCTTCACCTTCATGGACTTAGGGTACTACGAGCAGGCCGAAAAATGGATAGAGAAAGCGAAGATACGTTACGCCGGCCAGGAGATGTTCCAATCTATACAGGCCGAATATCTCTCTGCCATCGGCGAGCAAGACGAAGCCATCGACATCTTCAACAGGCTGCTGGACGACTCGCCCTACAACATCACCTACTGGACGGGGCTGGCACGATGCCACTTCAGGAACCATGAGACGGAGAAAGCCCTGGAGGCTTGCGACTTCGCGCTGACAGCCGACGAGAACTGTGGGGAGGCATACACCCTGAGAGCCTATAGCAACTTCTACAAAGGCAATGCCGAGCAAGCCTTGCTGGACTTCGGAAAGGCCATCAAGCACCACGCCATCTCACCGGAGCTGGGAAATATGTTCACTGGGCTGTCGTACGTGATGCTCCGCCAATGGGAGAAAGCCATCCACTACTTCGACAAGGTAATCGGCTTACTGATAGGCAAAAGGCCTAAGGACCCCACGCTGCTGATAGACATGTACAACAACAAGGCTTACGCACTGGCACAGCTTAAGCGCTTCCCAGAAGCACACGAGCTATCGCGCAAAGCCCTCGAACTCGACCCACGCTACTGCTCCTCCTACCTCACGGAAGGCAAAATACTCCTGATGCAGCAGATGGACGAGGAAGCCAGCCACGTATTCCACCAAGTCCTGGAGATAGACCCACACGCAGAGACTTGGGCCGACATAGCCGTAGCCTACTTGGAAAACAACCAGATGGAGAAGGCCAAGAAATGCTACGAACAGGCCCACCGACTCAACCCCGAGTCGACGGATATACTGGACAGGCTTTGCATCACTTCCCTGCTCAGTGCCGACGTAGATGGGTTTGACAAATACTGCGCGGAAAGCCAACGCGTAGTAAGCTTGGCACAGACGTTATACCTCATCTCGGAGTCCGCTGCTTACGATGACGAGACGATGGCAGACGTAGTGAACAGGCTGCTTTCTGATAACCTTTTGGATGATGATAAGAATGAAGGGAATGAGGAGGAAGAGTAAAACGAAGATAAAGACCCCAACAATGAGGATTTGCCAGAAACATTATAAACTCTCTAAGAAAAGAACATGGAATCAGTAGCTTTTATTCAATGGTGCCTCGATCACCTCAACTATTGGACCATCACCTTGTTGATGACCATCGAAAGTTCGTTTATCCCTTTCCCGTCCGAAGTTGTCATTCCACCGGCCGCTTGGAAAGCAGCTAACAGCAACGAGCTGAACATCTACTTAGTAGTGCTGTTCGCCACCATGGGAGCCGACTTGGGAGCACTCATCAACTACTACCTGGCCAAGTGGCTGGGAAGACCCATCGTCTACAAGTTTGCCAACAGCCGCTTGGGACATATCTGCCTGATAGACGAAGCGAAGGTACAACATGCCGAAGAGTATTTCGACCAGCGGGGGGCACTTTCTACATTTATAGGCCGGCTTATCCCCGCCGTTCGGCAACTCATCTCCATCCCCGCCGGGCTGGCGCGCATGAAGTTTCATACATTCCTACTCTACACCACCCTTGGCGCACTGATATGGAACAGCATTCTGACAGCCATAGGCCATTACTTCTCCACCGTGCCCGGCATCGAGACCGAAGAGCAGCTCATCGCCAAAGTGACGGAGTACAGCCACGAGATAGGCTACGCCTTCATCGCCATCGGCGTGTTGGTGGTAGGTTATTTCGTTTACCAAGGGCTAAAGAAGAAGAAATAGAGAATAAAAATAGGCAAGGACGCACTTTTTAACGGGCAAACGTATGGTTATCCCGATAAAAAGTGCGTCCTTTGTAGTTCAGAATTTATTAACCCCTAACACACTATGTACGGTAAAATGCAAGAGTATCTCAGCCGCACGCTGACTGAGATAAAAGAGGCAGGACTTTATAAGGACGAACGCCTCATCGAGAGTGCGCAGCAAGCTGCCATCACGGTAAAAGGGCAGGAAGTGCTCAACTTCTGTGCCAACAACTATTTAGGACTGTCCAACCATCCCCGACTCATCAAAGCCGCCACGGAAGCCATGAACCGCCGTGGATATGGCATGTCGTCCGTCCGCTTCATCTGCGGCACGCAGGACATGCACAAAGAGCTGGAAGCAGCCATCTCCGACTATTTCAAGACGGAAGACACCATCCTCTACGCCGCCTGCTTCGATGCTAACGGTGGCGTATTCGAACCACTCTTCACCGAAGAGGATGCCATCATCTCCGACTCACTCAACCATGCTTCTATCATCGACGGTGTACGCCTCTGTAAGGCTAAGCGCTATCGCTATGCCAATGCCGACATGGGCGAGCTGGAGAAGTGCCTGCAAGAGGCACAGGCGCAACGCTTCCGCATCGTGGTGACCGACGGCGTATTCTCCATGGACGGCAACGTCGCTCCGATGGACAAGATATGCACGTTGGCAGAGAAGTACGACGCACTGGTAATGGTGGACGAATCGCACTCGGCCGGTGTAGTAGGCGCTACGGGTCACGGCGTGAGCGAGCTGTACAACACCTACGGACGGGTAGATATCTATACCGGCACGCTGGGCAAGTCGTTCGGAGGTGCCTTGGGCGGATTCACTACCGGCCGCAAGGAAATCATCGACCTGCTCCGCCAACGCAGCCGCCCCTACCTCTTCTCTAACTCATTGGCTCCAGGCATTGTAGGTGCCAGCATCGAAGTATTCAAGATGCTGAAGGAAAGCAATGCGTTACACGACAAGCTGGTGGAGAACGTCAACTACTTCCGCGATAAGATGACGGCTGCCGGCTTCGACATCAAGCCTACGCAAAGCGCCATCTGCGCCGTGATGCTCTACGATGCCAAGCTGTCGCAGGTATATGCCGCCCGTATGCAGGAAGAGGGCATCTACGTCACGGGCTTCTACTACCCCGTAGTCCCCAAAGACTTGGCACGCATCCGCGTACAAATCTCAGCTTGCCACGAAAAGGAACACTTGGACAAGTGTATCGCTGCCTTCATCAAGGTGGGCAAAGAGCTGGGAACGCTCAAGTAAAAGGTTGACTAAGAACTAAAAAACAAATGCCTGTAAGGTATGGCAAGTCGATAATCATCTGAACTTGCCGCCTTACAGGCATTTGTTTTTTAGTTCTCAGTCCCCAATTTCCACAACGCTCCCTTTCACCTGGTATTTGAGGTGCAATGAGCCAAACACTTCTTGGAGTGTTGACTTTAGGTCAGTGGTTGAAATGGAACCTTCGTAGGTAAGGGTATCCCCGTTCTCCATCCCTACGATGTCAATGTGAAAGATCTGTTCAATGTCGGCGATGACGTTTACCAGCGGGTCGTGTTCATAGTTCAATACCGGAGGGTACTCCACATCTTTCTTCACTTCACCAATCTGGTGCTCAACACAACGCACGTGTTCGCCGGCTTCCAGCACCTGCTTGCCACTCTTGGTCTTCACCTCCACTTTTCCTTCTTGGCAGTCGACAAACATATTGTCGCCCTCTTGCTCCACCAAGAACTTAGTGCCATGCACGGTTATGTCACCCGCTTCGGTTCGTACCCTGAACTTACCTCCATGGGCAACCTCAAAGAACGCTTTCCCCGAAAGCCGTAGCTCACGGTTCCACATCCAGCCAATGCGGTTGTAGGCCAACGCGGAGTGCTCTTTGAGCTGCACCCGACTGCCATCCGGCAAGCTACATGCTACTACTTGGTCGGTAGCCATCAACTTCTTTTGTGATACAAAATAGCCTCCTACAACCAATAAGATAGCCACCGCGGCAGCAGCCCACCAATAGCGCGCCCTATAAGGCACACGCCTCTCTCCTTGCGCCGACACTGTGCCAGCGTTTTGCCGTTGTTGGGTTCGCAGCCTCTCCAGCGCTGCGCCCACCTCCTCTTTGCGGGCAAAAATTTCACCCTTCAGAGGAAGTCTGTTCTCTTCTAACAGCCTGTTTAGAATGTCGTCTTTGCTTTCCATATATCCTTCTTCTTCCTCAATTAAAAATCCACATATTTCTTTCTCAATTTATAATCCATATAAGATTCGCCAACATGCTCACCAGCGAAGCCTTCCCCATTGTCTTTCGAAGCCTCGTCATGGCCGTGTGGGTCGTATTGTACACCGTGCGAGAGGTTAGCCCCATCACATCGGCTATTTCATCGGGGCTGAGCTTTTTGTAATAGCGCAAGTAAATTACTTCTCGCTGTTGCTTCGTCAGCCCGTTGAGTTCTTTCTGCAAAAGCTCCAGCTGTTCTCGTTCTACCTCCGAACGGATAATTGCTTCTTCTACATCAATCTCCAAATCGAAGTCGTAGTCGAGTGCTCGCTCGTCGTCAATCGACTTTAACTGTCGATTGTTGTTCTTCCTTAGCTCACCGATAAGGATATGCCTTAACGATACGCAAAGGTAGGCCGGGATTGAATCCGGCTCCGCACAAGTGGTCCTTTTCTCAAAGATATAGACAAACAATGTTTGTATGGCTTCACTCACCATATCCTCGTTGCCTACTATTTTCATTCCATAGCCGTACAGCCATTCGCTGTACTGCTCATAGAGCTGTCGGAAGGCAGCTTCGTCTCCTTGCTGGATTCTATTCCAAAAAGTCTTTTCTTCCATATCCCCCCTTATTTATATAAGAACTATACTCACTGTTTTTACCTATTTATTTGTATGCTTTTTCACTTAAAGCCACTAAAATTCACTTGAGAAGTGAAACTTTATGTGTTTAAAGTCTATCTGTGCCATCTGGAGCACATAAGCAGAGTCTGCCAAAAAGACATCGCGTCCATCGCGGTCTTTGGCCATATATTGGTATTTCCGTTTCTTAAAGGCTTCCAGCTCTTCGGGGCTGTCGCTCTCTACCCAGCAAGCCTTATAGAGGCTCACCGGCTCCCAGCGACAAGAGGCATTATACTCGTTGAGCAGGCGATACTGAATCACCTCAAACTGCAGTTGTCCCACCGTACCAATGATTTTCCGTCCGTTGAACTGGTTGACGAAGAGCTGCGCCACACCCTCGTCCATCAGCTGGTCGATGCCCTTGGCAAGCTGTTTCTGCTTCATTGGGTCGGCGTTCTCGATGTACTTGAACATCTCAGGCGAGAAGCTGGGCAGGCCACGGAAGTGCAACGCCTCCCCTTCGGTCAGCGTATCGCCTATCTTGAACGTGCCACCGTTGTCGGGCAGGCCGATGATATCGCCTGCATACGCCTCATCGATAGTGGTTTTCCGCTGTGCCATAAACTGTGTAGGCGAAGAGAAACGCATCGTTTTGCCGGCCCTGACATGCAGGTAGGGCGCATTGCGCGTGAACTTACCGGAGCATATCTTACAGAAGGCCACGCAAGAGCGATGGTTGGGGTCGATGTTGGCCGTTATCTTGAACACAAAACCGGTAAACTTCGGCTCGGCGGGTTGTACGGTCCGCTCTTCGGCCTGCACGGGACGAGGGCTGGGAGCTATCTCCACAAAGCAGTTGAGCAGTTCCTGCACCCCGAAGTTGTTGAGGGCCGATCCGAAGAAGACAGGAGCAGTGTCGCCAGCCAAGTAGCCCTCCCCGTCGAATTCCGGATATACTCCCTCTATCAGTTCAAGGTCGCCCCGCAGCTTATTGGCCAGCACTCCACCGATGTGGTTGTCCAGTTCGGCGGTATGGATGTCGACCTCCACTTTCTCGGTCACTACCTGTTTGGAGGGTTGATAGAGGTCGAGCTTCTGTTCATAGATGTTGTACACGCCCTTGAAGCGTGCCCCTTGCTCGATGGGCCACGAGAGCGGGCGGACGTGTATCTTCAACTCCTCTTCCAACTCATCGAGCAGGTCGAACGGGTCTTTTCCTTCACGGTCCATCTTGTTCACGAAGATGATGACAGGTGTCTTCCTCATGCGGCACACCTCCATCAGTTTGCGGGTCTGTGTCTCTACGCCCTTGGCGCCATCCACTACGATGATGACACTATCTACTGCCGTAAGCGTACGGTAGGTATCTTCGGCAAAGTCCTGGTGGCCCGGTGTATCGAGGATATTAATCTTATAATCGCGGTAATCGAACTCCATTACCGAAGTGGTGACAGAGATGCCGCGTTGCTTCTCTATCTCCATCCAGTCCGAAGTGGCCGTTTTCTTTATCTTATTACTTTTCACGGCTCCTGCCACTTGTATCTGCCCGCCGAAAAGGAGTAACTTCTCGGTGAGCGACGTCTTACCCGCATCAGGGTGTGCGATGATGGCAAAGGTTCGCCTTCTCTGTATTTCTGTTATATCTGCCATTATTTATAATTTCGCCAAGCATCTCCGCAAGCTTTCTTCCCAGTGCGGTATGTCGATGCCGTAGGCTGTTTTTATCTTTGTCTTATCCAGCACGGAATAGTGCGGGCGGTTGGCTTTGGAGGGATACTCCGCCGTATGCAGCGGCTTTACCTGACAGGAGGTGATGCCTGCCAGCCGGTGGATGGCCACGGTGAAGTCGTACCAAGAACATACACCCTCGTCGCTAAAGTGGTAGATGCCCGGCACGATGCCTTGGTGGATGATGGAGAAGATGGCCTGCGCCAAGTCGGCGGCATAAGTAGGCGTACCTATCTGGTCGAAAACTACGCCGAGTGTATCTCGTTCGCGGCCCAACCGTAGCATCGTCTTCACAAAGTTGTTGCCATAGATGGAGTAGAGCCAAGCGGTGCGAATCACGACCGAGCGCCGGCAGTTCTTCAGCACCCCCTCTTCGCCAGCCAGTTTCGTGCGGCCGTACACCGAGTCGGGGCAGGGAGTGCAGGCCTCGGCATAAGGAAGGAATGTCGTACCATCGAACACGTAGTCGGTCGATACCTGTATCATGGCCCCTCCCCTCGCCTGCACGGCAGCAGCCAGCTCAGCCGGTGCTTCGGCGTTCAGCTTGTAGGCCAGGTCGGCATTGTCTTCCGCCTTGTCTACGGCTGTATAGGCGGCACAGTTCACTATCAAGTCTATACTGTTGCCATTCACGTAGCTATGCACGGCCTGCTTGTCGCAGATGTCCAGCTCCGCCACGTCGGTAAAGAAGTATGTGTATTGCGGGTACTTCTCCGCCAATGTTCGCATCTCGTTGCCCAACTGTCCGTTGGCACCTGTCACCAATATATTCATATCTAATCGTCCTCCCATTTGAGTTCACCTTTCTGATCCTTCTCATAATAATTGGCCAGCATGGAGAGGAAGCTGCTGATAGCTTCCATGGCCTTCACCGTCCCCTCGCTCACAGGTTTTTTCTGGAGGCGAAGCAACAACAGGCCATAGAGAGCCTCGAAACAAGTGTCCAGTTCAGGCTCGTCCTTCCGTCCGTTCTTGGCACGCAGCTCCACAATGAAGGGAAGTGCCTTGAAGTACGCGGCGGCATAGAAGGGGTATCGGGGCGACGCGCTGAGTGCCGCATGTAGGTCGGTGAGTTTGACAATGACATTCCGGTTGATTTGCAGGTGTCCACTGTCGCGTACGTGCTCCTCGTTCATCATCGTCAGCAGGTTGCCATACCACTCCCGCATGGCGGGGCGTTGCTCCTCAGGATACAGGGCAATCACGTTGGCATCTATTTCTTCCATCTGGCAATGGTTAGCCCTTATCAGGTCTTCCTCTTGCCACATATATATAAGGTATTCAGCTATATTCTTCTCTTTCAGCTGTTGAGCGATGGGATTCATAATAAGGTTTTCTAATAAAATGATTCTCCCAGCAACGTGTAGACCAGTGCTACGACAGCCACCACTATCACGATGCTACCGATGACACGGTTCAAAATCCAGATACCTCGCAGGTTGAACTTGGTACGTACCTTGTTCACAAAGTAGGTGATGCCCAACCACCATGCCAGCGCTCCTATCACGATGGCCGCATAGCCAGTGAAGGTCTCGATGAGCAATACGTCTCTCTGTACGAAAGCAAAACGTGCGAAGAGGCCAATGAAGAGAAAGATGATAAGGGGGTTGGAAAGGGTGACCAAAAAAGCCGTAACGAAGTTGTGAAAGTAGGAGCCTTTGTTTCCCGAGGAGGGACGCAGCGAGCGTACCGGATTGCTTCGAAACGTATAGACACCGAACAGCAGGAGCATGATGCTCCCAAACAATTGCAGGTAGAATATGTTGTTCTTGATTAAGTCGAATACAAAGCTCATGCCATAGCCCGTCAGCAAGGCATAAGCAATGTCGCTCAAGGCGGCACCTAAGCCCGTGACGAAGCCGAACCACCTCCCCTTGTTAAGGGTGCGCTGGATACACAAGACACCTACCGGACCAAGCGGAGCGGACACCACGACTCCAATGATAAACCCCTTGATTAGTATATTGAATATGGTTTCTATCTGAATCATGGCGCAAATATCGCATTTTTTTGTGAAACCACGAGAAGGCGCAAGCGTTTTCTTTCAGATATTAATACGGAATAGCAGATGATGAGTATAAACTATGCCAGTCTGATACGATTCGTGATGCTTGCGGGCAGTTCATTCTCGTAGTGCGTCACCATGATCATCGTCTTGTCGCGTCGTTGGCAAAAGGCTTCTATCACTGCCTTCACTCGCCGTCGGTTGTAAGTATCGAGTCCATGGAGTGGTTCGTCAAGAATCAACAGTTCGGGGTCCTTCACGAAGGCACGTGCCAGCAACGCCAGGCGCTGTTCACCGCTGGAGAGTTGCAGGAATGGCTTCTGCTTGAACGCACCGATGCCGAAGACCTCCATCCACCACTCGCACACAGCCAGCTGCTCGGGACGTGGACGACGGTAGAGGCCGATGCTGTCGTGCAGTCCGCTGGCCACAATCTCGAGGGTGGGCAGATTCTTGAGATAGGCTCGGTGCATCTCGGGGCTTACGTACCCGATGTGTTTCTTTATCTCCCAGATGCTCTCGCCCGTACCTCGCTTACGGCCAAAGAGACTGATGTCACAGGCATAAGCTTGCGGGTTGTCGGCGCAGACGAGGCTTAGTAGGGTCGACTTTCCCGAACCATTGCCGCCGATGACAGCCACGAACTCGCCCGGTGCGACCGCGAGGGACACTCCGGCCAGTGCCGCGCGGGTGGCTCCGGCATAGCTATACGTGACGTCATCAAAGGTAATGGTTGCTTCCATAGCATCCATTATACCGGGTGGCCGGCCGCGACTTGGAGTAAGATAGATGCACTACGAAAGGTCGAAGCATGTCGCAGCCCAACGCACAACCAAACCCCGAGGTCTTAGACGAGATCGTCCACCTCGAGTGGCAGATGCTCCAGCAGATAAACGTCGGCGGCCCGCGGGCGGGTTGCCAGGACGACCCCACCACCTTCAAGGCGATGCGCACGGGCCAGTTCGCGAACTGGTCGGCAGCGGCTGCAGGCGCCTACCTCGATGACCTGCGCCAGGCCATCGCCAGTGGCCGTAACCTGGTGGCGGAGAAGTACGTGAACATGATGATCCTCGAATCCCCCGCTTTGCGTGCTACCTACGCGTCCATGGCGTCGGCCCCCAGCCCGCGCGCGCAAGACACGGCGGCGCGCATCCTGCATATCCTGCTCGCCCAAAAC
>JAISIX010000234.1 GCA_031261805.1 Mediterranea sp. (in: CFB group bacteria)
ATCTCAATCACGGCCATGAACTGATACAAACACGGCCGTGAACCGATTCATTCACGGCCGTGTTTTTTCTGTTCATGCTGCGTGAATGTAGAACGTGTAGTATAGAATATTGATAGACAGTCAAGAGATCCATACCGTTCTACCCCTTCTCTACCGGAAGTTTGTGCAACACCCCCCTACGCACTCCTGCATTCACTTTCTCATCGAGCTTTGCGTGCGCAAGGGGTAAAAGCGTCATTTCCTTCAAACAAGCAAGTAAGCTACCTCTTACGGATACATAAAACTAAACAAAACGATTGTTGCAAAACGTACAGCGCACGAATTGCAACACCACCAGACGCCCTCGCAGACTTATATCTCCCATCCCAATTACCCCCTTGCGCACGCAAAGCCCGATGAGTACAGGGTTGTAGAGGTGCGTAAGGGGGTGTTTCACAAACTCTCAGATAAAGGGGGGGAGATTGTCATTCCTCATTTTTCTGTGTTGAGGAGAATGGGCACGGATTGTTCATGAAACATTAACTGGGTAATCACAGCCCGCCGCACTCGTTACCTCTCCTTATAAATCACCTCCAACACCGTTTGCCCCACGCGCTGCAGCGTGCCACGGTCGATGTGTTCCATGTTGTCGGCCAAGGTGTGCCACGTGTCGGTGAAGTCGCCATCGGGGTTATAGGGGATGATATCGATGGTCTTAATGCGGGCGTCACGGTTGACAAAGAGGTGGTCGTCGGTGACGTAGCCACCCGCCTCATCGACAAAGGTGCTTCCATAACCCAACCGGGCGGCAGCCTTCCATACCTTTTTATTAATGTCTTTGGCAAACTGCTCGGAATAGCCTTCCTTCAAGAAGGCGCTACCCGGCCCGCCCACCATATCGAGCAAGATGCCGAAACGGGCATTGTATCCCGACACGTGCGGGTTGCGTGCCCAGTATTGGGAGCCAAGGCACCAGTACTCTTCCTTATGTTCGCCCTTGTAGAACTGGGGTGCGCCACCATCTTCGGCATCGAAGAGGATGAGGTCTATACCTAACTCCGGAAGCTGTCCCTGGATTAGACGAGCTATCTCAAGCAACACACCTACCCCACTGGCACCGTCGTTGGCTCCGAGGATGGGAGTTTGATGGTTCTTCGCATCGGGGTCGTTGTCGGCCCAAGGGCGAGTGTCCCAGTGGGCAAAGAGAGCGATGCGTTTCTTCGCTTCCGGACGGTAGGAGCCGATGATGTTGCGGGCTTTCAGCAGCGTGCCGTCGTAGGCTATCAGCTCAGCATATTGGTTGGTCACTTTCGCCCCGAAGGCTTCGAGCTGGGCCGCCAGGTAGTTGCCACAGGCTACGTGTCCGCCGGTATTGGGAACACGCGGGCCGAAGTCCACCTGCCGTTTGACGTATTGATAGGCGCTGTCGGCGTTGAACGTAGGAACTTGGACTGTCTCAACGGCCACATCGGTATCTTTCCCACCCGTGTTTCCACTGGCTTTGGTTCCTCCTCCGCAAGAGAAAGCCGAGAGCAGCACCAACATACTTGCTGCCATAATCATCTTTCGTTTCTTCATTATCTGTTCTTCTACTTATTTAGAATCTCATTATACAAACTTCAGCGTCACCTTCCGTTTCTTTACCGTCAACTCCACAGGGGCGCCTTCGATAAGGGGGAAGTTACGCTCCACATGCCCCACAGGGAAGTTGAAGCAGATGGGATAGTCATACTCCTTCAGCAAGTCGGCCAGGGCACCATAGAGTTCCTTGCCGAGGGAGCAGTCTTCGGCGTAGTCGGTAAACTGTCCGATAATCAATCCCGAGAGGCGCTCGAGCACCCCACTCAGCTTCAGGTTGTACATCATCCGTTCCACGGCATGGGGACGTTCGCCCACATCTTCGAGGAAGAGGACGGTACCTTCGGGAGGAATGTCGTAGGGAGTAGCACGCAGGCCGTAGGCCACTGCCATATTGCCGCCTCGCAAGATGCCTTGCGCTGTACCTTGATGATTCAGCTTATGTGCCTCACAAGCATAGTGAGGCAACTCGCCAAAGAGGATGCTACGCAGGTACTCCGAGCAAGGGTCGTCGGCTGGCTCCATCACGAGGTGACGTGCCATCGGCGCATGTAGCGAAGCGAATCCTTTTTGCTGAAACACGGCATGGAGGGCGGTGATGTCGCTGAATCCTATCAGCCACTTGGGATGTTGGGCAAAAGCGGCAAAGTCGAGCTTGTCCACCAAGTGCACCGCACCGTATCCTCCACGGCTACACAAGATGGCTTTGGCCGACGCGTCGTCCATCGCCTTCTGCAAGTCGCCCAGCCGCTCCTTGATGGTACCGGCATACTTGCCGCATGTCCCATCGGCATGACGGCCGATGCCGACCTTCAAGCCCCAAGTTTGCAGACGCCTCTTGGCAGATAGCAACAACTGTTTGTCTATCTTTCCCGAGGGCGACACGATAAGTACTTTGTCGCCCGGCTGGAGGTATGGAGGGAACTGAATGTTCATGATAATGGTGGTTTGGCAGGCAAACTTACTTAAAATCTCCGAAACTCCCCGCAAGCTTAGCAGAAAAACCGGACATAGGCACCAAATATTACCAGATTCTTATTAACTTGCCGCCGATTTGGCGGAAAGTATCCGCCTACACCTTAATTTATATATTAACGAACATGTATGATTCTACCCCCCTGCGCACGATGAAAGGCATCGTACGCAAGAGCATTTTCTTGCTCGCCTCGTGCATCCTCTTACAATCTTACTCGCCCGTAAAGGCCAGCGAGGAGCAACCTGCCACTCCGCGCGGCAAAGTGATTAAAACGACCATGGTATCCGACCGTCAGTACTGGGTCGATATGCTCTACCGCATCGCCACCCCCGTGCTCAGCAACATGAGCAAAGGCGAACTGCAGAAGAACATGAAACTTGAGCTTAGTCCGAAATGGGACGGGCGCAACAAGCAAGTGGCCTATATGGAAGCCTTCGGACGCCTGATGGCCGGAGTAGCTCCTTGGCTCAACCTGCCCGACGACGAGACCCCCGAAGGGCAAAAGCGGAAGCAGATACGCCAATGGGCACTGAGCAGCTACGCCCACGCCGTCGACCCACAAAGTCCCGACTACCTGTTGTGGGAGGGGAGCAGCCAGATTCTGGTCGACGCAGCCTATATAGCCGAAAGCTTTATGCGATGCCCGGGCCTTTGGACAAGCCTCGACAAGCAGACCCAGGAGCGCTACGTGAAAGAGTTCAAGAAGCAACGCAAGATAGTGCCGGCCTACAGCAACTGGCTCCTGTTCCGCGCCACCATCGAAGCCTTCCTGCTTAGCATCGACGAGGATTATGACGGCTATGTACTAAACGTCACGGCTCGCAAGATTAACGAGTGGTACGTATCCGACGGTTGGTATTCCGACGGGCCGGACTTCTCGCTGGACTACTACAACGCCTTCGTGATACACCCCATGTACATCGACATGCTCGAAGCCATGGCCGCCAAAAAACTATGGTCGCCCGTATCGGTCGACTTGGCCGTGCGCCGTATGCAACGCTACAACCAGCTCATCGAACGCCTCATCTCGCCCGAAGGCACCTTCCCGCCCATCGGCCGCTCCATCACCTACCGCATGGGCGCTTTCCAAACACTGGCTTTGGCCGCCTGGAAGTACGGGCTGCCCGCCAAGCAAACCAACGGAGGAGTACGCAACGCCCTCACCACGGTGATGAAGAACATGTTCTCCGTAGAGGGCAACTTTAACAAAGAGGGATTCCTGCAACTTGGCTTCGTAGGACATCAGCCCGACTTGGCCGACTACTACACCAACAACGGCAGCCTCTACCTCACCTCGCTCGTCTTCCTACCCCTCGGCCTGCCCGCCGACGCTCCCTTCTGGACAGACCCAGCCGAAGACTGGACTGCCCGCAAGGCTTGGAAGGGCGAACCGTTTGCCAAGGATTACCATGAGTCTTTGAGATAGATTTTGCTTGCCGCAGGGCACACCAAGAGCCATCGCGTTGATACCTATCACAGGACCGAGCGCCATGAACATTGTGTGCTCTGCGGCAGCCTATTATCAGAATGATAGTTAAACTATCATTATAAGGCCGCATACCCATTGCATTTCCATTCTTTTTTCTGATATTTGCCGAAAATCTAACGCATAATGAAACCCATCCGAAATTTCACTCAACTAACAGAGCACTTAAAACAGCTCAACCACCGGAAGCGCATCGCCGTAGTATGCGCCAATGACCCAAACACGGAATATGCTATCTCCCACGCATTGGAGGAGGGCATTGCCGAGTTCCTAATGATTGGCGACTCCCGTATATTGGAAAAGTACCCCACGCTCAGCCGGTATCCGGAGTTTGTCAAAACCATCCATATCGAAGACCCCGACGAAGCGGCCCGCGAAGCGGTGCGTATCGTCCGTGAAGGTGGTGCCGACATCTTGATGAAAGGCATTATCAATACCGACAACCTCTTGCACGCCATCCTCGACAAAGAGAAAGGATTGCTGCCCAAAGGGAAGATTCTCACTCATTTGGCCGTGATGGAGATTCCCACCTACCACAAGCTACTCTTCTTCTCCGACGCGGCCGTCATCCCCCGCCCCACGCTCCAGCAACGCATCGAGATGATCTGGTACGCCATCTGCTCCTGCCGCCACTTCGGCATCCAGCAACCCCGCATCGCCCTCACACACTGTACGGAGAAGGTGAGCGCCAAGTTCCCCCATTCGCTGGACTACGTCAACATCGTGGAGCTGGCCGAGGCCGGCGAGTTCGGCAACGTCATCATCGACGGTCCGCTCGACGTGCGCACCGCCTGCGAGCAAGCCAGTGGCGACATCAAAGGCATCGCATCGCCCATCAACGGGCAGGCCGACGTGCTAATCTTCCCCAATATTGAGTCGGGCAACACCTTCTACAAAGCCGTCTCCCTCTTTGCCAAGGCCGAAATGGCCGGACTCCTGCAAGGTCCTATATGCCCCGTGGTGCTACCCTCGCGAAGCGACTCCGGCTTATCGAAATATTACAGCATCGCCATGGCATGCCTGCAAGTGGCCGGCGAATGTGACTGTAGAGAGAGAGTCCTATTTGATGCACAACAAGAGAAAGCCGTCCTGAGCGTATGAAGATATTAGTAATCAACCCCGGCTCCACCTCCACCAAGATAGCGGTGTACGAGGAGGAGACGCCCCTACTCGCCCGTAACATTCGCCATTCGGTCGACGAACTCGCGGCTTATCCACATATACTCGACCAGTTCAATTTCCGCAAGCGTTTGGTACTCCAGGAGCTGGAGGCCAACGGCATCCCTCTCCACTTCGATGCCGTCATCGGGCGTGGCGGCTTGGTGAAACCCATCTGTGGCGGCGTGTATGAGGTCAACGAGGCCCTAAAGCGTGACACTGAACATGCCATGCGTCAACACGCCTGCAACCTCGGCTCGCTCATCGCCGCCGACCTGGCGAGCACCATCCCCAACTGCCGGGCCTTCATGGCCGACCCGGGCGTAGTGGACGAGCGCGAGGAGGTGACCCACATCAGCGGCTCGCCCCTCATGCCCCGCATCACCATCTGGCACGCCCTGAACCAAAAGGCCATCGCCCGCCGATTCGCCCAAGAACAAGGCACACGCTACGAGAATTTGAACCTCGTCATCTGTCACCTCGGAGGTGGCATCTCCGTGGCCGCCCACCAACAAGGACGTGCCATCGACTCCAACAACGCCCTCGACGGCGAAGGCCCCTTCTCGCCCGAACGTACCGGAACACTCCCTGCCGGGCAGTTGGTAGACCTCTGCTTCAGCGGACAACTCACCAAGGAAGAGATAAAGAAACGAATCTGTGGACGTGGCGGACTGGCTGCCCACCTCGGCACTACCGACGTGCAAGCCGTCGTTCAGTCCATCGAAGCCGGCGACGAGAAAGCTCGCTTAGTACTCGACGCCATGATTTACAACGTGGCCAAAGCGATAGGTGCCGCCGCTACCGTCCTTTGCGGAAAGATAGACGCCATCCTGCTCACTGGTGGCATCGCCCATTCCGACTATATCATCTCCCACCTGAAAGAACGCATCGCCTTCCTGGCCCCCATCCACGTCTACCCAGGCGAGGACGAGATGCTGGCGCTGGCGCAGAACGCCATCGCCGCACTGCGGGGCACACGCCCCATACAGGTGTATAGCTGACGACGCTCCGATTATACTCAAAGGACTATAATCGCATCTACCATGATGCCTAAAAAGAATGCCCCAAACGGTCTATCGACCTCTTGGGGCATTCCTATAGTAATAAGCCTAATGGCTGCTGATTATTCGGGGCTTTCTTAAAGCGCGCCTACCGTCTTCAGGTCGGCGTTAGTCTTGTGCACAGCAGCTGCGCTGGCGGCAAACTTCGCTTTCTCTTCTTCGTTGAGGTCAAGCTCTACCAGCTTCTCGATGCCGTTCTTGCCAAGGATAACGGGAACGCCGATGCAGAGGTCTTTCTCTCCGTATTCGCCATCCAGATAAACCGAGCAAGGAATCATCTTCCGTTGGTTGTGGATGATAGACTCTACCACGAAAGCGCCTGCCGCACCCGGAGCATACCAAGCCGAAGTACCCAATAGCTTCGTCAGCGTAGCGCCACCTACCATGGTGTCGGCCACTACCTTGTCCAGCTCCTCCTTACTCAAGAAGTCGGTCACCGGCATGCCTTTGTACTTAGCGAAACGTGCCATCGGAATCATCGTCGTGTCACCATGTCCACCGATTACGAAACCTTCTACCTCGTTGGCATTGCACTTGAGCGCTTGCGACAGGAAGTATTTGAAGCGAGAGCTGTCCAGCATACCACCCATACCGATGATGCGGTTCTTCGGCAAGCCCAGCGCCTTGAATGCCAGGTACGTCATGGTATCCATCGGGTTGGAGATGACTACGAGGATGGCGTTAGGAGAATATTTCAGGATGTTCTGTGCTACCGACTTCACGATGCCTGCGTTGACACCTACCAGTTCTTCGCGTGTCATGCCCGGCTTACGGGGGATGCCCGAGGTGATGACAACCACGTCAGAGTTGGCAGTCTTTTCATAGTCATTGGTGCAACCTACAATGGTAGTGTCGAAGCCCAGCGACTGTGCCGTCTGCATCATATCCATTGCTTTACCCTCTGCAACGCCTTCCTTCACGTCCAGCATTACCACTTCGTCTGCTACTTCATTAAAAGCGAGTACGTTCGCGCATGTAGCTCCTACGTTACCTGCGCCTACTACGGTTACTTTTGACATAATACCTAATATTTTAAAATTGATAATTAGTTTCCTGCTTGTTTCTTGCCGCAAAAGTACAATGATAATCGCTATTAAGGAAAATTTTCCATAATAATTTTAGTTAAAGAAGATAGTCCTTTCTGTATGAGTGTGTGGCGAAATGATTACTTTTGCATCCATTATCAAATTAAAGCAAATGAAAGATCGGAAGAGCCTTCTTATTTGGGCAGTAGGAATCTTGGTAGTCGCCATGCTCGGCGTCACCTATTTGTTGTTCACTGAAAAGCAAGCCAACCGCGAGTTGGTGCAGGAGTTTCAGTTGGACAAGGAAGACTTGGAGAATCAATATACGCAATTCTCACAACAGTACGAAGAGCTGAAGCGCACCGTGGCCAACGACTCACTGGCCAGCCTCCTCGACCAGGAGCAGCTCAAGACCCAGCGCCTGCTGGAGGAACTCCGCACGGTGAAGAGTAGCAACGCCATGGAGATTCGCCGGCTGAAGAACGAGCTGGCCACCCTGCGCAAGGTGATGGTAGGCTACATCAACCAGATTGACTCGCTCAACCGCCTCACCACGCAGCAGAAACAGGTCATCGCCGACGTCACCCGCAAGTACAACCAAGCTTCCCGGCAAATCAACACCCTCTCCGAGGAGAAGAAGAGCCTCAGCCAGAAAGTGACACTCGCTGCCCAGCTCGACGCCACCAACATCATAGTCGACCCACGCAACAAGCGAGGCAAGCACGCCAAGAAGGTAAAAGACGTAGTGAAGCTGGCCATCAGCTTCACCATCACCAAGAACATCACCGCCGAGAATGGCGAGCGCACCTTATATATCCGCATCACCAAGCCCGACAACGACGTGCTCAGCAAGAGCGAGGCCAACACCTTCGCCTACGAGAACCGTACGCTTGTCTACTCCATCAAGAAGTACATCGAATACGGAGGCGAGGAGCAGAATGTCACCGTCTACTGGGACGTAGAGGAGTTTCTCTATGCCGGCAACTACCGCGTCGACATCTTCGAGGGCGGCAACCTCATCGGGTCGCAGACGTTCTCGATGAAATAACTGGGTTTCAAGGCTTCTGCCTCCAGCAGATAAAAGCAGAGCCGCTCCGACAGCCATGACACTTTCGTCACAAAAGGAGGAATGAAAAGGGCTGAATTAGCACATTATTGCCCGAGAATCATTAAACAGGCCGATATATTTGGCCAAATCAAATTAATAGAGGAACTTTGCAACCTGCGAAGTAAACCGATGTAGGACTCTACCTCTGGTACTTCGACAAATAACCTAAAATAGAACAATTATGCGTAACAATCAGATGACGCTGCACCTCTTAGAGAAAAAAGGAATGTCGATCCTACACCTTCATAAAGTTTGGTTCCCGTGCGCTCGTTGCACGGTTCACTACCTACGACAAATATATCCAATTCCCCATTAATTAATTTAACCAGCATTACTTTTGTATGAACAAGTTTATTGCCACGTTATGTGGCCTGCTCTTGTGTATAGTTACCTATGCGCAGGAGATTACCGTAACCGGCAAAGTTTCATCGCAAGGCGAAACCATGCCAGGCGTCTCCATCACGCTCAAGGGTGTTAGCGGGCAAGGCACCATCACCACCATCGATGGCAACTACACCATCAAGGTGCCGGGCAAAGCCACGCTCGTCTTCTCCTACATCGGCTACCAGACTAAAGAGGTGGCCGTGGCTGGACGCCGCATTATCAACGTAGAAATGGAAGAAGAGTCGCAAGCGCTGAGCGAGGTGACCATCACCGTCCCCTACGGCACGCAGAAGAAATCGACCTTCACCGGCTCGGTCGGCGTGTTGGGCAGCAAGCAGATTGAGCAACGGCAAGTAAGCAACATCACCAACGCCCTACAGGGTACAGTGGCCGGCTTACAGTCGTTCAGCACCAGCGGACAGCCAGGCGAGGATGCCAACATTTACATCCGTGGCATCGGGTCGGCCACTGCCAATGCCACCCCCCTCTATGTGGTAGACGGTGTGCCATACGACGGTGCCCTCTCGTCCATCGCCACGCAGGACATCGCCACCATCACCGTGCTGAAGGATGCCTCGGCCTCCACTCTCTACGGTTCGCGCGCCGCCAATGGTGTCATCATGATTACCACCAAGCAAGGCACCGAGTCGGCTCCTACCATCGAGCTGTCCGCCAAGTACGGATTCTCCAGCCGCGCCGTGCGCGACTACGACCAGGTTAGCACCAATGACTACTACAAGCTACAGTGGGAGGGTCTACGCAACAAAGCCTTGGACGATGGCTTGAGTGCCGATGAAGCTTCGCAAAAAGCATCGAACAACTTAGTGTCGTCGCTCGGCATCAACCCCTACGGCCCTAAGTACCCGCAACCCATCAACACAGCAGGCGACTTGATGCCTGGAGCCACCCCTATGTGGGACGACAGTTGGGAAGATGCCCTCACGCAAAACGCCCACTACGCAGACCTCAACGCTCGTATCTCCGGCGGTACGCAGAAGACTAAATACTACTTCTCGCTGGGTTACTTAGACAATCAAGGCGCTTACATAGAATCCGGCTTTAAGCGTTACTCACTACGCTCCAACATCACCACTACGCTACGCAACTGGTTGCAGGTAGGGCTGAACGTGTCGGGCACTCACTCCATACAACACTATCCCAAACAGGACGATACGACGCTGGATAACGTCGTACTGACAGCACGTAGCATCCCCTCGTTCTACCCCGTCTTTGAACGCGACCCGGACAACGGCGCCTACCTGCTCGACGACCAAGGCAACCGTATTTACGACTATGGCAGCTACCGCAAGAGTTCATACAACGGTTACAACTTGGCACAGTCCATGCAGCACGACAAGCACAACATCTCACGCGACGCGGCCTCGCTACGCGGCTTCCTGCAGATTACCCCCATCGAAGGGTTGAGCTACAAGATGTCGCTAAGCATCGACTACAACAGCAAGTTCATCCACGACTACACCAATCCCACCTACGGCAAGGCACCGCTGGTAGGCTCCGTAAACAAGTCGAACTACCGCACCACCGGCATGACCTACAACAACGTGGTGAACTACAGACACACCTTCCACACCCTCCACAAGCTGCATGTCATGGCCGGCCAGGAATACTACGAGTACAACACCGCCAACTTCGGCGGCGAGCGCACCGGCATCATCAGCGATGGATACTACGAACCGGATGCCGCCTCCACGCTGACCGACTTCTCGGGCAACAGCGACCAGTATAAGCTCTTGAGTTTCTTTGGTAGCGGCGAGTACTCCTTCAACCAGCGTTACTTCGTCTCCGCCTCCGTC
Source organism: Mediterranea sp. (in: CFB group bacteria) (assembly GCA_031261805.1). Classification (GTDB taxonomy): domain Bacteria; phylum Bacteroidota; class Bacteroidia; order Bacteroidales; family Bacteroidaceae; genus Bacteroides. The sequence goes on from JAISIX010000234.1 coordinate 10,570, forward strand.
CGTGCCGACGGTTCCTCCCGCTTCGCGCCCAAGCACCGCTGGGGCACCTTTTGGTCGGTAGGTGCCTCGTGGAAAATCTACCAAGAGCACTTCTTGCAAACGGCGGCCGAGACCTGGCTCTCCAACCTCAGCCTACGTGCCAGCTACGGCGCACAAGGCAACGATAAGGTGGGCTACTACGCCTATCAAGGATTGTACAACATAGGCTCCATGCTGGGCGAAAACTCCCTGCACATGTCTCGTCTGGCCACTCCCAACCTCTCGTGGGAGACCAACCTCAACCTCAACATAGGCTTGGATTTCGGTTTCCTCGACAATCGGATCAATGGCAGCGTGGAGTTCTTCAACCGCGCCTCCAGCAACCTGCTATTCAGTCGCGACCTCATGCCCTCTTCCGGATTCCAGGACATCGACGCCAACATAGGCAAGGTGCGCAACTACGGATGGGAGTTCACCGTCCACGCCACGCCTGTCAAGACGAGAGACTGGACATGGAATCTCTCCGTCAACGCCACCACGTATAAGAACAAGATTGTATCCCTCCCCTCCAACGAGATATGGCAAAGTTCCAAGAAGTGGGTAGTGGGAGGTTCGCTCTACGACTTCTGGCTCTACGAGTGGGGCGGCGTGAACCCAGAGAACGGCGACGCCCAATGGGCCTACTACGACGCCGAAGGCACCCGCCACCTCACCAACGATTACTCCAGACTCACCTCCGAGCAAAAGGTCAAGGCAGGCAGCTCCCTACCCAAGGTGAGTGGCGGCTTCGACACCGACCTCACCTGGAAAGGCCTCACCTTGTCGGCACTCTTCTCGTACGCCATCGGCGGTAAGCTGTACAACAACGACTACCGCGGCCTGATGAGGGTCAACGGCGCCAGCGGAAATACCTTGGCCAAAGAAATGATGAACCGTTGGACACCCGACCACACCGACACCAACGTGCCCCGCTTGAAAGACAAAGGCAGCAGCGACTTCACCTCCTCCTCTACCCGTTGGCTGGTAGACCGCAGTTTCCTCCGCCTCAAGAGCGTCGGCCTCACCTACAACCTGCCCAAACGCTGGCTGCAGCCCATCACGCTGAAAGACGCCAGTGTATTTGTGCAAGGCGAGAACCTTCTTACGTTCTCCAAACAACAGGGCCTCGATCCCGAACAGCCTCTCAACGGAATGGTATCCTACCGTTACCCCGCCATGAAGACATTTTCGTTCGGTATCAATGTGAAACTCTAAAAAACAAGCAATGAAAATCAACATCAAGAATTTAGGAGTGGGCGCACTGACAGCCTGTTTACTCGCGGCCTGCGACCTAAACACCAACCCGACAACCTCTGTCAACAACAACGACATGTACAAGAATACCAAGAACGCGGCACAAGTGCTCAAGGGTGCTTGGCACAACTTCTTCACCGATGGCAACACCTATGCCTCCATAGGCATAGGCGCACTGATGCTCAACGACGACTTCGCCGCTTCCGATGCCGTGCGTACGGTGAGCTACGGTTTCTCGCCCAGCTACCACCTCACCTTCGGCTATGCCCGTGGCGAGTACAACACCGTGATGTGGAACCTCACGTATGACCTCATCAACAATGCCAATGCCGTCATCAAGCACATCGACGATGCTGAGGGCAACGAGAAAGACAAGAGCCTCATCAAGGGGCAGGCGCTCGCCACCCGCGGCTACGCCTACATGCTCTTGGCCACACACTACTCCTTCGCCATCGACGTGGACCCCGACGCCGTCTGCGTACCTATCCGCACCGAACCGGTGGAAGACGAGGCAGCGGCCCTGGAAGGCATACCCGCCGCCAGCGTCTCCGACGTATTCGACCGAGCGTTCAAAGACCTCGGCGAGGCCCTCACCCTCATCCCCACGGACTACCAGCACGGGCGGGGCGACAATACCGAGTACCAAATAGACTATCCCGTGACGTTAGGACTATTAGCACGCACCAACCTCTATGCCCGCCATTGGGACGACGCCTACAAGTACGCCAAGCAAGCGATTGCCATCAACCCCTACCTCATGTCGGAGGCTGAATACAAGAGCGGTTTCAACGATTGCGCCAACAAAGAGTGGATGTGGGGCCTCGCCTCCACCCTCGACGACAAGTCAGCCGCATACATTTTCTACTTCAAGGATTGTGCCAGCGATGGCTACACCAACCTCACCGTCGACCCTAATTTCCAAGCCATGTATAGCGACGACGACTACCGGAAGGACCTTTTCTATTGGGGGCGGACTGCTTACGGAGACCCCGCCATGCTCAACGACAAGTTCCACTTTAGCGACTTGGACAATGAGATGGGGGCCATCGACCTCATGCGCACCTCCGAGATGTATCTCATCTTAGCCGAAGCCGCTGCCCACACAAATAAAGAAGCCGAGGCCCGGCAGACATTGGAAAAGCTGCAGAACGCCCGCATGAAGGCCGGACATACCGCACCTGCCGTAACAGTGACCGGCGACGCCTTGATAGAACAAATCTGGATGGAACGCCGCAAGGAGTTATGGGGCGAAGGGTTCGCCCTCACCGACCTCATACGCAATCAGCAGGAGGTGGTTCGTCGCCCTTACAGTGACAAAATCCTCATTGACGGCGAAGACACCGAAACAGAAGTAGAGGGGCACACCATCATCCAAGCTCCCGACGGCACACCTTTCACGCCCAACAGCAAGTACTACCTCTTCCGCATACCCGAGAAGGAGGAGTTGCACAATCCGTCGCTCTACTCCGAGCACCCGCGACAACCGTTCTACGACTTGTAGCAAAGCAAGAAGTCTCGCTGATAGTCGCACAACTTTCCGTTGGAAGTTGTGCGACTATCCAATTTTGTGCGCACAGAGGGTAGCCATTTCGCACGTTCCTTCGTACAGATAATAAGAGAATGAATATCGATTGTCTAACCACATTCAAACTTATGAAAAGAAGTCAGATGCAGACGCTCTTTGTGTCGCTGCTGCTTTCCCTGATGATTTGCCCGTGGCAAGCCATGGCACAGACAGGCAAAGAGAAGCTGGTCACAATAGAGTTTAAAGAAGAAGGGCTATCTTCTATCTTTAAGCGACTGGAGAAAATCTCCGGTTACAAAGTATCTTTTATCTACGACGAAGTGAGCGGGTACACCTCCACTGGGAAAGTAGAGAACGCGCCGTTGGAAGATGCCTTGCACGCCATCATCGGGCGGCATCCGCTGAAGTACCAAATCAGCGGGCGGTTTATCAGCATCACCAGGGTCTATCCCAAGGGGGTTATCCCTAAGGTGAAAGGCAACGTCCTGGCCGAAGAAGACGGCCTGCCGGTCATCGGCGCCACGGTACAGGTAGAAGGCACCAACATCCGCGCCATCACCGACCTTGACGGTAACTTCCAGCTCTCCAACGTGCCGCAGAGTGCCGAGGTGAAAATCACCTACGTTGGTATGCAGGCCGTACATCTGCGCGCGGCCGCGCAGCTCTCCACCAAGATGAAGTCCGACACCCAAGCCTTGGACGAGGTAGTGGTGCAAGCCGGTATCATCCAGCGCAACAAGATGGGCTTCACCGGTTCCTACACGACGGTGAACTCCGAAGATTTGAAGTCGGTGGGCAACATCAACGTGCTACAGAGCCTTAGCGCCCTCGACCCCTCGTTCAACATCGCCGACAACATGTCGATGGGCTCCGACCCCAACACGATGGCCAACATCACCATGCGTGGCGGTACGACGATGAACATCTCGGGCGTGTACGACGATACCACCACCAACCCCAACCAACCCCTCTTCATCCTCGACGGCTTCGAGACCACCCTACAGGTGGTCAACGACATCGACATCAACCGCATTGAGTCCATCACCCTGCTGAAGGACGCCGCCTCCACCGCCATCTACGGCTCGAAGGGCGCCAACGGCGTAGTGGTCATCGAGACCATCAAGCCCACCGCTGGCAAGGTGATGATTAACTATAACGGCAACGCCAACGTGCAGTGGGCCGACCTGGGCGGCTACAACATGATGAACGCCAAGGAGAAGCTGCAGTACGAAGTGCTGGCCGGCCGATACGGCAACCTGGACGACTGGGCGGGCAACGCTGACAACATCGCCCAGTACAACTCACGGCTGGAGAACATCCAGCGGGGCGTAGATACCTACTGGCTGAAAGTACCCATCCGTGCCTCCGTCACACAGTCGCACTCGCTCACCATCTCGGGCGGCAACAAGGAAGGGTTCCTCTACCAGCTCGGAGCTATCTACAAAGACGTGGAAGGCGTGATGAAAGGCTCCTCGCGCAAGACCTTCGGCGGCAACGTGCGCCTCACCTACCGCAAGGACAAGGTGAACATCTCCAACGACCTCACCGTCAACGTCACCAACGGTGGCAACGGCTCGTGGGGTTCGTTCTCCAACTTCGTCAACGCCAACCCCTATTATAGGATGGTGAACGACGACGGCACCATACCGGCCGACCTGGATACCTACCAACAACAAGGTTCGCAGCGGGTGACCGCCTCCAACCCTTACTACAACGCCATGCTCGACAGCCAGAGCAATACGAACACGCTGATAGTAACCAACAACACAAACATCAACTGGTACATCATCGACCACCTGCGATGGACGGCCTCGATGAGCCTGAGCGGCACGAACAACGACGGCTTCACGTTCATCGACCCCAGCAATACGCAGTTCGCGTCGGTGGATTACACCAAGAAGGGGTTGTACACCTCCAACGTAAGCCGGCAGTGGAAGTACGTGCTGAACACCGGCCTCAGCTATGCCGTGGCGCTGAAGAGCGGACACAACATGACGGTAAATGGCCGTGCGGAGGTTGAGTCCAACCAGACGAAAGGCAAGTCGTGGCAGGTGACCGGATTCCCCAAAGGGGTAGGTCCCATTCCTTCCTTCGCCTACTCGTACAAGGAAAATACCATCCCCGGCTACACCGAGGACGTGGTACGCCATGTATCGTTCCTGAGCACGTTCAACTACAACTACAAGTACCGTTACCTCTTCGACGCCAGCCTCTCCAGCGATGGTTCCACCGCTTTCGGCCGTGACCAGAAGTTCCAGACGTTCTGGTCGGTGGGAGCCGGTTGGAACATCTTCAAAGAAGAGTTTGCCAAGGAGTGGAAATGGATAGACGAATGGCGCCTGCGCGGTTCGTACGGCAGCAACGGCAACCAGAACGTAAGCAACCTGACGACCAACGTGTACAGCTACTTCTCGGGTAGCGATGCCTTTGGTTCCGGCTCCTACCTCTCGGGCTACGCCAACCCCAACCTCAAGTGGCAAGTGGTGAAGAAGGCTTCTGTAGGTATGGACCTGCTATGGCTCGACAAACGGCTGACGGTCAACGTAGACTACTTCCACACCAACACCAACCCCTTGGTGGTGAACCTGCAACAGAAGCCCTCCAGCGGTTTATCGACCTTCCCCGTCAACCTTGGCTACCTGAACACGAACGGATTGGAGTTCACGGTGAGCTACTACTTCATCCGCGACCTGAAGAAGCGCATCTCGCTGAACGCCCGCCTGAACGGTATCACCACAAAATCGAGATATGGCGGCTTCGGCCAAGGACTGGCCACGCTGAATAGCGCCTATAAGAAAGACGATACGGTAGACGCCGACAAGAACCGCAACTCGCTCGTCTCGTACCAAGACGGCGAAAGCCCTTCGGCCCTGTATGCCGTCCGCTCGCTGGGCATCGACCCCACCACGGGACGCGAGGTGTTCCTCACGAAGAACGGCACACCCACCTTTAGTTATAACGCCGACGACCGGGTGAAGATAGCCGACAGCAACCCGAAGCTTACGGGCATCTTTGGGCTGACGTTCAACTACAAGCAGCTCATCGCCAACGTCAACCTGCGCTACAGCGTAGGCGGATACGGATTCAACCAAGCGCTGTTCAACAAGGTAGAGAACATCACCAGCAACAACATCGTGTACAACCAAGACAAGCGCGCACTGTACGACCGCTGGCAGAAACCGGGCGACGTGGCGCAGTACAAGGCCATCTCCATGACCTCGAGCACCTCTATCTCCTCCCGCTTCATACAGCGCAACAACTACCTGCGGGGCGAGAGTGCCAAAATATCGTGGGACTTCTCGCGCGACTCTTGGCTCAAGAGCCTCTTCCTGCAAGACTTGAAGGTCAACGTGTCGTTCGAGAACTTCTTTGACCTAAGTTCGATGAAACAGGAGCGAGGCACGGATTACCCTTTCCAGCGCGCGGTATCCTTCGGACTGAGTGCCCGCTTCTAAGGCAGTTGATTACGATAACGAGATTAATACGAAATGACAATGAAGAAAATATATATCACTTGTGTTTGCATGGCGGCCACACTGTTCACTTCCTGTAGTGACTTCCTCAACGTGACGCCAAAGGATAAGGTGCTGGAACCCGACCAGTTCAAGACGGAAGATGGCATCAACACAGCCCTCAACGGACTCTATCGGCAGTTGGTGGACAAAGATTTGTATGGTGGCAACCTCTCGCAGACCACCCTCGAAGCCATGGGCCACTACTACACTTACAGCAGTACGAAGCCAGCCAGCGCAGACTTGGAGACGGACATCTGGTTCTTGGCCAATGGCAACTACACCGACTACGAGAGTGTGACCAACCTTTTCGCCAATGTGTGGAAGACAGGCTACAAAACCCTCTTCAACATCAATAACTTCCTCAAAGGAGTCGAAGAGTCGAAAGCCATCATCGATGCCAACTCCAAGAACAACATCATGGGCGAGGCGTATGGGCTACGCGCCTACCTGCACTTCGACCTCTTCCGCCTCTTTGGCCCGAGGTACGAGGAGCGTTCGGCCACCGACAAGATTCTGCCGTACAACAACACCTCCGACCCCGTGCTCAACCACACGGGCTACGAAGACGACGTTTACTCCACCGCCGACACCTACCTGCAACTCCTCCAGGACGACATCCGCAAAGCCGAAGACCTGCTTAGCACCGACCCCATCTTGTCGCAACCCATGGCCATCACCGACACGCTGCAGAACAACTACTACCTCAACCGCAACCGCCGTATGAACTACTACGCCGTGAAGGGGCTTGAGGCACGGGTACTACAGTACATGGGCAGGCTACCCGAAGCGGCCACGGTAGCCAAAGAGGTGACCGACCAACTGGGAAGCTCGAACGACAAGAAGAAAGCCTTCCGCTGGATTGACCCTACATCGGTAAACAGCAAGCGGAACTACACCTTCTTCCGGGAGGTGGTGTTCGGTATTGAGACCATGGAGATGTCGTCCAACTATAGTTCCTACTACGAGCAAAGTGACTTGCGCAAAGGATACGCGGTAGACTTGAACAACTTGACGCAGAACATCTTCCCCGAACAGAACTTCGAGGCCAGCACCGACGTCCGCACCAAGCAGTGGGTGCTGGGCGAGGCTTCGTCGAACACGGCCACCTATTCGCCCGCCGGGACGTACATCTCAAAGAAATTCAAGGCTACCTCCAGCGACCTTCCCGCCATCAAGAACTTACAGCCCCTGCTCCGCATGTCCGAGATGTTCTACATCCAAGCCGAGGCAGCTCTGGCCGCCGGCGACAAGGACAAGGCCATCGAGATACTGAGCAGCATTGCCGAGCACCGAGGCCTCTCACCCCAATACTATCCCACCAAAGACAGCGACTTCGCTGCCTACATTGAGCGGGAATACTACAAAGAGTTCTACGGCGAAGGGCAGATTTACTTCTTCCACAAGCGGAGAGGCGATGCCAAAATGTATAAAGGAAACAACGTGGGAACGGAAGACGTGAACACGGCGAAAGCCTACACCGTAGCCATACCCAAAGACGAAACGGATATTTAAAGAAGGAGAGCAACGGATGAAAACAAAGAATATCAAGCGCCTCATTTATGCGCTCCCATGGCTGGCCTTGGGTGTCAGCTCGTGCAGCCATGAAGACCTGCCTACGTACGACGACGTGAACCGCGTCTACTTCAAGTACGCCGGATACCCCACCGGGAACCTGAATTCGGACACTTTCCGTTATGGTGTCGACAACATGACGGTGAACATGGGCTACGACATCCCCGTCAAGCCCGACAGTATCATCTCCATCCCTGTCTTGCTCATGGGGCATACCGCCCCCGTAGCGCGAGAGATGAAAGTAGACCTGATTCCCGAAGAGTCGTCGGCCGTGCTGGGTGAAGACTTAGAAATCATGCCCTCGTACATCGGTGCCGACACCATAGCGGGGTATGTCAACCTGAAGATTAAAAGCTCGCCCAAGAGCTACCAAGGCACGTTGTTGGCCCGCATACGGTTAGTGCCCAACGAGAACTTCTACACCGATTATGTCATCGTCCAAGCCGATGGTGCCTCGAAGAACGCCGTGGTCTTCAACGTCTACTTCACCTCCACCTCCGAGGCGCCCGAGTTTTGGGTCGACCCCAATACCACCTTGCAGATGAAACAACTCTTCGGGCCTTATGGCGACAAAAAGATGTGGGCCATCCAGCAGGCATGCGGCATTGACCGCAACTACTTCAACAAAGCCCCTTACGCCACAGCTCTCGAAGCGTTCAACGCCCGTTTCCCCACCACGCAAGCGTCGGCCGGTACCATCATGCAAATTAACCGCTTCCTGCAACGCTGGAAACAAGAACACAACGGAGAACCGTTGCGCGAAGACAACGGCGACGAAGTGAAGATGGGCGTCAACTGGATATAATCGTTACCATTTTTAGAAAAGAGATACATCATGAGACAAATCATATATATAAAGGTATTCGCCCTTCTCCTCCTCGCGGGTTGCTTTGCCGCGTGCAACGAGGACAAGGGGAACTATACCTATACGGACATCAACAAGGTGGATTCTATCAGCAACATCAATGACAGCTATTTCATTGAGATGGGAGCCACGCTACTAATCAGCCCCAAGGTAGTGACCTCGCAAGACAATGCCGACGATTTCGACTATACGTGGTATTACAACAACGGGGACAAGGGCTGGGTGGAGTTCGCCAAAGGCAAGGAGCTGAGCCAAGAGATAAGCGACCCCTTCGGACAAAGCGACAAGACCTACAACTGCGCCTTCGAAGCATTGAACAAGCAGACAGGCATCGCCTACCGGAAACTTTTCGCCATCCAGGTGAGCGGCGTCTTCACACGTGGATACGTTGCGCTATGCGAGAAGCAGGAAGGTATAGACCTCGACATGGTTATCCTGAAGACCAACGACACCTTTCAGCCCTATCACAATATTTTCGCCACGATGGACCAGACATTGGTGCCTCCTTACAAAGGCGTAAATCCCTACGACATTTTGATATTCAAGGACCCTACCGGTCCCAACCCCGTATCCACCGACGGTAGCAACCGCTCCATCTACCTACTCACCGACCAGTACACCACCCGACTGAAGTTCGTGGACTTCACTTGGGATGAGTCCTACGACATCTCCAACGCCGTAGAGAGGAACTCAACACTGTACAACAGTACCATCGCCCAAGGGAAGAAGATTGTCGCCCAGAAGATGAACGTGGGTTGGATAGCCACCGGCCAAGGCCAATATCCACACATCTATTTCTACATGCAGAATGGAGCGGGTGGCGGCGATTGGTGGTTGTACAACACCTTTCCCTTCTGGCAAAGCTTCTCCGAACCGATGAATGGCATACGCTCCACCGACGACGACAGCGGCAATGCCGATGGCATACAAACCGGAACCCGCTATGAGGCAGCCCCATTCCTGGCCATGTCCAACATCTCCAACAAGAACGGGACGACCTTCTACAACACGGAAGACGGCAAGTTCTACTACCAAACCATTTCTTCATCGAGTTTTAGCACCAAGTCGCTGTTCTACACCGAGAAGGTGAACGATACCAGCACCGACGGGGTATTCAATTTCTCCGATGGCGGGCAAGGCATCGTCTATATGGGCACACGCCAGCTCAACGGATACGCCTCCACCTCCATCGCCATCCTGAAACAGACCGACGGAAGCTTCAAGTACATCGAATACTTGGCCGATACAAATACGGGTAACCTGGTCAGGTCGAGCAACAAGAAGCGGAGTTCCATCCTGCCAGCCAACTGCGGCATCGACCAAGCCAAGTTCGTCGTGGCCCCGCCCACCGGCACCACCGACGCTCCAGGGCTTTACATTTACTATGTGACGCCCGACAACAAGATTCACTACGCCGACATCTCGAGTGGCACGGCGGTACTAGGCGAACTCTCCATCCCCGACCTCACGGCCGACGGATACAATGAGATAACCCTGTTCAAGGCCATGCTTCCCAGCACCAGCGGGCTGCACAATTCGTTCAGCAAAACCTTGGCCATCGCCACCTACAACAGTTCGTTGGGCAAGGATACAGGCGGTAAGCTATCCATCTATTCCATCCCCAAAGAGACCCAGCCCGACTTGGAACTGGCCATGTATCCTACACAGGACGACCTCGACGATAATCCCGGGAAATACGGAGTAGACAAGCCGCAACCCATGTCATGGACAGGGTTGGGACAAATCGTCGGTTTGGACTATAAGAACTAACCCTCAAAAACATGCAAGAATGAAGAATATCAGCATAACCACGAAGATAGTCGTTGGGGCCACCATTGGTATAGCCTCCCTGCTTGCTGGTTGCCAGACGGACATCAACGACTTCAGAAAGGACACCCCGGCGGAAGCTACCAACAAGGTGTACCTGAAGGATGAATACAAAGCCTTCCAAGGCCAAGTCTACCGTGCGGCAGATGGTAGTTTCTCCGCACGCATCGGAGCCAAGCTGGTGGTAAATTGCACCGAACCGGCCAGCGATGACATATCGGTTAAGGTAAGCGTTGACTCCATCTTAGTGGACGCTTACAAAAGCAAGCACCCCGAATCCACCTATCGGCAGATGAATGCCTCGTGGATGATGTTGGACAAGAAGTACTTGACGATTCGCAAAGGGAAGATGGAGTCCGACACCCTATCCATCTACGCCAACACGGACCCATCGAAAGCCTTCACCAGCACCAACGGGTACATACTCCCATTTTCCATCGTGTCGGCTTCGGGCTACGACGCGCAAGTGGATTACGACAACCGCGTGACTTACTTCACAGTGGACGTGACACAGCAGAATGGTGTCGGCTTTGAGCAGGGCAACAATACACTTGCCGCCGTTGTTGACGACGCCTTCGAATGTGACTTGCCCATAGAAACCTACGAAGCTGTCAAGAATGAAGTGGACGTAACCTTTGCCATCAACAACACATTGGTCGATACCTACAATGCGAAATACGGAACAAGCTACCGGCCCCTTTCCGAAAGCGACTTCAGCCTGACCAATGCCGTGATACCGCCTGGTTCCACCGCCGCTAAGGGACACTTGGTTTTCAATGGCGACTTTTCTTCCCTATCTGGCGCCTACCTCATACCCGTCACCATAGCCTCCGTAGAGGCAAGCGAAGATAATGCGCTCGGCAACAAACCGCCAATCTCTTACCTCATTGTCTTGACCATCAACGGAGCCGTCCTCGAGTCCAACGATGCCAATCTCGGCGTGAAGCAAACCACTCGCACAGACTACAAAGTATTGAGTGCCATTGATGTAACAACCGGAGCCAACGCTGGGTTGGCGAATGGTACATGGGAGAACATGTTCCAAGACCAGATGTGGGTGACCGGAGCCAAGCAGCTGAGGATGCAGATAGATCTTGGCGCAGAGTACAAGAACATCACCGGCTTCTACCTACAAGGCAATAACAGCATGATGGCCCCCAAATCTATCACCGTATCAGTCGACGGAGCAGGTATAGGAGCCGTAACCACTGCCCGAGTACAGAAGATGTACGTCCGCTTCAAGGAGCCTCGCACAGGACGCTACCTCACGCTCGACATGCCTACCAACGGTACCTACATAGCCTGCAACAGCTTCTACCTCTATACCCAACCCTAAACAATCACATTACACCAACAATGAAACAGAAAAGAATCATATCCTCCCTCCTGCTCTCCGCGCTACTTAGCGTGGGGAGCCTCCTTGCCCAAAGCACTCCCGCCACCGTGAGCGGGGCTTGGCTGCGGGGCAAGCCCAAAGCCGTGAAGATGTTCAAGGTAGTGAACGGTAGCCTCTCCGAGGTGGCCTCCTCGCCTCTCGACGCACAAGGCGCCTTTAGCATGAGCTTCACTCCCGAAGCGGCAGGCTACTTCGTGCTCGGCCTCTCGCCCTCCAACATCCAGAACCGCTATAACTTCTACCTCAAGCCCGGCGATGCCCTGCAGCTCACCGTAGAGGAGAACAGCTACCGGCTGGACGGCAACCGCAACAGCCGCGAGAACGTGGAGATGGCGCGCTGGCACGACTTCCTCTTCCCTCTCGAAGACAAGTCCATCTACTACCAGGGCAAGAACAGCACGTACGTCGACTTCTTCCCCCTGCTGGAGGAGAAGCTCGCTGCCGCCGGCAAGTACAAGGCCGCCCGCACCAAAGACAAGGACTTCGACGCCACCTTCGCCGACTTCCGGCGCTACGACCTGCTCTACAACGCCCTCTACTTCATCTATTCCGTACGCACGGCCCATCCGCAGGACGAGGATTTCATCGACTACTACCGCCACATCGACATCCCCGCCCTCACCCGCACCACCGAGCTGCTACGCTACCCCGGCGGGCTGAGCCTGCTGATGAACAGCTACATGACGGAGATACGCCTCAACGCCTCCCTCACCCCCGAACAGAAGAAGGAGTACCAGAACAACCCCGCGCCACGTCTGCTGGGCGGAGCCGATGCCGGGCTGATAGCCAACGACACCATCAAAGGCGAGATAGCCCTGATGTTCGGCCGCTACAGCAAGACCATCGAAGGCTTCGAGAAGTTCAAGGAGGCCTATAGCAAATACATCATCACCCCCTCGCAGCAGGAGCGCTGGAGCCACATCGAGGCCGGCATACACCGCAGCATGGAGCAGAAGGAACTGGTGGACTTCAAGTTCCCCGACGTGAACGGCACCGACGTGTCGCTTTCCGACTTCCGCGGCAAGGTAGTGTACATCGACATCTGGGCCACCTGGTGCGGCCCCTGCAAGCGTGAGATGCCCTTCATGAAGAAGCTTGAGGCCGAATACGCCGACAACAAAGACATCGTCTTCATGGGTATCAGCATCGACGTGTCCAAAGACATCCAGAAGTGGAAGAACTTCCTTGAGAAGGAGCAGCTCCCCGGCGTACAGCTCTTCGCCGGCGACATGGCAGGCATCGCCCTCTCCAAGCCTTACAAGATAACGGGTATCCCCCGCTTTATGCTCGTGGGCAAGGACGGACGCTTCGTCTACATGGATGCGCCCCGGCCCTCGTCAGCCGAGATACGTAGCATACTCAATGCCGCTTTGAAGAAATAAAGAACATAGAAAGTAGAATGAAACTCCTCAAACTCCTCGCCTGCCTGTTGCTGCCCGCCCAGGCACTCACCGCCCAAGTAAACGCTGATAGTGTACGCATCACCCTGCAACGCCTCGAGCAGGGGCTGAAGCAGAAGGACATCACCCTCCTTACCCATCAATGCTTCGCCCCGGACTACTCCATCAGCACCTACACGACGCCCAGTGCCGACGGGTTGCTACGCACCATCGCAGGCGGCGTAGAGTTTGAGGCCGTACATCCCGACTCCGAGCTGATGGAGGCCGAGCGCGACACCGCCTACCTCTACGCCCGCTTCGCCACCCGGGGGCAGCAGAAGGAGCAACGGAGCGTCATCGCCTTCAACCGCCAGGCACGTATCCTCTTCATCGACTACTTCGACCAGCTCTTCGGCGACAGCCGCTACCGACCCTCGCGCCTCGTGGCCACGCTCCCCTTCCGCCTCGACGACGGAGCCATCGTGCTCCAAGCGCGCCTCAACAAGAGCGACCGACCGCTCGCTTTCCTGCTCGACACAGGAGCCGACGGCATGGCCATCCGCCGCACGCTGGCCGACAGCCTCGGCCTCACCACCTCGCACGCACAAGATGCCAATGTGGTGGGCGGCCGTAAGACGGTGAGCATCTCCGCCGGCAACACCCTGCGCCTCACCGACAGCCTCTCGCTTGAGGGGCAGAACATCGCCCTCTTCGAGCAGGTACGCCACGGGCTGGACGGCATCATCGGCCTCAACCTGCTGAAGCGATACATCACCCGCGTGGACTTCGACCGGCAGACCCTCTCGCTCTACTCCTTCGGCAACTACGCCTTCCCCCGCACCGGCACGCTCGTCCCCGTGCAGACACCACAGTCGCTCATCCTCCTACCCTCCGAGTTGAACCTCACGGGGCGCAAGAGCATCGCCGGCCGCTTCATCATGGACACGGGGGCCAACTACGAGCTGATTGCCTTCAGCCGCTTCGTGCGCAAGAATCGCCTCCTGCTGAGCGGCTTTAAGCCCGAAGGAAGCGGCTCCACCGTCAGCTTGGGTCATGCCACGCCGGTATATTACGGCCATGCCGCCTCGCTACAGGTAGGCGACATCAAGGTGCAGAACCTGCCCGTCACCCTGCAAGCCTCCAACGGCAACGACCAGTCGGCCCCCAACGGTCCCGACGGCTCGGTGGGCATCGGCTTCTTCGGCCACTACAACTTCACGGTCGACCTGCTACGGAAGGTCGTGCATCTGGAGGAGAGGAGCCGGACAAGCCGTTAGCCACCGCATACAGTATCGAACGTTGAGGGACGCAATCGTTCATTTATACTGTATTGTAAATCCGCTAGCATCGAAGCGCTTTATCTTGTCTCGCTGAGCTTGGTTCAGTAGTTTAAGTGTGTTGCCCGTCTTCTGCTCTTGCCTACTGCAATCAAGCTGAACTAAATCCAGATTATTGCTTAAATCAAGACTGGTAATCCGGTTGACTTTACAGTCCAGCTCTCTCAAACTCGTATTCTTGGTTAGAATGAGTCCTGTGAGCTTATTACTTGCGCAATATAGGTTTTCTAGCTTCACATTTTTAGTAAGATTAAGCCCTGTCAACAAATTGCTATTGCAAAATAAGTTCACCAATAACGTATTGGCAGTCAGCGAAAGATTTGCTATTTGATTCCCCTGTGCGCGCAAAGTCACAAGCTTCGTATTCCTACTAACGTCCAAGGAGGAGAGTTGAGTGTTGCTACACCACAAGGTGGTTAGCTTCGTGTTCTTAGAGAGATTTAATTCCCCAAGCGGATTGTCAGAACAGTCCAGGTCCACCAATTCTGTATTTTTGCTCAGGTCAAGCGAATTCTGCCCACAATTGACACAGTAAAATGTTTGAAGCTTGGTGTTCTTGCTCAAGTCAATCGGAGAGGTAAGCGGATTCTTTGTGATATTAAAATGGATAAGGCCGGTAAAATACTCAATCCCTTTCACGTTGGTTATAGTACCATTAAACAATTCTATTTTCTCTACCTTTGCCGCTTCCTCCTCCGTGATGATGCCATCTCCGTTTGTATCGGCTATAGGCAGCAGACCAATCAGGAATCGGACGTCGGGGATATTGATGCTTCCCTCCGGAGCCTTCTCCTCAAATGTAATATTCGTGCTTACATCAATCTTCAAGTCCGTTTTTGGGATTTTCGATAGCAACGTTTGTCTTTTGAAGCGTACCTCCGTGAGTGCGTTGTCGTCGCAGAACAGTTTCTTGAGGTTGAGGCAGTGGCTCAGGTCAAGTGTGCCGGTCAATGCGGTCGAACCGCACTCCAACGATTCCAGTTTGGTGTTCTTGGATATGTCCAAGGAAGACAACTGCTTGTTATTGGTACAAACCAGCTTCGTAAGTTCGAGGTTATTGCTCAAGTCGAGGCTGGTCAAGGCATTGGCCGCACACCGCAAGACTTTAAGGCCGGTAAAGTATTCGATGCCGCGCAAGCTGGTGAGTGGAGTAACTCCCTTAGCAGCCCCCGGATAGAATATCTCCTCCACCGCCTTTGCCTCCGTTTTGGAGAGTTTCTCATCGCCATCCGTGTCGAAGTTTCTTATCAGGAAGGCCAGGAAGTTCGCGTCTTCTATAGGTACAACCTCTTCGTCGGGAATGGCCTCCACATACTCTATCTTGGTAGTCGCATCCATATCCAAGCTCGTCATCTGCTTCTTCTGCTCCACATTCTTGAATACCAGCACCAAGTCGGCATTGTTGCCGCGACAGGTCAGCGTAGTGAGCTTCGGGTTCTTGCTCACGTCCAGCTTAGAGAGCTTATTCCAGCTGATATCCAAGGATTCGAGGTTCTCGAAGTACTCTATCCCCTCGGCACTGGTTATCTTAACGTAGTCGGGGAAGACATAGTTGTTGCAGTCCACCGCGGTCACAAGCTTTGCCTCTTCCTTGGTCAGCAGCCCATCATTATCTTTGTCAAAATTGATACGTAACCGGTTTCTGAACAAGATGTCGGGTATGGGTACCAACTCGTCATTGGGTGTGTTATCTTTCAGCTTTAACTCTGCCCCATCCTCGTTTACATAGCTTCTAAGTCGATAAACGGTATTCACATCCGGCATCCAAACCTCCGTCAGATTGGCATTATTACCGAAAGAGAGCAAGGTAATGTAGATGCAATGGGTCAAATCCAGTGTTTTCAGCCGGCTGCCATATATGGTCACATCCGTCAGATTCACATTGGCGCTCAAGTCCAATGCACTGATGCCCGGAGCGTCGTTGAGGGTCAAGATATTGAGACTCGTATTGCTGCTTAGGTCCAGCGCCGTGATCTCCTGCGGCAGGGTACACTCCAAATTCATTAGGTTCCCAAAGTATTCAAGCCCCGTCAGGTCTTTCACCTCCGGAATGTCAATCGTCATCTTATTATCCACTTGTGCAGCCTCTTCGAGTGAGACTTTCCCATCCTTGTCGAGGTCGTAGTTCTTGAGTAGGAAAGCCTTGAAATGCTCGTCGGGGGCAACGACTTCGTCGGACAGCACCTTCACGGTACATACGCCGAAAATTTTATTGACAGCCGTGGCACGTATGGTAGTGGTACCGGCATTTACGCCTGTCACGGTGCCACGGTCGTCGACCGAGGCAATCTTGTCGTCGCCACTCGTCCAGGTGAGCGTTTTGTCGGTAGCCTCTTCGGGTAGCACGGTGGCGGTGAGCTGCGTGGTTTGGCCTTTGTTGAGAGTGACCGTGGTGTGGTCGAGGTTCACCTCCTTCACGGCGACGTCCGTGTGCTCTTCTTTCTTGTTTTTGTCGTCGGAGCAAGCGATTAGTGCCATACACAGAATACCTACAAGGAGGCAGGGAAAAACGGACATTTTGCCCGTTCTCATCATCAAACTAATACTCTTTTGTCGGTTCATAAACAGTGTTTTTAAATGAAACAGGCCGCAATATAAGCAAAAATATGCAAATACACGCCAACTCTTGCAATAAATAATAGCCGTTACCCGGTACGCGGATGGGCATGCGCGGATGAGCGGATGCCCATCTGCGTACGGGCGCATGCCCATCCGCCCACGAGCCGATGGGCATGCGCCCAAACTTCTCATAGAAGATGTTTGCAAGACACAGGGTAAGCCGCCTATCAGTCAATTCACGTAGCATGGATTGAAAAAACACGGCCGTGAACCGATACAAACACGGCCGTGAATTGATACAAACACGGCCGTGAACTGATTCTTTCATGGCCGTGTTTTTTCAGTTCATACTGCGCGAATGTAGAACGCATGGCATTAGAATATTGATAGGCCTCGTCCTCTCCAGCCCCTCTGCGAGAGTTTTTTTCCTGTTTTACCCTCATACCCTCACTATTTTTGCGTAATACACTATAAATAAGATT
>JAISIX010000113.1 GCA_031261805.1 Mediterranea sp. (in: CFB group bacteria)
CTCTTCGTCGCGGCCCTTACCCCTTATTTCCCGCCTACCTCATTCGTTTGGTTCCTCGTCGTGTCGTTGCTGCTGACGCTGGCCGGCTGGGCATTGCTATGCTGGAAGAAGAGACGCGCCGAGCAGGACATCCCGTTGGTCTCTACGGTGGGCGTTTGCTACGCCGCCTTGTTGTGTTACCACTTTATCGAAGGCTTATGAAGATGGACGAGCATATACCGACCGAGGTAATCCAGACGTTCTCCGCTTCGGAGGCCGCTACCTACCGCCTGATACCCTACCGAAAAGACACCGAAGGGATACAGTGCTACGGCGAGGAAGGCCGGGACTACGAGGCTACCCGCAACGAGATAGAGGTGATATACGGCATCGCCGTGTCGGTATGCGCCCTCGCCAAGGAAGAGTTCGACAAGGGGATGAACCTCTACTACCGCCAAGGCGCGACGAGCCATGCGGGCAGTGGCATTAACATCTCGCAAATCAACAACTCCGACTTCGTGAACTCCCTCATAGAGGAGGCCGACGGCATACACTCCAGCGACATCCACCTGGAGCCTTACGAGAAGAAGTGCCGGGTGCGGATGCGCATAGACGGCAAGCTGATAGAACGATACATTATAAACAAAGTGGACTACCCGGCGCTGGTGAACCGCATCAAGATTGTGGCCAACCTCGACATATCCGAGAAGCGCTTGCCGCAGGACGGGCGCATCCTCTTTGAGCGGAACGGCCGGAAGTTCGACGTGCGTGTCTCCATCCTCCCCACCATCTACGGCGAGAAGATTGTGATGCGCCTCCTCACTCGCGAGCAGAACCTGCTGGAGATAGCCAACCTCGGCTTTTCCGACAGGCAGTACCAAGACTATATGCTGTCGGTGCAGAGTCCCAATGGGCTGGTACTGATAAGCGGCCCCACCGGTTCGGGCAAGAGCACCACGCTCTACGCCACCCTGCGCTACCTGAACCGGGAGGACAACAACATACTGACCATCGAGGACCCGGTGGAGTACACGCTGCCCGGCATCAACCAGGTGCAGCTGAAGGAGGAGATTGGGCTGACCTTCGGCAACGCCCTGCGTACCTTCCTCCGCCAAGACCCCGACATCATCATGCTGGGCGAGATTCGTGATGCGGACACGGCGCAGATGGCCATCCGCAGCTCACTGACGGGACACCTGCTGCTCTCCACCATCCACACCAACAGCGCCTGGGGAAGCGTGACCCGCCTCATCGACATGGGGATGCAACCCTACCTGATAGCCGACACGTTGGTGGCCTGCGTGGCGCAACGCCTCGTCAGGTTGCTCTGCCCACACTGCAAGCAGCCGGCGAAGCTCGACGAGAAGAGCTGCCAGACGCTTGGCCTGAATCCGCAAGCCACCTACTACAAGCCCGTGGGGTGCGACCATTGCTATTATACCGGTTATTCAGGGCGGAAGGCCATCTACGAGGTGATTCGCATGGATGATGTCTTGGCTGAGGCTGCCCGAAGGGGAGAGACGGATATGGAGGCCCAGCTCGCCGAGCGGAACATCAGCACGCTGAAAGAGTCGGCCCTGCAGTTGCTAAAGAGAGGGGAGACCTCGTACGAAGAGGTGTTTCTGGTAGCCAACGGGCTGATGTAAAGAGAGTATAAACCTTTAAGAAACAAGGATACTAAAGAGATGAAAAAAGCACTATTCCTACTCCTTCTGCTGGTCGCTACCGGCATTGGCGGATTGGCGCAAAACCCGGACTCGCTGCATTGGGCTTCCGTCAAGGAGAACCTGACGCGGATGGAAGGGGTCGACTCGGCTTATGCGGCCAAGATTGACATTTCCGTCAGCCGCATCCCCATCGTGGAGCTGCTGAAGAACATCGGCAAGGCGAGCAGCCTGAACATCAACGCCAACCTCCCCGCAAGCCTGACGGTGAGCTGCAACTTCAAGCAGATTCGCATTGCCGACCTCCTGCTCTTCCTCTGCCGGGAGAACTCGCTGGATGCCACCGTGATGGGAAACATCCTCACGCTCTCCACCTATACCCCCCCGCCGGTAGATCCGGAGATACGGGTGGCATTCAATCCCGCCACCCACAAGGTGTCGTTCGACTTCACCGGGGCAGGGCTGCGGCAGGTGGCGGGCCGCTTCTCGCAGGTGTGCGGCTGCAACCTCATCATCCCACAAACGATGTTCAACCAAAAGGTATCGGGCTACGGCAAGGAGATGACCCTCAACGAGGCGGTGTCCACCATCGCCGCCGTCAACTCGCTCCGTGCCAAGCAGCAAGGCGAGAACAGCTGGACGCTTTACCGCGGCGAGAACGGGGCTGGCGAGGACTTCTTCCAGATGGACCAAATCAAGGTGGACAGCCTCGGACTCATCACCGCTAAGATAACGAACGGCAACATACAGAACATCGTGCAGGACTTGGCCCGCAAGTTGAAGTTGAATTACTTCCTTGCCGACAACCTCTCGCACCCCACCAACATCTACGTGGACAACGTGGACCTGGACGAATTCTTTCGGGTACTCTTCACCGGCACCAACTTCACCTGGCGGTACGAGAGCGGCATTTATGTCTTTGGCGCCATCAAGGGCGACCAAAAGCTCTCTTCCGTCAAAGTATTCCCCCTGAAATACCGTACGGTAGAGAAGGTGCAGGAACTCATCCCGGCCGAACTGAAACAAGGGGTGGAGATACTGACCTTCCCCGACCTGAATAGCCTCATCATCAGCGGTGACCAACGGAAAACCTTGCAGGTGACACACTTCCTGCGCGAGATAGACAAGAGCGTGCCGCTCATTTCCATCGACGTCATCATCGTCGACGCGACCAACAAGTACTCGCAGGACCTCGGCATCTCCCTCGGGCTGGGCGACGCGCCCACCAACACCTCCGGTACCCTCAGCCCCGGCATCAACATGACGCTGGGAGCCGGGTCGGTGAACAATGTCATCAACTCACTGCATGGCTTCGGGCCGCTCAACCTCGGCAAGGTGACCCCCAACTTCTACGCCAAGCTCCAACTGATGGAAGAGAACGGCTACATCAACCTCCGCTCCACCCCACGACTGGCCACGCTGAACGGCAACAAGGCGACCTTGAAGAGCGGCGAGAAGAAATACTACAAAGAGATGCAGACCAACATCATCGGCACGCAGAACCCCATGCAGTCGGAGTCCTACCAATGGAAACCGGTGGAGGCCAACTTCACGCTCGACATCACCCCGTACGTCAGTCTCGACAGCTGCATCACCCTCACCATCGACCTCTCACAAAGCGAGTTCACCGCTGCCAGCGCCAGTACCGAGGACGCCCCTCCGGGCACTACCACCCGTAGCTTCAACTCCATCATCAAAGTGCACAACCAGGACATGGTGTTGCTGGGTGGCATCGAACGTACCCAGACGCAACGTACCTCCCGGGGGTTGCCTTTCATCAGCCGCGTGCCCATCTTGCGCTGGCTGTTCGGTTCCACCAACAAAGGAAAGAGCACCCAGAAGCTGAACATCTTCATCAAACCCACCATTATCGAATGAAACCGTCTGCCGTCACCACTCGCCTGCTCCGCAAAATACTCCTCGTCCGCGTAAAGATGGAAGGGGAGAGCGTCGCGCATACCACGACCCAAGTTATACGGTACGCCCGTGGGAAAATAATAGTGGAACTTGAGTTGGACACCCCGTTGCCAGCCTTCTCGAAGCTGAAGCATACCGCGACGATCCTGTGGATTACGGGCGACCGGGTCGTGTCGAAACCCTATACGAAGGGCGACCCCAACACGGAGCGTATCCTCCATAACACAGAACTTCTGTGGACGTTGACGGCCGAAGCGGAAGGACAGACGCTCTCCTTCTTGCGGAAGGAGCCGCTGGCCGAAGTGTTGCAAGCCTTGGAACACCACAAGGCACTGTTAGTGGACACTTGGATTGAGAGGGTCGATGGGATGTCGGAGCCTCGGGCGCGAATGGAACGCCTGTACCAAGAGCGTTTCGCGTCAACAACCTTGGCGCAATCGCCCGACTGTGCCAACCGTTTGGCAAGCTTCGCGTTCCAAAAGCTTTTTCTCCCCATACTCTTGTTGTTCTTCTTCCTCCTGTTGGGCAATTTCTTCCTCAACTCTCACTACAGCCAAGCGTATCAGCAAAAACAGAACATCGTACAACGTAGCCAGAAAGAGAGCCGCAAGAACGCCGCCGAGACAAAGAAGAAAAGCCTCCTCTTCGCCGAATACACCCAGATACCGGATGGCTCGTACGCCTTGTTGGCCGACCGTATCGCCTCCTATATCCCCGAAGGGGTGAAGCTGACGGCCCTCGCCCTCTTCCCCGAGGAACAGAGAATGGGGAGCGGCAAAAACAAACCCATTACC
>JAISIX010000039.1 GCA_031261805.1 Mediterranea sp. (in: CFB group bacteria)
ATCGAGAACGTGGAACTCCCGCTGATGTACAACTCCGCCGTAAGCGCCTCCGAACGCCGCCGCCGCGCCATCGACGCGCTGAAGGCCGTGGGGCTGGGCGACCGGCTGGAGCACAAGTCCAACCAGATGTCCGGCGGACAAATGCAACGGGTGGCCATCGCCCGCGCCTTGGTGAACAACCCCGCCGTGATACTGGCCGACGAGGCTACCGGCAACCTCGACACACGCACCTCCTTCGAGATACTCGTGCTCTTCCAGCAGCTGCACGCCGAGGGACGCACCATCATCTTCGTGACCCACAATCCCGACATCGCGCAGTACAGCAGCCGCAACATCCGCCTGCGCGACGGACATGTCATCGCCGACACCGTCAACGACAACGTGCTCTCGGCCGCCGAGGCCTTGGCCGCGCTGCCCAAGAACGTGGACGACTAAAACAGAAGTAACAATATGAATGGAACCAACTTATTCAAAATAGCCCTGCGGGCCTTGTCCAACAACAAGCTACGAGCCTTCCTCACCATGCTGGGCATCATCATCGGCGTGGCATCCGTCATCACCATGCTCGCCATTGGGCAGGGGTCGAAGCAGAGCATCCAAAAGCAAATATCGGAGATGGGGGCCAACATGATCACCGTGCGCCCCGGAGCCGACATGCGGGGAGGCGTGCGCCAGGACCCGTCGGCCATGCAAACGCTGAAGCTGGCCGACTACGAGGCGCTGCGGAACGAGACGAGCTTCCTGTCGGCCATCAGCCCCGTCGTCTCCTCGTCGGGACAGCTCATCGCCGCCAACAACAACTACCCCTCCTCTATCACTGGCGTAGGCACCGACTACCTGGAGATCAGGCAACTCAGCATCAAGAGCGGCGAGATGTTTACCGAGACCGACATCCTCACCTCCGCCAAGGTATGCCTCATCGGCAAGACCATCGTCGACAACCTCTTCCCCGACGGCAGCGACCCCATCGGCAAGGTGGTGCGCTTCAACAAAGTGCCGTTCCGGGTAGTGGGCGTCCTCAACCCCAAAGGCTACAACACTTGGGGGCAGGACCAGGACAACATCGTGCTGGCCCCCTACAGCACCGTGATGAAACGTCTCCTCTCCGTCACCTATCTCCAAGACATCATCGCCTCGGCCATCACCGAGGACATGTCCGACTATGCCACGGCCGAGATTACCGAGGTACTACGCCGCAACCACAAGCTGAAACCCACGGACGTAGACGACTTCACCATCCGCACGCAGCAGGAGCTTAGCTCCATGATGAACTCCACCACCGACCTGATGACGACACTGCTGGCCTGCATCGCCAGCATCTCGCTCGTGGTGGGCGGCATCGGCATCATGAACATCATGTACGTCTCCGTCACCGAACGCACCCGCGAGATAGGCCTGCGCATGTCGGTAGGCGCGCGCGGGGTCGACATCCTGAGCCAGTTCCTCATCGAGGCTGTGCTCATCAGCATCACCGGCGGACTGATAGGAGTCATCATCGGCGTGGGTGCCAGCTGGATAGTGAACAGCGTAGCCCATTGGCCCATCTTCATCCAGCCATGGAGCGTCTTCCTCTCCTTCGCCGTATGTACCGCCACCGGGGTGTTCTTCGGATGGTATCCGGCAAAAAAAGCAGCAGATTTGGACCCCATAGAGGCAATCAGATACGAATAATCACTTATCTTTGCCGCCCATGAAGAAGCATAACTTATTCTATTTGCCCCCCAACCTCCTCGAGATAGCGACACACATCATCGCTTGGGGGATTATCTACGCTTTTCCATTCTACTTCATGGAACGGGAGATTGACCAAGACCACAACATCACTTTCCTCCTCCATTTTGTAGTGCCGGTGGCCCTCACAATCGTGTTCTATACCAACTATTTCATGCTCATCCCCCGCTACTTGTTCAAGCAGCGGTCGCATGAGTTCTTCTTGTACAACCTGGCGCTGCTCATCGTCCTGGGCGCATGGCTACAGACCTGGCAGAACTTAGTCACCCCGCCGTTGTTCCCGCCGGCCGCCGCCTTGCGCTATCCCCCTCCCCCACACGGGTTGCTGTTCACCCGCGACATGCTGAGCCTCGTCTTCGCCATCATCCTGAGCATCGCCATCCGTATGAACCGACGCTGGTCGGAGAGCGAGGTGGCCCTACAGGAGGCCGAGCGCAGGCGGGTGGAAGCGGAACTAAGGAACCTGCGCAACCAAGTGAACCCACACTTCATGCTCAACACGCTGAACAACATCTACGCCTTGGTACAGTTTGACACCAGCAAGGCGCAACAAGCCATACAGGAGCTGAGCAAGCTGTTGCGCTACGTGCTGTCCGACAACCAGGAGAACTTCGTACCGCTCTGCAAAGAGGTAGACCTCGTGCGCAACTACATCGGGCTGATGAGCATACGCTTCTCCGAGAGCGTGAAACTCACCACCTCATTCGATGTCCGCCCCAACAGCCAGACACCCGTCGCCCCACTGATATTCATCTCCCTGATAGAGAATGCCTTCAAGCATGGCATATCGCCCACCAAGCCCAGCTACATCCGCATACGCCTCTCCGAAGATGAAGAGGTGGTGCACTGCGAGATACACAACAGCAACCACCCCAAGCCAATGACCGACAAGAGCGGTTCGGGCATTGGACTCGAACAAGTGCAACATCGGCTCGACCTCCTCTACCCCCATGCCTACACCTGGGAGAAGGGAGTGACCCCCGACGGGGCGGAATACATGTCGCGCCTGAGCATTAAATATAGAGAACTAACCACCCTAAAGTCAAGCAAAATATGATTTTACGCTGCGCCATAATAGATGACGAACCCCTGGCTCTCAACCTGCTTGAAAGCTACGTAAGCAAAACAGCCTTCCTGCAACTGGCAGGAAAATACCTCAGTGCCGTACAGGCCATGGAAGAACTTCAGCATCACCCGGTAGACCTCCTGTTCCTCGACATCCAGATGCCCGAACTGAACGGACTGGAATTTTCAAAGCTGGTGGACCCGCATACCCGCATCGTCTTCACCACCGCCTTCGGGCAGTACGCCATCGACGGCTACCGCGTGAACGCGCTCGACTACCTGCTGAAACCCATCTCCTACGTCGATTTCCTCGAGGCCGCCAACAAGGCGCTGCAATGGTTCCAACTCACGCAGCAGAAGAGCGGCGACCGGGAAAGCATCTTCGTGAAAAGCGACTATAAGCTGGTACAGGTCGAACTCAAAAAAATCACCTATATAGAAGGGTTGAAGGACTACGTCAAGATTTACTTGGAGGACAACCCCAAGCCCATCCTCTCACTGATGAGCATGAAAGCCATGGAAGCCCTCCTTCCGGCAAATCACTTCATGCGGGTACACCGGTCGTACATCGTACAGAAGGATAAGATACGTGTCGTGGACCGTGGACGCATCATCTTCGGGAAGAACTATATTCCCATCAGTGACAGCTACAAACAGGCCTTCCAAGAGTTCCTGGACAAGATGAGTTAGGATAAAGAAGCTATTATTTACCTACAATCATAGATTTTTTTTGCCCATCCATTTGGATGTATCGAAAATCTATGTATCTTTGCAAGCAGAAAGGGATTGTGAAATTCCGAGATTAGAATAGTTTAGTTAAGTCTAGTTTAGTTTTTGTGTTGAAGGGCTTCTTCGTCAGTGGACGAGCAAAGAAGCCCTTTTTTTGTACCCCTACTCTACTGGGGGAATCTCCGTAATGCTTCCATAACGATGATACTCAAACGCGATGCTCTGCTCCTTGATGTAGTGCAGCAGCTCCACACGCCCGTTCTTCAACGGCGTGGCGGTAGCGATGTACTTGTCCAGGCGGGCCGCTTCGGCATACATCTCCATCGGCAAGTCGGCCCGACAGGTACGGATGCGCTCATACTTCGCCATAGTCGACAGGAAGCTCTCCAACGTCTCCGCCTGAACCGGTACTCCCAACTGAAGCAATTCGTCGGCAAACGGGCAATCTACCGGGACACTGATGCTAAGTGGTGTGTGGCAAAGCTTCGCCGCAAAGGCTACCTGCTGCGCGGCTTCCAGCTTATCGCCCTCAAAAAGACGAAGTACCATCCCGCCTTTCAGCGGCAGGTAGCGGAAGGCGTTCTGCTCGCCATGCAGGTTGTTCCAGTCGCGGGCATGCGCGAACTCTTCCTCATAAGCCCGCCGATAGCTCTGCTTATAATCGGTTGTACTACCGGGCTTATCGGCTATGTTCACGAAGCAGGCGCAGTAGTTAGGCCCGCCGGCCTTGATGCCTCCGCCAAAGGCCGAAAGCTTCATGCCTCCAAAGGGCTGGCGGTTGACGATGGCACCCGTTATGCCACGGTTGATGTAGAGGTTGCCGGCCATCACGGAGTTTCTCCACAACAGTTGCTCCCGCTCGTCCAGGCTCTGCAAGCCCGAGGTGAGGCCGTAGTCCAACCCGTTCACCAAGTCGATGCCCTCTTGCAGGCTGTCGATGCAGGCCACGCTAAGCATAGGGCCAAAGAGTTCGGTGCGGAAGCAGAAGTTCCGCGGACGCACTCCCCACTTCACCGTGGGCGCCAATACGTATTGGTGCTTGTCGAGAAAGCGCGGCTCTACCAACCACGACTCACCCGCCTCGAGCGTGAGGCCTTGCAGGAGCTTCTCATTCCGGTTGGTTATCATAGGGCCTACCACATTGCCGGCATTCCATACGCTGCCTACCTTCATGCTGGTGGTGGCATCCTTCAGCTTCTCCTTGAACTGCGGGTCCTCGTACACCGAGCGCTCTACCAACAGCAGGGAGCAGGCCGAGCACTTCTGTCCGGCGTTGCCAAAGGCAGAAGCCACGATGTTCATGATGGCATGGTCGCGGTCGCCCGAGGCGGTGAGGATGATGACGTTCTTCCCACCCGTCTCGGCCGAGAGAGGCGTGGCGGGATTCACCCGGGCGATGGCCCGTGCCGTATCCGTACCGCCGGTGAGTATGATGTGCTGGATGGCCGGCGCGCTGTTCAGCACACCGAGTGCCTCGCGGTCGGTGATGATGACCTGCAACGCCTCGCGAGGCACGCCGGCTTCCCAAAAAGCCTTGGCGAAGAGCCATGCCACGGGAGCGGCTACGGTAGCCGGTTTCAGGATGACGGTGTTGCCACCGGCCAGTCCGGCCACCACCCCACCTATGGGTATGGCGCAGGGGAAGTTCCACGGCGAGATGACCAAGACGGTCCCTTTAGGCCGGATCTCCACATCGTCCAAGGCAGCAAACTTCTTCATGGCGGTGGTATAGAAGCGGGCATAGTCGATGCCTTCGGACACCTCCACGTCGCCTTCCACCACGGTCTTCCCGGTGATGGCACACATACAGCCTATCAAGTCGCCACGCAGCTCAGCCAGTTTGTTGGCAGCCACATACATTATCTTATGTCTTTCTTCGAGCGTGGTCTGCCGCCAGCCGGCCGGGTCTTGGGCGGCGATGTCTACAATCTGTCGCACCTGTTCGGCGTTGGCCTGCGACATCTCGCAGATGCACACCTCGTCGTCCTGGCAACGGTCCAGGTACTTGGCCCGCTGCTCGCACACCACCTCTTCCTTGCCTATCTGCAGGGGGATGATGGCGGGTGTATCGGCCGCAGACTTCTTCCACTTGGCAAAGATGCGGCGCACCCACTCCTGGTTCCATGCCAGGTCGAAGTCCGTATCCGGCTCGTTCTTCATCACGTCGGCGGGTGGCACGGGGATGTACTCCTCCAAGCGGTTCTGCGTACGGGTAGGTGTGTGCGACACCTGTTCCTTCATTTGGTAGGCATCCTCGAACTGCCGCTGCAGGAACTTCCACGTATCGGTGCCGGGATGGAGGTTGAAGGAGTGCGTGAGGAAGTTGTCGGGGGCGGTGTTCTCATCCATCCGCCGTACCAGGTACGACACGGCGTTAAGGAAATGCTCGTCCTTCACCACGGGGGCATAGAGGATGACGTGGTTGCCCAGCTCGGCTTGCGCGCGCCATACATGGTCGGCCATGCCTTCCAGCATCTCGAAGGTCATCCAGTCTCTGCTGCCATACTGCTGGCTGAGGAGGTAAGCGTAGGAGATGGTGAAGAGGTTGTGCGAGGCCACGCCCACATTGAGCACCTGTGCATTTTCGGGTTTCAGCCCACGGTCGAGGATGTGCAGGTAGTTGGCATCCACCTCCGTCTTGCTGCCCAGTATAGGTAGCGGCCATCCGCGCAAGGAGGCGATGTCGGTCTCCATCTCGAGGTTGGCCCCTTTCACCAGGCGCATCTTGATGGGCGAGCCACCATCGGCCACCCGTTGGCGGGCAAACTCAAGCAGCTCGGTCTGGAAACCGTAGGCATCGGGCAGGTATGCTTGCACCACGATGCCGGCACGGTAGTTCTTAAACTCGGGCTTGCTCAGCACCTCCTTGAACACACGCAGGGTGAGGTGCGCATCCTTGTACTCTTCCATGTCGAGGTTGACAAACTTGTCGCTCTTCGCCCCCTTCTCGTCCACGTAGGGGCAGTCGATGGCCTTCTGGTACAGGGCCGACATGCGGCGCACCAGCTCCGGAAAACTCTCCTCGTAGTTCAAGGCATGGGTCTGGGCGTAGATGCCCGAGATCTTGACGGAGATGTAGTTGATGTCGGGCGCCTCGAGCGCCTCGAGGTAGTGGTGGTAGCGGTTGTCGGCCTCGCCGTCGCCCAGCACCACTTCGCCCAGCAGGTTCACGTTCTGCCCGATGTGCTGCCGGGCACGCTCTGCCAAGTGCTTGGTAAGCCGGGGGCGCGCCTCGTCGAGAATCACCTTCGAGGTATCCAGCCTTAACCTATACTTAATAATAGGTACGGCAATGAAGTCAAAGTAATGCCCGAAGCACTGATAGAGTTTAAAGAGGAACGTGTCGCGGCGGTTGAAGAACTTAGGTACGCCATATCGGTCTACCAGCGTCTTGATGCGTCGCGCCAACTTGCGTCGGTCCCGAATCTGCGACGACTCGTCGAGCATCTTCACTAAGAACTTCTTGTCCTGCGGACGTTGTACCATCACAGCATACTTGTGCTGTTCCCTGCGCTCTGTGTCGGTAATGGTCTTTTCACACGTTTCGTATAGCTTCAGTACCCATTGTTCTACCTCCGCTATGGTTGGTTTCTGTTCCATGGTTAAAAAAGTGTTTTAAGTAAATTATATATCGGCAAATATATCAAACACTTAGTAATAAAGCAAAGATATATCGGCGTAGATGCAGTAGATTAACACTAAACAACGATTGCCCTCCCGTCCTTCAAGGTGCTTTGCGCAGTTTCCCCACGGCATGTTCCAGCGATTCGGTAGGCGCAATGATGTTGTAGGCATCCCAGAAGTGCTTGTCACGATACTCCCCTACCTTGTCGTAGAACACCTGCCGGTTGCTGAAGGCCTTGGCAGTGGGAATATTGGCAGGCGTGGCCGTCGTCCGGTCGGTCACCACCATCTCCGTCACGATGGTATAGCCGGTGGAGAAGAGGCGCCGTTTCCAGTCACACTTGAAACGGATGGTACTGCGGATATAGTTGAGGTAGGTGCCCCCCTCCACCTGCTTGTAGGTGACGAGGAACGAAAACTCCTGCGGACGAAAGCGGAGGGTGGCGGGTTTCTTCAAGAGCATGGCCGAGGTAGCCTTGGTGCGGTCCTGCATGTCGAGGCTCATCTCGATGCGGGTGAACGAAAGGCGCTCACTGTCTATGTACATCTTGCCGTAGAAGAGGGCGTAGAGCTGCAGCACACGGGGACGGAACTCAACGACGTATTGCAGGCGGTTGTCGATGAGCACGGAGGGAGCCAACCGGAAGTCGTAATAGTCCAGCTCCTTGGGTTCCAGCAGCGCATCATCGTTCTTCACCAGGTCGAGGTAGAGCGCTACGCTCGGCCCACCCATCACTTTCACCGCCAGGGTGTCGGCCTGGCGCTGGCTGAGCAGTCGGCGCCCTTTCAGTATCCATACCTTGTCGGAGGCTACGTTCCGCCGCTCGTAAGGGGTCTTGAGGATGTTCATCACCGCTTCGGAGATGCTGATATATCGGTGTCGTTTCTGCGCCGTCTCCCGATAGAAGCCAGTGAGCAGCTCACGGGAGTTGCTATAGTTGAGGGGAATCTGCCCAAGGGCTTTCTCCACCAGAGCGCGCGGGTTGTCGGCTCCATACACCACCACTTCGTGCAGTAGGTTGGTGTAGGGAGTTAGGCGGACGGAGAGCTTGGCCGGGAAATGGATGGGCAGGTCGATGTGCCGGTTGAAGTAACCGATGTGTGACACATCAATTCCAGCGGTAGCTTCGGTTTGGCTCATCTTGAGCACGAAGGTCCCTTCGGCGTTGGTCACCGTACCGATGTTGGTACCCCGCACGGAGATGTTCACGTTCTCCAGCCGCCGGTTGGAAGCATGGTCTCTCACCACCCCCTCCACCGTGACGTAGTCGGCCGAAGGCGTTTGCGCAAGCAGCGCATCGTTGGGCACCCAGAGGCATGCCAACAGCAACAATCGCATTATTACTCTTTTCATAGCTCCATCTTTTAAGGTGAGCATCATAACTCTCACAAAATTAATCAAAAACATCTCTAACACACAATCTTTCAACCGGTTATTTTTCATCAACCCCTACTATATTCACGCATGAGGTTGCCACTATCCCCCCATAGCCTAAACATTAGCCCCCGCATCGCATCACACTATCCCCCAATATGCAAACGAGTATTCGTTCCACTATAGTGATATTTTCGTTCCACTACTGTGCTTTTTTCGTTCTACTATAGTGGAACGAAAAAGACACAGTAGTGGGACGAATACCCGTTCGCATACCCAGACATAGATTTATGCGATGCGGGGGATAGAGTTTAGCGAGTGAGGGAATAGTACGCAGTATCACAGATTCGTTCACGAAAAAGAATTAATTCTTAAAATAATCCATCCATTCCTTTGGATATTAAATAGTTGCTTTTACCTTTGTAGTGACATTAGCGAAGGCGTTATTCGAAGCCGACGCTATACGACCATTGAAAAAAACAGAAGCGTTTACGCACCCCTCGCACCGACCCGACCTTAGCCTCGCCGATACAGTGATACGCAACTACTCCACGCTTCCAACGAATATTAACAGCCTGCCGGAGGAGCGAGAAGGCGAAACGTTTCTAAATATGAGAAGAACACTCTATGTCAAACGTATGGCGATGGCGCTATGGGTGGCGGTCGCAGTTGGGAACAAGAATTGTAGCATATTGGCACAAGACTTCATTCCAAACACATCTATAGGGTATTATTTTAGCCCCAAGAACTTGGGCTATTCCACGCCGCAGACAGCGGAACTAACCAAGTACAAGCCAGCCCGCGTAGACTACTACAATGGCTTGCTTAGCTATGAGATTCCATTGATGGAATATAAAGATGCTGCCTTCGACATCCCCATTTCAATCAAATACATATCCGACGGCTTTAAGCCAGGAAGGAGACCGTCCGTCGTAGGCAACAATTGGAGTCTCAATGTAGGTGGAGTCATCACGAGAAACGTATATGGTGAACCAGACGATATAAAGGCTGGCGACAAGAAGAAAGAAGGCTTGTTGGTTGGAATTAGGGACAAAAAGTATCGGATTTATAGTAAATCTACCCTATACGCTTTGGATAAAACGGAAGGAGACCTTCCATGCGACTACGCCCCCGACATCTTTAACTTCTCGTTCGGAGAGCATAAAGGGCAGTTCTTTATAGGGAACGACGAACAAGTCAAGTGTACGTTGGGCGAAGGCTATAAGGTCGACATAAGTGGCATGTCCACTCAAGAGTATTCGACCAAGGAAGCTGTACCCGCGAACTCAACCATCAATATAACTACACCTGATGGGTATGTCTATGAGTTTGGGGGGAGTCCAGACTACTTTGAATACAACACCCCCAACAACCCCAAGGAAATCGAAGCGTCTCCCGTGCAAATCACCGCTTGGTTCCTAAAGTCCATCAAGAGTCCTAACACTACACAGACAGTAACCTTCAGGTACGGGAGCTGTGTCATAAAAAATAGATACAAATTATTTTTAGCATACATAATCGATGAGACCGTCACAATAAACGCTCGGCTTACAGACTATTTTGATAGCTTTCCAAATCCACAAGGAAACAACAAATGTATCTTAATGGAAGACAAGCTAAAATCGCCTATCCTAAGTGCAATAGAGATTGGAAATACACACATTGATTTTACCTACTCAAATTTCGGCAGTTTTTGGGGAGAGAGTTACGTTAATGACTTACCATACCTAACGGAGATAAAGGAGTACAATACACAAAACATCCTCCATCGCAAGTACACAAAACTAAAGTATGACCAAACTTATAATGCTCCTTATTTTTTCTTGAGAGAAGCTATCGTGAATGGTCAAGACAAGCCTGAAATTTATTCCTTCGACTATAAATTAATGGGAAATCTGCCCAACCCGTTGACAATTTCTATTGACCATTGGGGTTTTTGGAATGGAGGATACGCCTTGGAAGAGAATGCTCTTGATTATTTGAATAACATAAATGTACGGAAAGCCACGAATACGGATTGTTGTGACATCGGCATGTTATGTAAGATAGTTTCACCAACAAAAGGCGTAACAAATATCACATACGAGTACAATAGGTACACTTCTTGGGAAGAGCGCAATTTGGATGAAATCGAATGGGAGACTAAACATAGCGGCAACGCACTTCCATGCGGAGGCGTACGTATCAAGAGCTTAGAAGAATACGATCCTGTCAGCGGCAAAAGCATTATCCATAACTTCTCATATTGCGTTCCCTATATGGGGGTAGAAACTGGATTCATCACAGAATTACCCAAATATAAATTCATTCACAACAGCTTCAACTACTATGTCGATGGCACAGTATGGATTGGTAAGATCCTCTATAGCACAGACGAACGTCATTATGGAAGCGCATGGTCATCCAGCAGCAACACGTTGAGCCGGCGCCACAATGTTTCGGAGCTTCACATAGGTTACAGCGATGTGGTAGACCAATACAATGACGGAAGTAAGGTTTGGTATCATTTTTCGTCAATGGCAGATATTCCTGATGACCGCAACCTTAATGGAAAAATCAGAGGGACGAACAATGATAAGATTCCCGATCTTCTATTCCAATACAACCTTTACAATGGCAATGACTTGTCAGACTATCGCGGACAATTACTCTCCAAAACAGTCTATTCTTCTACAGGCAAGTTGTTGTCAAAGGATTCGTATACATACAACATTGACGAAGCGACTAAAGATTATGAAGTATCTATTACGTACTCTCCTGTCACATACGCCGCTAATCGAGTTTTCACCACCCCATGTCGCCTCGTCAAAGAAGTGCATACCGACAATACCGACTATAATAATGTGACGGTTATCAAAGAGTACTCCTACAATGCCAAGAATCTCATGGCAACCAAACAGATAACAAAAAGCGACGGCGACAAGTTGGCACTCTCATACTATTACCCATTTGACAATTTCCCCGTAACGTTGAACGTCGGCAACCTCCCCTTGCTAACCCAACTCAACAAAATAAGCGAACCTATACTGATTCTCAAGACGAAGCAGAGCGCCGGTCAAAGTGATACCAAAACGTTGTCCGCCATTAAGTTTAACTATGGGGACTTCAACGGTCACCTATTGAAAGACAAACTATACGAATGGAATACCAACAGCCCCAATAGTTTAATCAGTGGCATCAAAGATGGCAGTTTCACGCTAAAAGAACAATATCTCAAATACGACGATTATGGCAACATCATGGATGTCGTCAAGAACGAGCATGATGAGTCAATATACCTTTGGTCCTACAGCGGCCTGTACCCTGTGGCGGAGATAAAGGGAGCGAGCTATAGTGAGGTGCAAGCTGCACTCGGCCTTGCCCCTGAGTCATTATCTCAGCAAATTACTCCTAACATGGAATTAATAAATAGTTTGCGGAGCAAACTACCCGCAGCGTCCATCACCACTTATACCTACTCTCCATTGATTGGACTGACAAGCTCCACCAATCCACAAGGGAGCAGCACTTATTATGAGTATGATGAAGCCGGGAGATTGTCCGCCAGCTACATTATCCGAAACGGGAATAAAGAATATCTTCAGAAATATGTCTATCAATATGACTACTGATAATACAAGAATGACTATGAAACGAAATATAATCTATATCATTACAATATTGCTTGTAATAACAAGTAAGGGGACAACAGCTAATGCTCAAACGTTTGCTGACGGTATGGCTCGCGCCATTCCTTTGACAGTGGGCTTGGAACAAGCAGACTCCCAGTTTAGCGCAAGTGGCATAGAAACCAAGTATCTCAAAAATGACTGTGCGGTATCCCCCGGCAATGACGTTTTCGTCAAGTTAACGATTTGCAATTTCTCCAAGATTTCAGTATATGCAACCTATATGAATGATCCAAATAGGTATGTATATGTGACTATTTTCGACTATAGGCAGAGGTGTGTACTAAAACATGGGACATTAGGGCGTTCAAAGCTGCCCATACAACCATTACCAGCCGGCGTTTATTATATCGTGATAGAAGGAGAACATGCAGATACGACAAATAGCAAGATGCAATTGCAAGTGACTCTACATTCTGACTTACCCACCATCACAGATTTAGGAACAAAAGGTTCCTCATACACATTCAGCGATACTCAAAACACACTTGGCAGGGTTCCATATTACTATGGGATTCCTAATTATTATGACGAAGCTCCCACTAATGGAGGAACCGTCTATAAAATATCTCTGACTGAAGACATGCATGTTAGGGTTTCCCATCTGGGAACAGCCTTGGAAAATACGGGTATTGACATTTGGAAGAGCGGCACTTCCTCTCCTTTAGCATTTGTTCATGGTACAAACGTAGGTTCAAAAGCAACGACTTGGGTCGGTGAACTCCCAAAAGGTACTTACTATATCGTTTCTCATGGAATGGCCTGTGATGGGGATATTACCACTACAATACAGTTTGAGAAAGGGCAAACCATATTAAACCTTGGCAAATTAGGAGGCACATTCAGTAAAGAAGTGCTTGTCAACACAACCTTTTCAGGCAATGCTTATGGGAATAATGCACGCAAAGATGTCTATTGTACCTTTGAATCGAATAACCACTTTGCCCTCACTGTGGCACCCAAAGCGTCATCTACCGTGCATGACGTGAAATTATATTTATTAGATGCCGATGACAAGCTTATCGCACAATCTCAAGAATCAAGTCTACATGTTGAAAGATTCCCCATAGGAAAGTATTCTTTGGTTGTAGAGGGGGAAAACATTGACGGTGAGATTTTACTTGAATTATCAGGCTTATCAATAACCACAGCGTCCGATATGAAACGACTGTCTCCTGACCGCAATTATATACTAACCACTATTCCTACTATACCTACTACCACTACCGTCGGTATCAATGAGCTTATGCCTTCAGAGTGCATGTATACGGTTCAATATATTGATGGTCTGAATCGTCCCGTAGAAAATGTACAATGTGGAGGTAGTCCTACTGGAGCTGATTTAGTTACCTATCAGGAATATGATGCGGTAGGTAGAAAGGCTAATGCATGGTTACCAATTGCCATTCCCAATAATAGAAGCTCATTTTTCCCTTTAGATAGTATCCTACCAAAATCCTCCTCAATATACATAGGCGAAACCGCACCTTACTCCAAACCCGTTTACGAACCATCCCCCCTCAACCGTATTGTCGAACAATACGGTCCGGGGCAAGCTTGGTACAACCAAGGCAAAAGTGTAAAGACAGCATACCTCGCCAACAACGATAGCAATCGGGAATGCAAGTGGTACAAAGGCTCCAACGTAGTGGGCGTCAGCGACACCATTGTCACCATCACCAACGTGGGCCATTACTCCACAGCGGAACTATACGTCACCCAGACGACCGATGAGGACGGGCACGTCGCCCTCGAGTTCAAGAACAAGACGGGACAGACGTTGCTCACTCGGCAAGCAAATAACTTCGGCGCCTCCAATGAGGAGGACTTCGATACCTATTATATATACGACGACTTCGGTAACAAGGTGGCCGTGCTGCCACCCGAAGCCTCCGCTCGAATGAAAGATGTC
>JAISIX010000143.1 GCA_031261805.1 Mediterranea sp. (in: CFB group bacteria)
ACGCCTTGGGAAGAAAGTCCCAACGCCTTGGGAAAGAAGTCCCAACGTGCTGGGAAAGGAGTCCCAACGAATGGGACAAGAAGTGTGCTTAGGGGGAAGAAGAGTTCATTCGACAAAGACCATGATAGTAGCTCCTAATATCATGCTAATATCATGGCTAATATCATGGTCTTAATGCACTGATTGACAATGCATAACAGGCGATAATGAGAGTAGTGAGAGTAGAAATGCAAAAAAACACGTAGGGGGGAGAGCTGAAACACACCCCAAAGTGTGGAAGAGAGCGAGCCTTTTCGGTTTGCGTCACCCTGCGCAACTTCTCTTTCAAGCATCCTCTCCATTGCTCCATCTCTTGTTTTTTGCTAAAAAATGCTCTAACTACTACGCACTTCCGCTTTTTTTCGTACTTTTACACCTTGTTGGACAGGAACACCCATGCCCACCCCAAGCGTAGAAAAAGAAAAAAATAATATATAATAATGACTCACAGATGGAATTATCGACCCATTACACCCGAACAGGAAGAGACAAGCCGGACGTTGGCCCAAGAGTTGGGAATTAGCCCGATTCTCGGACGGCTGTTGGCACAACGGGGGATAACGACCGCGGCTACTGCCCGGAAATTCTTCCGCCCGCAACTGCCCGACCTGCACAATCCGTTCCTCATGAAGGACATGGACATAGCAGTGGAACGCCTGAACAAAGCAATGGGAAAGAAAGAACGTATTCTTATTTATGGAGATTATGACGTAGACGGTACCACCGCGGTGGCGTTGGTCTATAAGTTTATTCAACAATTTTATTCCAATCTTGACTACTACATACCCGACCGCTACAACGAAGGGTATGGCGTCTCCCGGCAAGGAGTGGACTATGCCGCCGAGACCGGCGTAAAACTGATTATCGTACTCGACTGCGGCATCAAGGCCGTGGAAGAAGTGGCGTATGCCAAAGAGAAGGGCATCGACTTTATCATCTGTGACCACCACGTACCCGACGACGTGCTGCCCGTGGCCGTAGCTATCCTCAACGCCAAGCGACCCGACAACACCTATCCTTACACCCACCTCTCGGGTTGCGGCGTAGGGTTTAAATTCATGCAGGCATTCGCCATCAGCAACGGCATCGACTTTCACCACCTCATCCCCCTGCTCGACTTGGTGGCCGTCAGCATCGCCTCGGACATCGTGCCCATCATGGGCGAGAATCGCATCTTGGCTTACCATGGGCTGAAGCAGCTCAACAGCAATCCCAGCGTAGGCATGAAAGCCATCATCGACATCTGCGGACTGGCCGACAGGGAAATCACCGTGAGCGATGTCGTCTTCAAGATAGGGCCGCGCATCAACGCCTCCGGACGCATCCAGAACGGCAAGGAAGCGGTGGACTTGCTCACCGAGAAGGACTACTCCGTAGCCCGCGAGAAGGCAGGACAGATAAACCGCTACAACGAGACCCGCAAGGACTTGGACAAGAGCATGACCGAAGAGGCCAACAAGATAGTGGCCAACCTCGAAGGACTGGCCGACCGCCGCTCCATCGTGCTCTACAACGAGGAGTGGCACAAAGGGGTGATAGGCATCGTGGCCTCACGGCTCACCGAGGAGTATTACCGTCCCGCCGTGGTGCTGACGCGCACCGACCAGATGGCCACCGGCTCTGCCCGCTCCGTGTCGGGCTTCGACGTGTATAAGGCGGTGGAGCACTGCCGCGACCTGCTCGAGAACTTCGGCGGGCACACCTACGCCGCCGGCCTCTCCATGAAGCTCGAGAACGTAGAGGCTTTCAGCCTGAAGTTTGAAGAGTACGTAGCCTCGCACATCCTCCCCGAACAGACCAGTGCCGTGATTGACATTGACGCGGAGATTGACTTCAGGGACATCAGCCATAAGTTCTTCACCGACCTCAAGCGGTTCAACCCCTTCGGGCCGGAGAACCTCAAACCGGTGTTCTGCACCCACCACGTGTTCGACTATGGCACCAGCAAGGTGGTGGGACGCGACCAGGAACACATCAAGCTGGAGCTGGTGGACAACAAGTCGAACAACGTGATGAACGGCATCGCCTTCGGGCAAAGCTCGCACGTGCGCTACATCAAGACGAAGCGCTCTTTCGACATCTGCTACACCATCGAGGAGAACACCCACAAGCGGGGTGACATCCAACTGCAAATAGAGGACATCAAGCCCATTGAGTAACTACCGCGAGATACTGAAACAGTACTGGGGGTACGACTCCTTCCGCGACCTGCAGGAGGAGATTATCACCAGCATCGGCGAGGGACGCGACACGCTGGGGCTGATGCCCACCGGAGGTGGCAAGTCCATCACCTTCCAGGTGCCGGCCTTGGCGCAAGAAGGGCTATGCATCGTCGTCACCCCCCTCATCGCCTTGATGAAGGACCAGGTGCAGAACCTACGGCGGCGGGGCATCAAGGCACTCGCTATCTACTCGGGCATGTCCCATGCAGAGATTCTCACTGCCCTGGAGAACTGCATCTTCGGTAGCTACAAGTTCCTTTATATCTCGCCCGAGCGGTTGGGTACCGACATCTTCCGCGCCAAGGTACGGCGCATCAAAGTGTCCATGATTACCGTAGACGAGAGTCACTGCATCTCGCAGTGGGGATACGACTTCCGTCCGGCCTACCTCAAGATAGCCGAGATACGCGACCTCTTGCCCGGCGTGCCCGTGCTGGCACTTACCGCTACCGCCACGCCCGAGGTGGTAAAGGACATCCAGCTCCGCCTCCGCTTCCGCAAGGAGAACGTCTTCCGTATGAGCTTCGAACGGAAGAACCTGGCCTACATCGTGCATAAGACTGACAACAAGGCGGGCGACCTGCTACGCATCCTCGCCCGCATACCCGGCAGTGCCATCATCTACGTGCGCAACCGCCGGCGAACAAAGGAAATCACCGAGCTGCTGCGTGCCGAAGGCATCACTGCCGACTTCTACCACGCCGGACTGGACAACGCCGTGCGCGACCAACGCCAGAAGCAATGGAAGCAGGGCGACGTACGGGTGATGGTAGCTACCAACGCCTTCGGCATGGGCATCGACAAACCCGACGTGCGGTTGGTACTGCACGTCGACTTGCCCGACTCCCCCGAAGCCTACTTCCAAGAGGCGGGACGCGCCGGACGGGACGGCCAGCAGGCCTACGCCATCATCTTATACAGCTCGTCGGACAAGACGACGCTACACAAGCGCATCCCCGACACTTTTCCCGATAAGGAGTATATAGTAGATGTGTATGAGCATCTGCAGTATTACTACCAGATGGCCATGGGCGATGGCTACCAATGCGTGCGGGAGTTCAACCTCGGGGAGTTCTGCCGCAAGTTCAAGTACTTCCCCGTGCCGGTGGACAGTGCCCTGAAGATACTTACCCAAGCAGGCTACCTGGAATATACCGAGGAGCAGGACAATGCCTCCCGTATCCTCTTCACCTTGCGGCGTGATGAGCTATACCGGCTTCGCGAGATGGGGACAGAGGCGGAAGGCCTGCTGCAAACGATTCTCCGGATGTACACCGGTGTATTCACCGACTACGCCTACATCAGCGAAGAGTCCATCGCCCTCCGCACAGGGTTGACGCGGCATCAAATCTACGGCATCCTTGTCACGCTCACCAAGCGCCGCATCGTGGACTACATCCCCCGCAAAAAGACACCTTATATTATATACACGCGCGAACGGCTCGAGCTGGATGCCATTCACATCCCCCCCGCCATCTACGAGGAGCGTAAGGCACGCTACGAAGCCCGCATACAGGCCATGGTGGAGTACGTGACGGCCGAGCGTCGTTGTCGCAGCCGTATGTTGCTCCTCTATTTCGGTGAGAAGAGCTGGCACAACTGTGGCCAGTGCGACGTATGCCGCAAACACCAAGCCAAGGAACCGAGCGAGGAGGAGTTTGAGAAGCTCGAAGAAGAAGTCCTACACAAGCTCAGTGAGGCACCCCTCACGCCTGCCGCTCTTGCCGAGGCGCTGGAAGCTCCTATCGAGGAGACCGCCCGGGTGGTTGACTACTTGATAAAGGAAGAGGTGGTGAAGATAGAGGATGGGTTGTTGGTGTCGGGCAAGAAAGAATAGCAAGTGTCCTTCACCTCCACCCGGTAATAAGAAGCACCGTACCCCATCCATAAGCCGAGTGCCCCATCCACGTTGCCCGGTAGATTGGTAGTACTTGGGATGATGGGGTTGCTATTGTTCATCACCTCGTTCTCGTAAAGGCTCCAAAAACGGAATCCTGCCAAGGGGACTTGTGCAAAACAGAAGCGTACCACCTCGCCCGGCTTGAAGAAAGGTGTGTACTTGTCTCCCTTTACCGTAGTATGCCGGAAGGCACGGTAAATCTCTGCCTCAGCCTCCGGATGACTCAGTATCTCGTCGGAGAAAGAACCCATAAAGGCATTGAAGAGGTCCTTGTCCTTCTCCTCCACCTGCGTGAAAATCTTGTAGTAATTGGTCTCCCCCTCTGGGTCGCGGAAGTAGCCGGTGGCTTGGTAGAGGGTGTCGCTCTCGGCCGAAGGCCGAAGCCGCAAGCTATCCAACGGCACAACCTTGGGTATGGTGGTCTGTGCCGTCATCACTCTGTCGTGGTAGGTGATGGTGAGCGTGTAGGTCCTTCCCGGCACGCCTCGTATCTCCGAACCGGTATAGGCGAAGTACGGCATACGGTTGCGGTCTATCCTGCCTACCAGTATTTCGGTCCGGCTGCCGTCGCTTACCGTTACCTTGGCGCTCACCACCGGTAGCTCGGAGAGGGTGAGGCTGTCGAGTGTATGGTTCAACGATTTACTCTCGGAGAGGTACACCCGGCTGAAGCCGTTGGTGGTAATGCTTCCTTCCACTACCAGCTCGGGTTCGTAGTTGGTGTCAAACTTCCAATCGGGGTCGCATCCCTGCAAGGCTACTATCGTCGCCAAGGCCATGCAGCCTACCAAGTATAATGTCCGTAACTTCATTTTCCGAATTTGAATATATAACTAATGGAAGGCAAGAGGCTGTACAACGGCATATTGCGTTTCCTTATAATCAGTCTCTTGCCATCTTTCGACGGTTTGACGTGTACCGACACAAGCACGGGGTTGTGCCGCATATAGACGTTGTAGACAGAGAAGTTCAGGCTACTGCGCCGTTGCTTTCCCAGTCGGTAGTTGACCGAGAGGTCCATGCGGTGGTAGGGAGGCATACGGCTACTGTTGTACTCGTCGTACACGCTCACGGCATTCTCGCCTATCATATACATCCCCTTGGGGTAGGTCACCGCGTTGCCCGACGCATAGACGTAGGTCAATGCCGCGTTCCACCGGTCGTTGAACGTATAGCGTAGCAGCAGGTTCAGGTTGTGCCGTCGGTCGTACTTGGCCGGAAAAAGCCGTCCCTCCCTTAGCTCGGGGAATCGCCGGTTGGCCCATGCCAGTGTATAGGCCACCCATCCGTTCCATCGTCCCCGGTTCTTCTTTACCATCAGCTCTACACCGTAGTTCTCTCCGTTACCTTTCAGCAGATGGTTTTCTATCTGGTAGGCTTGGTTGAATATGTCGAGCAGCCCACCGTTGAAGACTGTTTGGTGGGCCAGCTTCCGGTAGTAACCTTCCAACAGTAATTCATAAGTCCCATTGTGCAGGAGCTGGGCGAAGGAGAAATCGAGGCCGTGTATCCGTTGTGCGGGAATGTCGCGGGTGGAGGGCATCCAGAAGTCCATGGGCATCCCAGCTCCCGACAGGGTGACTTGATTCATGTATTGCCGGTTGAGCTGGTAAGAGAGGCTGAGCGAGCGCCCTTTGGGCAGTTCGTATCGCAAGCGTGCCCGAGGCTCCAAGCCTCCTGTATAGAAGCTTTGATGCGTCGCCCCGCTGTAACGTAGCCCCACCTCAGCCGTGAGCCGGTTCCATCGATGGGAGCCTTCGGCGTAAAGTGCGAACTCCTCCAGCGTATATCGTCCGGGGTTGCCCGTATTGATGCCTTCGAATATATTTATCGACTCCGGATATTGCGGGTGCAACCGGTGATGTGTGAACGTCCCCCCCGCCGTCAGGCTTCCTTGCCGCCACGTGCGGCTGAGCTTGCCTACATAGCCTATATCGGTGAGACGGGAGGGCAAACCGACGTCCAGCGCATTCTGTGACACTTGCAGCCGGGTGCGGTAATGGGTGAGGTAGACACGCTGCGTGAGCAGGACTTTGGGGCCGAAGCGGTGCTCCCACCGCAAGGAGCCTATGGCGTTGAGCCATTGCAGCTTGGCGTCGGCCTGATACTCGTGCTCTTTCATCTTGAGTAGGTCGTCGCCCACATAGCCATTAAGCACGAGTTTATCCCTATTGCCGGGTTGCCACACGTACGTGAGGTTATAATCCTGAAAGCCGTAGCGTAGCCGGGTGCCGTTGCTGAAGT
>JAISIX010000156.1 GCA_031261805.1 Mediterranea sp. (in: CFB group bacteria)
ATCACTATTTGTATTTTGAACACGGGAAATTAACGAATATTCAGAAATAATCTCAGATTCCTTTTGAGTTTTTAAACATAACACTAAAGTTTCCCACCTCCAAATAATCCCATAAAAAGAACAAGGTCTCGATAAAAGTTTGTATATTAACGATGCTAAATCATTGATAAACAAAGAATATCAAGAGCCTTGTTATGGAAGCAAAAAAGCAAATTATCCAAGCTGCTAAGCGCGAAAAGCAAGGTTGGGGATGGTTTAATATCCCTAATGGGTCGTTTCGGTCTGAATCGGTTGTTATCGCGCAACCCGTCTTTCAAGAAGGAAGGCGTTTCATCCACCGTATTAATCCAAAGCCTTTGTCTTTTCTGTGTATTGGGAGAAAGCATTCCTCCATTTACAGCCAAAAGTTCTATGGTTTACTCTCACAGGGTAAGAACTGTTTTTATCGTTTACTCACTCGTAGTTCTGTGAATTGGCACTCTCTTCAATCGAAGCCTCAGAAGCATAAAGTTCCTGTCCAAGAAGAGTCAGCGGTCAGTGCGTGGCCACGTACCAACCCGTCTCCCCCTTCTTGGCAGCCATCACGCTTACGCTGGGGTCGGAGATGGTAATGCCTGAAAAAGCCTTGATACTAATGCTCCTCCCGCCTCCAAACGCGGTATAGAATTTCTTCGTATGCCTCTTGTAAGGAACGACCCGTTCCAGCTGCTCGTTGAAAGCGGCCAATAGGGTGATGTCGGTACAGAGCTTCGACACATAGTCGCCCGCGTCGAAGAAGATAGTGGCATAGCTACCACTGGCATACAAGTAGCCGTCCAGCATCTGCACAGAAGAAAGGAGACTGGGGTCGAACGTATAGTGGGAGTTGATGTCCTTCATCAGCTGCGCCAAGCGTTCCACCTCAGCACAGTTGGTCACGCCGATGGTGCCATAAGGGTACTGAAAGGTGGAGTAGAAATCGTAAAAAGCATCGCACACCTTCTCATAGTCGGCATCACCCAGCAGGTACTGCCCCATGGTGGCATACGGCATACCTTCGGCCATCACCTCGCTGGTGGAGCCGATGAGGTAGTGGGTCACCTCTTTCAGGTCGTAAGCCACTTCGAGGCCCGACATATAGCAGTCGTCGAGGAGGATATATTCCATCTTTATGCCCGCCCCCTTAATGCCTTGGGCCAGTGCTGTGATGTCCGTCTGATAGCCCGCATCGCCGCCAAAGAAACGTGTGGGATGCACGCCGGACACCTCCCAGTGCCAAGGGTAGCCGCCAGTCATCCGGGCACGCGAACCGCTCTTTCCGGAGGCAGGAATCCACCCCATGCCATGGCAGCCGATAATCATCGAATAGCGTTCAGCGAGCGAATAGTTTTTTACGTCGTTCAAAAGCCCCGTTAGGCCCTGGGCCGTAGTGAAAGTAGCTTGATTGTACTGTTTGAGCGGACGCCGGACAACCTTCCCGTCCTCATAATCAAGTGCGAAGAGCGAAGCAGAGGAATTGTTCTCCGCAAAGAAGACCAGAATGCGCTCGTCGGCCGAATGGTGCGCGGCCCAGGTAGTCTCCATGTCAGCTATGTTTTGCCTGAAGTAACTCGTCAACGGGGCGCTATCGCCCGTCCACGGAAGATACATAAAGACAGTATGCGAAATGGTAGGATTCACGGGAGGTTCATCGTCGTTGCCACAAGACATTACGACAAGCAAAAGGCACATAGAAAAGAGAAATGTGCCAAAAAAACGGGAGTATTTGTATTCTATTCTCATTTTACCCTAAGTTTTAATCGGTTATTACTGTCTGTTTCCGCTCCAAAGTTATGAATAATTCCTATATTTGCCAGCAGAATACCTAAAAACGTGGATTCCATGATGAGAGCATTATTGATAGGCGGCAC
This sequence comes from Mediterranea sp. (in: CFB group bacteria), assembly GCA_031261805.1. Taxonomy (GTDB): domain Bacteria; phylum Bacteroidota; class Bacteroidia; order Bacteroidales; family Bacteroidaceae; genus Bacteroides. The sequence continues at coordinate 1,890 of JAISIX010000156.1, forward strand.
GGGCACCATCAGCACGGCCGTAGCTGCACTGGCGCAGCAGAGGGGATGGGAGCTTACCCTGCTCAACCGGGGCACGAAGCCCCTGCCGGAAGGCATGAAGAACTTAGTAGCCGACATACGGGACGAGGCCGAGGTAGCCAAAGCCATCGCCCGCGAGGCACCGTTTGACGTGGTAGCTCAGTTCATCGCCTACACGGCGGCCGACGTGGAGCGCGACATACGCCTCTTCGGCGGGCGGACGAAACAGTACATCTTCATCAGCAGCGCCTCGGCCTACCAGAAACCAGCTACGGACAGCTACATCACCGAGAGCACCCCGCTGGCCAACCCTTATTGGCAATACTCGCGCGACAAGATTGCCGCCGAAGAGGCCTTGATGGCTGCTTACCGCACCACAGGCTTCCCCATCACCATCGTTCGCCCCAGCCATACCTACGACGGCACCAAGCCACCCGTATGCCTGCACGGAGAAGGCGGCAGCTGGGCCATCATCAAGCGCATCCTCGACGGCAAGCCCGTCATCATCCCCGGCGACGGTTCCTCGCTATGGACACTGACGCACGCCACCGACTTTGCCAAAGGCTTCGTAGGGCTGATGGGCAACCCGCACGCCATCGGCCACGCCTTACACATCACCTCCGACGAGAGCCTGACGTGGGACCAAATCTACCACACCATCGCCGACGAGCTGGGCAAGCCACTCAACGCCCTGCACATCGCCTCCGACTTCCTGGCCAGCCACCAGGGGACGTACGACTTCCGGGGAGAGCTGCTGGGCGACAAGTCCGTCACCGTCCGCTTCGACAACTCCAAAATCAAACGCCTCGTGCCCGACTTCGTCTGCACCGTAGGCATGGCCGATGGCCTCCGCCGCGCCACCCGATACATGCTCAGCCACCCCGAAACGCAGGTCGAAGACCCCGCCTTCGACCTGTGGTGCAACCGCATGGCAGCCACCATGGCGATGGCCGACAAGCTATTATTCATCGTTTAAATCCAGATATGAGCCAACTCCTTGTTTACAAAGCCTCCGCCGGCTCGGGAAAGACATTCACCCTGGCCGTGGAATACATCAAACTCCTCATCCACAACCCACGCGCCTACCGGCAGATATTGGCCGTGACCTTCACCAACAAAGCCACGGCGGAGATGAAAGAACGCATCCTCAGCCAGCTATACGGCATCTACACCGCCGACAAAGGCTCTGATCCCTACCTCCAGCGCATCCGCGAGGATACGGGCAAGAGCGACAAGGAGATACAAGAGGCCGCCGGAACGGCCCTTGGCTACATGCTGCACGACTACAGCCGCTTCCGCGTAGAGACCATCGACTCCTTCTTCCAGTCGGTGATGCGCAACCTGGCCCGCGAGCTGGAACTTAGCCCCAACCTCAACATCGAGCTGAACAACGCCGAGGTGCTGAGCGACGCCGTAGACCACATGATAGAGGACCTCGACGCCACCTCCCCCACCCTCGCCTGGCTACTCGACTACATCAACGAGCGCATCGCCGACGACAAACGCTGGAACGTGTCGGACGAGGTGAAGAGCTTCGGACGCAACATCTTCGACGAGGGATATATAGAGAAAGGCGACGACCTCCGCCAGAAACTGCGCAACCCCGCCAACGTAAGGGAGTACCGCAAGCAGCTCAAAGCCTTGGAGGCCGACGTGCTGGAGCAGATGAAGCGTCTGGCCGAGGAGTTCGAGGAGGAGTTGGACGGGCACGCTCTCTCGGCCGACGACCTGAAGAACGGCTCGCGAGGCATCGGCAGCTACTTCCGCAAACTGGGTACCGGAAAGCTGACGGCCGACATCCGCAACGCCACCGTGGAGAAGTGCCTCGACGATGCCCAGCACTGGGTGGCAAAGACATCGCCCCGCCAAGCCGATATCCTCCGGCTGGCCCAAGAAAAGCTGATACCACTCCTCCAACGAGCCGAGGCCGTGCGCCCGCAGAACAACATGCTACTGAACAGCTGCCGCCTCTCGCTCCAGCACCTCAACAAGCTACAGCTACTGGCCAGCATCGACGAGGAGGTGCGACGGCTCAACCAGGAGGCTGGCCGCTTCCTACTGTCGGACACCAACGCCCTACTCCACCGCTTGGTGCGCGACGGCGACTCCTCCTTCGTCTTCGAGAAGATTGGCACCAACATCCGCAACGTGATGATCGACGAGTTCCAGGATACCAGCCGTATGCAGTGGGGCAACTTCAAGCTGCTGCTCCTCGAAGGGCTGTCGCAAGGAGCCGACAGCCTCATCGTGGGCGACGTGAAGCAGTCCATCTACCGCTGGCGCAATGGCGACTGGGGCATCCTCAACAGCCTCAACGAACGCATCGACCGCTTCCCCATCAGCGTACGCACACTGGGTACCAACCGGCGGAGCGAGACACGCATCATCCGCTTCAACAATCTCATCTTCAACGCCGCCACCCACTACCTCAACGACCTCTACCGCGAACAGCTGGGGCACGACTGCGACGACCTGCTACGCGCCTACGCCGACGTGGAACAACAGTGGCCCAGCGACAAGGCAGAGCGAGGCTACGTCAAGGTATCCTTCCTCAAACCCGACGCGGAGTACAACTACACGGATCAAACCCTCATCAGCCTCGCCGACGAGGTGGACCGCCTGGTACAAGCCGGCGTACGGCTCAACGACATGGCCATCCTCGTACGCAAGAACAAAAGCATCCCCCGCATCGCCGAGTACTTCGACCAGCAGCCACAACACTACAAGATAGTGTCCGACGAAGCCTTCCGCCTCGACGCCTCACTCGCCATCGGCATGATGATAGACGCCCTGCGCTACCTGGCCGACGACGCCAACCGCATTGCCCGCGCCCAGCTGGCCATCAACTACCAGAACGAGGTGCTCCACCAAGCACTCGACGCCAACACCCTCCTGCTCCAACCCGCCGAAGGCTTTCTGCCCCCCGCCTTCCTCCAGCACAAAGAGGAGCTACGGCTCATGCCCCTCTACGAGCTGCTCGAGGAACTATTCACCCTCTTCGAACTGTCGCGCGTCGACCATCAGGACGCCTATCTCTTCGCCTTCTTCGATGCCGTGACGGACTACTTGCAGAGCCACTCCTCGGACATGGATAGCTTCGTCCGCTACTGGGACGACACGCTTCGCGCCAAGACCATCCCCAGCGGCGAGGTGGAGGGCATCCGCATCCTCTCCATCCACAAGTCGAAAGGGCTGGAGTTTCACACCGTCCTCCTCCCCTTCTGCGACTGGAAGATGGAAAACGAGACCAACAACCAGCTGGTGTGGTGCGCCCCGCAGACCGCCCCCTTCGACGCGCTCGACATCCTCCCCATCAACTACTCCGCCCAGATGGCCGAATCCATCTACAACAACGACTACCTGCAGGAGCGCCTACAACTATGGGTGGACAACCTCAACCTCCTCTACGTAGCCTTCACCCGTGCCGGCAAGAACCTCATCGTATGGAGCAGGAAAGAGCAGAAAGGCACCATGGCCGAACTCCTCGCGGGCGCCCTCCCCATCGTAGCCCAAAAGGAGGGCATAGACTACGACGAGACAGACTACGAGCAAGGCGAGCTGTGTCCCTCCGACGAGCGACCCAGGGCGTCCTCCACCACCAACAAGCTCATACAGAAACCCACCAAGCGTCCCGTGCAGATGTGCTCCATGCGTCACGACATCGAGTTCCGGCAGTCCAACCGCTCGGCCGACTTCATCCAAGGCATTGATGAGGAGGAGTCCGACAGCCGTTTCATCAACCGTGGCCGGATGCTACACACCCTCTTCTCCGCCATCCGCACCGCCGACGACATTGAGCCGGCCATCGACCGCCTCATCTTCGAAGGTATCATCAAGGAGACAAACCGGGAAGCCGTGCAGGCCGTCACCGCCAAAGCCTTCGCCCTGCCCGAGGTGCAGGACTGGTACTCCGGCCGCTGGCAGCTCTTCAACGAGTGCGCCATCATCTACCAAGAGGAGGGCACCCTCCAGACCCGCCGCCCCGACCGCGTGATGATGCGCGACGGCCAAGTGGTGGTGGTCGACTTTAAGTTCGGCAAAGAGAATAAGAAATACAACAAGCAAGTGGCCGGCTACATGCAGTTGCTCACCCGCATGGGCTACCAAGGCATCAGCGGCTACCTGTGGTACGTGGACGAAGAACGGGTGGTGAAGGTGTAGCGGGGCATCTTTATCCCGCAAAAAGCACCTGTAATCCAAAGCTGGAGACTGAATGGACAGCCTACCCCATACTGCACCTATCTTTTGCCCGCACACGCTACAACGAGGCAAAGAACCTGGATACATTGCTCAACATACAGCTCACCCGCTGGGAAAGAATTTATGGGAACGACCCTATCGAAGAGACGTTCGGTGCCCGCTTCGACGGCATCATCCACCGAGCCTACGAGCAAACAGGCAAGCGGGTCGTTATCCTTATTGACGAATACGACTCGCCGATGCTTGATTCCAACGCCAACGAGGCATTGCGCCAAGAGCTTCGCGACACCGTGCGCGAGTTCTTCAGCCCCCTGAAGGACGACACCAACTTCATCCGTTTCCTCTTCATCACCGGCATCACCAAGTTTAGCCAGATGAGCATCTTCAGCGAGTTGAACAGTCTGGACGACATCAGCCTTTGGGACGAATATAGCGCCATCTGTGGCATCACCGAGAACGAGCTACTCACACAGTTCAAACCGGATATAGAGGCTTTGGCTCGGAAGAACGACGAGACCTACGAGGAAGCCTGTACCCACCTCAAGCACCTGTACGACGGCTATCACTTCAGCCAGCGTAGCGAAGACATTTACAACCCCTTCAGCCTCATCAACGTACTGAGCAAGAGAATGTATGGCAGCTACTGGTACGCCACCGGTACGCCCAGTTTCCTGGTCGAATCCCTTCAAGCACGAGATATCGAAATACCCTACCTGGAAGACTGCGAAACAATAGCCGCGTCATTCGACAAATCGACCGATACACTCACCGACCCATTGCCGGTGCTCTATCAAAGCGGCTACCTCACCATCAAAAGCTACAAAGATGGTGTGTACACCTTAGGCTTTCCCAACGAAGAAGTACGGTATGGCTTTATCCATTCGTTGCTTCCATCTACTACCGGACAAAGCGTAGCTGAAAGCAGTATCAGCATGGAAGAATAGCGATGAGACCACTCTTCATAGGACATCAAACGCCGCTGCGAAATAACGTTCGAACCAGACACAGGAGAAGTTTGCCACCTCATGCACACTGTCCTTGACATGGATAGCCACGACATCGCCAAAATTGGAGTTCCCATCAATGAAAGTCAGACTGTCGAAAAGAGACAAATGCCGCTGCATTCGCTTGATACCCTCATTGAAGTTGTATTCGATGATTTCATTAGGGACATCATGACCTCCCAACAATTTTCGCTGGCAGACCCTGAAAGAACTGTCATCCAAAGAAAGTAGCCCAAAATAAAAAAGAGAGACCTTATACCCCACTTCCTTAAAATCATGAATCATATTCAATATCAAATCATTAGAGAAGTTTGTCTCAAAAGCGAAGTCACGACGAAAAGCAATGGCGTTCTCCTTTTGCCGTTGCAGCTCGCTTGCTACTGTACCGCTCACCCAACGTTCTTCCCATTCTGGATGCTCTTTCCGCAGATTGAGCGCCAGCAAGTCACCATCAAAAGAAGAAATACGGATATAGAAAGGAGACAGCCGGCTCTTACCCGCTCCATTAGGACCTGCAATCACCGTAAACTCAGGACGCCTTTCCATCAAAAGCCGTTTTTAGCAGATATGCGAATCGTCCTTGACCCTCCATTGCGGCACGTGAAAGGAAACGGAAGCTTCTATCTTCACGATTAAACTCTACCAAATCCTCGCTACCATCCGGATTGGCCAAGCAAAGACGTCCCTGTTCGTCCCTAAACGGTATGGAGATTCCCTTCGCCCATCCCTCTATATAGATGCGCTCCACCTCCTCGCTTACCTCCTTATATACTTGCCCAATAGCTTTCCCATTGGGGAGGAGCATTCCTTCGATACCCGACTTGTACTCTTTCATATTCTGCAATGCGCTGATAGTCTGTTTATACCAGCAACAACCGCAAAGATAATGGTAAATCTTCGAAAGGCAAAAAGATTATGCGCACACTTTAGCTGGCTTCTTCGAATAAACTAATAAGTTTGTGCATACAAAGGCACCACCAAATTTAAAGCACCTATACGGCAGGAGGTGAAGAAAAAAAGAATTATCTTTGTCGCTATAAAGGCGTGAAAGGAAGCAAAATTCTCCGCAGATAAACAAATAGAGATTTATGAATAAGCAACAATTAGCCTCGAAGATATGGGAGTCGGCCAACCGGATGCGCTCCAAGATTGAAGCAAACGAGTACAAGGACTATATCCTTGGCTTTATCTTTTACAAATACTTGTCGGATACCGAAGTAAAGTTCCTAAAAGGCAAAGAGTTTACCGATAAAGACATTCAGGAGCTGACAGAAGAGGATGCCGACACCAGAACGTTCGTGCAAGACAACATTGGGTACTTTATCGCCTACAACAACCTGTTTTCAACGTGGATAAAAAAAGGGAAAGACTTCGACGTATCCAACGTGCGTGATGCCCTTTCCGCATTCTCCCGCCTCATCAGTCCTACATACAAAAAAGTGTTCGACCGCATCTTCAACACCTTGGAGACAGGGCTTTCCAAACTGGGAGACAGTTCGGGGGCGCAAACGAAAGCTATCAACGCCCTTATCCAGCTCATCAAGGATATTCCGATGAATGGCAGGCAAGACTATGACGTGCTGGGCTTTATCTACGAGTACCTGATCAGTAACTTTGCTGCCAATGCGGGCAAAAAGGCGGGTGAGTTCTACACGCCTCACGAGGTATCATTGCTCATGTCCGAGATAGTGGCCGACCACCTGAAAGACAGGACGAAAATTCAGATCTACGACCCCACCAGCGGTTCAGGTTCCCTGCTCATCAACATTGGAGCCTCCATCGGCAAGCATATCGACAAGAAAAACAACATCAAGTATTACGCACAGGAGCTGAAAGAGAACACCTACAACCTGACGCGTATGAACCTCGTGATGCGAGGCATCCTGCCCGACAACATCCTCACGCGCAACGGCGACACCTTGGAAGACGACTGGCCCTACTTCGACGAAAGCGACCCCATCGGGACCTACAACCCGCTCTACGTAGATGCAGTAGTCTCCAACCCTCCCTACTCGCAAGCGTGGGACTCTACCAACAAGGAGAACGACCCTCGCTATGCAGGTTTTGGGATAGCCCCTAAGACAAAGGCCGACTATGCCTTCCTACTCCATGACCTCTATCATCTGAAGCCCGATGGCATTATGACCATCGTCTTGCCACACGGCGTACTGTTTCGTGGTGGCGAAGAGGGTGAGATCCGAAAGCAGCTGATAGAGTGCAACCACATAGACACCATCATCGGCCTACCGGCCAACATATTCTTCGGCACAGGCATACCCACCATCATCATGGTGCTAAAGAAAAAGCGCCCCACCACCGACGTGCTAATAGTCGACGCCTCCAAAGGATTCGTCAAGGTAGGCAAGAACAACATGCTTCGCGCCTCGGACATTAAACGGATTGTCGATACGGTGGTTGGGCGAACAGCGGACGACGAGAAATTCGCCAAGCTGGTCAGCCAAGAAGAGATTCGCAAGAACGAGTACAACCTGAATATCCCTCGCTACGTCGACTCTTCCGAGACGGCGGAGACTTTCGACATTTATGCTTCCATGTTCGGCGGTATCCCCCAAAGTGAGCTGGCACTGCTCAACAAGTACTGGCATACGTTCGAAGGCCTAAAAGAAGAGCTGTTCACAAACGACGGTTCGCCTTACTGTACCTTGGTCGTAGAAGATGTGGAGCAGACCATCAAGGAGCATCCGTCCGTTTCGACATTCAAGCAGAACTATACAAAAGCGTTCGACAGCTTCGCCGCCTTCCTAAAGGAGGAGTTGATTGACAAATGGAGTACATTGAGCATCAGCAAAGAAGAGGCGCTCATCAGTCATGACATTTTCCGTCGCCTTGAGCCTATCACGCTCGTCGACAAGTACAACGCCTACCAAGTGCTGGACGATGAATGGATAGCCACTGCCAACGACTTGGAGATTCTACAGTCCGAGGGTTTTGATGCCGCCAAACAGGTAGACCCTCGCATGGTAGCCAGAAAGAAAGGAAGCCAAGAAGAGGAGGTACAAGATGGCTGGATAGGCCACATCATCCCCTTCGAGTTGGTACAAGCCAAACATCCCGACCTCAAACAAGAAGCCGATGCCATAAAGCAGAAAGTAGAACGTCTGGCCGAAGTGCAAGCTGCACGCGAGGAGATAGCCGAATCCATCACGGAGGAGGAAGGGCTATCGGACGAGGACAAAGCAAAAGACCGAAAACTGGAGCTGGAGGCCAAAAAGCTAAAGAAAGAGATTTGGGAGAAAGAGGCGATGCTGCATGAGCATACCAAAGAAATGATAGAAGCCCTTACGCAAGAGGAAGTCGTACAACTGCTCGAAGCGAAATGGATCGAACCGCTTGTAACAAAACTCTTGGCATTGCCTGGTAGCATTATTGCTCAATTAATTTCTCACATCCGCACCTTAACGGAGAAGTACGCAACGACTTACGAATCAGTAGCCTCGGAAATAGAGGAAACCAAAGCTTCACTGTCAGCACTGATGGATGAGCTGACGGGAAGTGAGTATGATATAAAGGGGATTAAAGAGTTGCAGAAACTGCTGAAAGGAGAATAGAAGATGGAGAAGACAGAGTTAAAACCAGCTATTCGCTTCCGTGGGTTTACGGGGGAATGGGAAGAGAAGGAACTAGGAGAATTGGCAGGACAAACCTATGGCGGCGGAACTCCGTCTACATCAATTAGCAAATATTGGACAGGTAATATTCCTTGGATTCAATAGACATTATATTGATTTAATTTAGTACTGGAACGGCTTATGTTTGATTCTGAAATTGTGCAGCGCTGCACACGTATGAAGAATGTAGTTCACGAAGTTATTCTTCCTCAATCGACA
>JAISIX010000167.1 GCA_031261805.1 Mediterranea sp. (in: CFB group bacteria)
TTGACGTGCTCGAAGTAGGGGGCGAGGTCGCCCTGTGTGAGGCGCGCGGGTATGCCGGCGTCGAGGGTGATGGTGGGGTAGACGGCCTCCTCCTTGGAGGTGAAGGAGGCGCCGTTGAGACAGGTGACGCTCAGGCGCAGGCGGACCTCGAGCGTGGGCTTCATCAGGTCGCGGTTGAGCAGTGTCACCACGAGCTTCTCGCGGGAGGTGGCGTAGTAGTCCGTCAGCTGGCTGCCGTAGGGGGGCACGGTGTAGACGTTGACCTGCACGGGGTAGGTCTGCGACCTTACCACCCCGCCGAAGGAGAGTAATAGGAAAAAAAGTAAAGCCCCTGTATATCTGAATATCTTCTTCATAAAGACCGGTTGCAAAAGAGGGTGACTATGTTACTCCTTGACACAGCGTACCGAGAATCCAGACGCTCGTTGCGCCGTATTGCCGGGCAGGAAGAAGCTGCTGTAGAAGTAGAGGATGCGGGCATCAGTGCCAAAGGTATCGGCGTTCCAGTACTCGCCTTCCAAACCGGACTGCGAAAGTACCCCATTGCGGTAACTGCGGGTGGCAGCAGCCGGGAACCAGCCTCCGCCACGAGTGGCTCGTCGTCCTTTTACGGCTCCGTCTTCGGGGAGGAAAGTATCGGCCGTCAACAGGTCCCAGTCGGATGAGGTGGGGATGCGCCAGCCGGCCGGACAAGGGTCATAAGCGGTTTTCTTCCCGCTCCCGTCGTTCCATAGACGGTCGTCGCGTGTGTTCTTGCCGGAGGCGTACCAGTCGCCACTGCCTTTGGCATTATAATAATAGGTGGAGGGGTGGGCGATGGAGAGTTCCAAGTTCGGCCCTGCCGGAGCCTCCTCCTTGGCGATGTCGTCAAAGCTGCTTGGGAATGGGTCTTTGCGCCCCCACTGGTAAAGCAATCCGAAGGTGGAAGTGCCGGCGGCATTCGCGTCGGCGGACAAAGCGCCGAGGTTTCGGTCCATGAAGTTACCGCTACTTCCGGCCGGCACATAGCTGGTGACCCAAATATGCCATGACCATTTTACTCCATCGTTGACACTCACCGTGACGACGGCGTTGCCTTCAATCCTGCCGGTACTTATGTTTAGGAAGCCGTCGGCACCCCGCCCGTAGCTTTCGGCCGAAGTGACAACGGAGGGATTGGTAGCCCAAGCCACACTGGCAACCAATGAGTCGCCCTGCCCGATACGAGTGGTCCCGTCGGCATTGGCACGGGCCACGGGAATGCGGAAGTTCTCAGTGCCGGGCGCAACGAGGTAGCAATTGGCCGTTGCGTCGGAAGAGAGGAAGAGGGTGAGGGAAGGGGAGGAGGCCAAGGAGGCGGTACCATATAAGGAGGCGGTACCCGCACGGGTTCTCGAGAAAAGACGGTCCACGGCTTCGCGTGCGTCTCCTTCCGGAATTTCGGAGGTTTCGGCCGTGTTGCTGATGGCCATTACTTCTGTGGTGGCATGGGGGATATTGGCGAATGTTTGCACAATGTTCCCATCGGCAAGCCGCTGCAACGAGAGGCTGTCAATCCGTTGCACCGTTGTTTCACCTACAAAGAATATCCGAAGCTGTCCCGACGGCTGCGTCGCTGATGGGAAGGAAAAGCGAATATTCAAAGTTCGCATATCACTACTTGATGAGTATTTATCCTCATCTTTGCAACTCATAAGTACTATCGACAGAATAAAATAGAGAAAAAGAGGCTTGCTTTTAGTCAATTTATTCAGTAGCAGGTTTGGCTGAATCGTCATACATTTAATGTTTTTCGTTCGGGCGCAAAGGTAAATATTCTCTTTCATTTATTGAACAGGAGCGATTGTTTTTTTACGGGAAAAGGCTCTATCTTAACATATATTTGAGGTAAAGAAGTATAATTCCATATTTCATGCATTGTGGTGAAACATATAGAAAGCAAGCTGCGTTTTACTGATAACAGATTATAATCAGATTATGAAAAGAATAACATTTCCGCTGCTCATGCTGTTGCTCTGCATGACAGCCTTTGCGCAAAGCCCTGACTTTAAGATCCTCTACGGACCCTATCTGCAAAATGTCACCACCAACGAGGCGACCGTGGTGTGGGTAACCAGCCACAACGCCGTGTCGTGGATCGAAGTGAGGCCCAACGACGGCACTACTTTCTTCGACGAAGCGGTAGTGCCCCGCTTCTACGAGGATGTGGATGGCCGACATAAGTTCGGTACCGTGCACCGTGTCACCATCACGGGGCTACAACCCGGTACTTCCTACCGCTACCGTCTCTGCTCCAAAGAGGTGACGGCGTTGGAGAACTACTATGTGGGTTACGGCAAGGTGAGGGCCATACAGGCTACCCGTAACACTACCTTCCGTACGCTGGACACAACAAAGACAAAGATCTCGTTTGCCGTGCTGAACGATGTGCACGAGAATAACGAAGCCTTGGAGAAGCTGCTGAAACAGGAAGACCTCGGTGCCTTGGACTTTGTGTTCTACAACGGCGATATGGTGAGCAATATGTTCAATGAGAAGCAGGTGTTCGACGGTTTCATCAACACCTCCGTCAAGCTCTTCGCTTCGCATCTGCCTTTCTTCCTGGCACGCGGCAACCACGAGACACGTGGACAGTTTGGCAATGAATACATGAACTATTTTCCTACCCCTACCGGACATCCCTACTATACTTTCCGCCAAGGACCGGTCTTCTTCATCGTGCTCGACGCTGCCGAAGACAAGCCCGACAACCACGACGAGTACCACGGTATTGTCGACTATGACAAGTACCGCGCCCAAGAAGCCGAATGGCTGAAGAAAGTAGTGGCCAGCGACGAATGTCGGCAAGCGCCCGTCCGCATCGTGTTTATGCACATTCCTCCCTATCCGCCCGCAGGATACGGAGACATCCAGGCCAACAAGCTGTTTGTGCCGCTGCTCAACCAGATGGGAGTCGACTTGATGCTCTCCGGCCATACGCACCGCTACGCCTATTATCCCAAGGGAGAGGGAGGCGACTGCCAATTCCCGTTGCTGATAAACGGCGCACGGCAACTGCTGCATGTCGATGTGGACGGCAAACAGATCTCGATGCACATCACTACGGTAGACGGTAAGTCGTTTAAAGATATAAAACTATAAAGTGGTGCCCGTCCCCTTCCTACCTGCTAACGAAGGTTGAGCTTCCTATAAATAAGGGGAGACTTTCCTGTGTGGCTTTTGAACAGGCGGCAGAAGTAGGAGGGGTTTACGATGCCGAAGCGGTGGGCGATTTCCTTGACGGAAAGGTCGGTGGTGAGCAACAGGTGTTGCGCCCGCCGCATCTTGAGTTGCAGGATGTAGGCCAGCGGGGTGGTGTGCATCTTCTGCTTGAAGCAACGAATGAAGTGGTCCTTGCTCATGCAGGCAATGTCAGCCAGCTGGGCGATGTTGAGGTCTTCGCCCAGGTTCTCCTGGACGAAGGCGAGGCAGCGGTGGAACCACGATTCCTCTTGGTGCAGGAGGGCCGACTCCTCATCGGCGGCCATGAAGCGTGACATAAGTATCAGCAGGATGCCCGATGTCTCTGTCTGTCGCTGTGGAGATGCCTGCCTATAGGCTTCCACCACCTTATTCAGTGTCTGCTCGTTGTCGTACACGCTGGGGTCGGTTTGCTGGAGTTCGCTGTGAGGGTGGAGCTGCATAAGTCGGGTGAGCAGCCGGAGGTCGGACGTGGAGGCCATCTCTTGGAAGACGGGTTGGCGTTGCCTGTTGAGGCATTCGTACTCTTCGGACGGGAGGAAGTGGATGTAGTAGTGGGCAAAACGCCCTCGGCATACGTTACAGTGCCACGTGTATGGCGGCAACAGGTAGAGGTGGTGGGGGAGTAGTGCGTACACATCCGTGTCGGTGTGTATCTCTGCTTCGCCTTCGGTGACGTAATAGATACGGGCAAACGGGCTGCATACGTCTGTCCAGTTCCAGTCGGCATCCATGGCTTTGTAACCAATATTGAGTAAAATAGGTATTCCAGGAGTCGTAGCTTTCATAGCTCTGCACCGTTAGTGTTAACGGAGCAAAGCTACGAAAAGTTTATGGATGCAGCGAACTTTATTCCCGAAAATATTGTTTTCACTATTCTTTCTCGCCGTAGGCAAGGTCGCCGGCATCGCCCAGTCCGGGCACGATGTAAGAGTGCTCGTTCAGCTCCGGGTCGATAGCGGCGCACCACACGGTAGTCTTCTCTTCGGGGAACACACTGAGGATATGGTCCACCGCCTGTTGGCTGGCGATGATGGAGGCGATGTGAATCTCCTTGGGGTGTCCTTTGGTGAGCATGGCTTGGTAGCTCAGCTCCATACTGCCGCCGGTGGCGAGCATCGGGTCGGTGATGATGAGCGTCTTGCCATCGATGCGGGGAGAGGCGATATACTCGATGTGGATGTCGAACTTGAGCGTGTCTTTGTATTTGCGGTAGGCTGATACGAAGGCATTCTCGGCATTGTCGAAGTAGCTTAGGAAACCTTGGTGGAACGGCAGGCCGGCCCGTAGGATGGTGCTGATGACCAGCTGGTTGTCCGGTGTGCTGACCGAGGCGGTGCCCAGCGGTGTTTGTATCTCCTTGAAGGAGTAGGAGAGGGTTTTGCTCATCTCGTAGGCCATGATTTCGCCGATGCGCTCAATGTTGCGCCGGAAGCGCAGGCGGTCGCGTTGAACCTCTACGTCGCGAATCTCGGCCACGTACTGGTTGAGGATGGAGTTCGACTGACTAAAATTAATTACTTTCATCTCGGATGATCTTATCTTTGGTTATCTGTCGGCCACCAGAGAGGGAGGCCGTTTCATGGTGCAAAATAAACGATTATCTTTCAATTTGCAACATTCAGTTGGCAGATATTGTTAGTAATTGATAAAAGGACTGGCATTAGGGAAAAATTTCTCTAATCCTTTCCCGCTTCTCGAAGAAAGTGCTACTTTTGTAGCCGGATTGAAAGGGGGGTGCCCTACGTTCTCCCGACAAGACAGAAATAAGGTAAGAAGAGATAATAAAAACAGAATACCAATTTAATTAATTCAAAGAAGAAATGGCAAATTTAGATTTAAGCAAGTACGGTATCACAGGCGTGACCGAGATTTTGCACAATCCGTCGTACGACGTTTTGTATGCTGAAGAGACAAAGCCGGGTTTGGAAGGCTTTGAAAAGGGCCAGGTTACCAAGATGGGCGCTGTAAACGTAATGACTGGCGTTTATACGGGCCGTTCTCCCAAAGATAAGTTCTTCGTGATGGATGAGACCAGCAAAGACACTGTTTGGTGGACTTCCGACGCATACAAGAACGACAACAAACCCGTAGACGCAAAGTGCTGGCAGGCCGTGAAGAAGCTGGCTACCGAAGAACTTTCGGGCAAGAAGCTGTACGTGGTTGACGCTTATTGCGGTGCCAACGAAAATACTCGCTTGAAACTGCGTTTCATCATGGAAGTGGCATGGCAGGCTCACTTCGTGACGAACATGTTCATCCGTCCGACCGCCGAAGAACTGAAGAACTTTGGCGAGCCTGACTTCGTGATCATGAACGCCTCGAAGGCTAAGGTAGAAAACTACAAGGAGCTGGGCTTGAACTCGGAGACGGCTGTCGTATTCAACCTCACCGAGAAGATCCAGGTCATCCTGAACACTTGGTACGGTGGTGAGATGAAGAAGGGTATGTTCTCGTACATGAACTACCTGTTGCCGCTGCAAGGCATGGCTTCCATGCACTGCTCTGCCAACACCGACATGGAAGGCAAGAACACCGCTATCTTCTTCGGCCTCTCGGGCACGGGCAAGACGACGCTGTCGACCGACCCGAAACGTCTGCTCATCGGCGACGACGAGCACGGATGGGACGACGAGGGTGTGTTCAACTTCGAAGGTGGTTGCTACGCCAAGGTTATCAACCTCGACAAGGACAGCGAACCCGACATCTGGAACGCCATCAAGCGTGACGCCCTGCTGGAGAACTGCACCGTAGACGGGGAAGGCAACATCAACTTCGCCGACAAGTCCGTAACGGAGAACACCCGTGTATCGTATCCTATCTACCACATCAAGAACATCGTGAAACCGGTATCGAAAGGTCCGGCTGCCAAGCAGGTTATCTTCCTGTCGGCTGATGCCTTCGGCGTATTGCCTCCGGTATCTATCCTCAGCCCTGAGCAGACGAAGTACTACTTCCTCTCTGGATTCACCGCTAAGCTGGCCGGCACAGAGCGTGGCATCACCGAGCCTACCCCGACCTTCTCGGCTTGCTTCGGCGCGGCCTTCCTGTCGCTGCACCCCACGAAGTACGGTGAGGAACTGGTGAAGAAGATGCAGAAGTCGGGCGCTAAGGCATACTTGGTGAACACCGGCTGGAACGGTAGCGGCAAGCGTATCTCCATTCGCGACACTCGTGGCATCATCGACGCCATCCTCGACGGCTCTATCGACAAGGCTCCCACGAAGACGATTCCTTACTTCGACTTCGTCGTTCCTACCGAACTGCCGAATGTAGATCCGAAGATTCTCGACCCGCGCGACACTTACGCTACGGCTAATGAGTGGAACGTGAAAGCAGAAGACTTGGCTGGACGCTTCATCAAGAACTTCGCTAAGTTCGAAGGCAACGAAGCTGGCAAGGCACTGGTTGCCGCTGGCCCGAAGCTCTAATAGGACTTCTATACGTATAGATAAATAGGAAAGGGCGACCCGAGATGTTCGGGTCGCCCTTTCTGCATATTGATGTGGCAGTGGTTAGTAGTTAGTGAGACAGTGATTAGCTATATTGGTGATGCTAATCACTGCTCTTTAGTACCACTGTATGTTGCTTTGCGTTTGGCTTCGCTGCTCGTACTTGAGGTCTTGCAGGATGCTGGCGTTGGCTCGGATGGTGACGTTGTAGTACTTCCATACGCCAAAGGGAGATAGGCTGGCGGAGAGGTTGAAGCAGTGCAGGTCTCGGCTGATGGTACAGGAGGTCTGCGTCACCTGGTGGGCCTGGAAGTCGTATCCGGAGTTGAAGGAGAACGACCAGTTGTTGGATATCTTTAGGTTGCCGTTGAGGTTGATGTTGTGCGTATAGGCGTAAGGATAGCGCATGGTGTGCTTGTTGATGGGCTTGGTGCGGTCCTCGCGTATGTTGAAGGAGTAGCTGAAGCTGAGCGACCACGGCATCTTGAACACTTGGTAGCCATCGGCGTCGGCCTGTGCGTTCTCTACCTTCTTGGGCTTCGTGGCGCTGTCGGCAGAATCGTCGGAGTCTTCGTTGTCGGCATTTTCGTTGTCGCTGTCGGTCTCTTTCTTTTCATCATCCTTCTTGCCTGAGAACTTGTCGACGAGCTTTTTCCACGTGTCGTTGTTGAGGGTGTAGTTGAAGGAGGAACCCCATCCTTGGAAGCGTCCGAATCGTCCGTACGACCATTCGGTGCGGTCGCTTGTCACCACGTTGCCGCTCTTGTCGAAGGCGTAGGCGTAGGTGGCGAAGGAGGTGTTCATGTTGAAGGTGTAGTTGAGGGGGAGCTTGAGGCGGAGCGTCATGCTCAAGTCGCTCCAGGGGCGCACCTTGGCAGCCATGTTGTAGGAGAGGCTGGCGCTCAACTCGTCGATGAGGCTTACCTTTTTCAGCGTATCCTTCTTGGCATCGTAGTACTTCATCTCTACGTTGTTGGACACGGAGAAGCTTACCGTTCCCGACCCTTCGCGGGAGGGTACGCCGTAGGCCTGTCCGTTGAAGGGGGAGTACCACTGCTGGTTGCCGTTGCGGTCGGTGTACTCTTCCCAATATTTGCTGAAGCCGGGTGCTCCGCTGATGCTCACCTGCGGGGTGATGACGTGTCGAATCTGTATTTCTTTCTTGCGCATGAAGAGGGGCTTGTACATGCCGTACATCTTCGTGCTGAGGCTGAGGCTGGCCGAATAGTTGGACACACGGTAGAAGCCGTTGAGCGAGTCGTTGGGCTGCGATACCAGCTTGCCGGCATCCATATCGTAGCGCTGCATCACCTTGCGGGTGTACCAGCGTTCGGTGTAGTTGACCGAGGGCGATAGCTGAAAGTACTTAAAGAGGGTGAAGGTGGCGCTGATGGGGATGTTGTGGTTCATGGCGTTCTCCCAGGCGCTGATGCCTTTCTTGAACAGCATGTTGTCTTTGGTGCGGATGCTATTGGTGAGGCGGCCGGAGTAGCTCACCGAGATTTTCTCGTACCAGCGCTCCTCGCCGGCCGCCTTCTTGCGCTTGAAGGGGTAGAACCTGTTGAGGGTGATGTTGAGGTCGGGCAGGGTGACGGCGATAGAAGAGTCGCGCATGGTCTGCGCTATGTTGGTCGTCCCCGAGAGGGTCAGCCCCAAGTCGGGGAAGCTGCGCGAGTAGCTGTTGCTGGAGGTCTTGGTGTTCTGTGTCATCGCCTGCGAGTTGTAGAGGTTGTTGATGTTGGAACGCTCGTAGCTGCTGGTGGCGAAGTTGACACTGGCGGAGAAGGTGGTGTTGGGGCTGGCTTTGGGGTCTTGCCGGTGGTTCCACACTACCTTGAAGTCTTTGGACACGGCGTAGTCGGGCATTCCCTTGTCGCCGGTCTTGGTCACCTGGTAGTCGGCCTGCAATGTGCCCGAGTATTTGTAGCGTCGGTTGTAGTTGGCCAGCGCGGAGAGCCTCCACGAGCCTTTGGTGAAGATGTCGCCCGTCATCTTGAGGTCCATCAGGTCGCTGATGGCGAAGTAATATCCTCCGTTGGCAAGGCCGAATCCCCGGCTGGAGTCGTCCATATAGGTGGGCATGATGAATCCCGACGAGTAGCTGCTGGAGAAGGGGAAAAAGAAGAATGGGACGGCGAGGGGTAGCGGCACATCTTCGACTACGAGGTAGGCGGGGCCTGTCACTACGTTCTTTTTGGGGCGCACCTTGGCTCGGGTGAGCTGCATGTAGAAGTGCGGGTGGTCGTGGTGGTCGCACGTGGTGTAGCGGGCGTGCTCCATGAATATCTCGTCGTCGGACCCCTTCTTGGCGCGGGCGCCCGTCACGTAGCCTTCGCCTTGCTGGGTCACGATGTCGGTGATGCCGGCTTTCTTGCTTTTGAAGTTGTAGCTGAGGGTCTGCGTGTCGTACGAGGTGTCGCCGTCCTTGAAGACGGGCTTCCCCTTGATGGTGCCGGTGGAGTCGGCTATGCCGTTGGCGTGTACGGTGGAGCTGTCGAGGTTCATGGAGATGACCTCCGCGGAGAGTTCAATCTTCTGGTAGTTCACCTTAGAACTTCCGTAGAGGGTGGCGCTCCCTCCGAGGGTGAAGACGGTGGAGTCTTTGGACTCGTAGGCCACGGGGGCGTCGAGCGGCTCTTTCTTCTTCCCCGTCATGGGGATGGAATCAATGCGCAACGTATCGGCACCGGTCGACGAACGTTGTTGCAGGGAGTCGGTGTGTGTGGTGTTGGAAACAACCATTTGCCTCCTCCGACGTTGGGCGAAGGCCTCGTCGGGAAGTATCAATAAGATTATCAGCAGGATAGATGATAACAGTATCTTAAGTCTCAATGGCGTCATTGATTAGTGGTTCACTTGAAAGGGGCAAAAGTACGCAAACTTCATTAATAATGAAGCAGAAGCGCCGTTAATTAATCAATTTTTGCCTATAAAAAGAGGACGCACCAGCGGTCGAAGCGTTCTGTGCCGTCGTCGCCAAACTTGAGGATGCTCTTCCGCGCCTTCTCTACCGTCTTCTCTTCGTCCAGGTGATTCTTGGAAAAGAACTTGTCGGCGAAGCAGACAATCTGCTCCTCTATGCTGAGGGGAAGCATCTCCCGATGGGGGATAGGAAGCTGCTGGTCGATGATGTCCTGCAGGGTGATGCCCGCTCCGGTATGCCGTTCGCACACCAGCGCATGGCGGGGGTATCCTTCTTGGCGCAGGAGGTCGGCCCCGAGGTATCCGTGGGCGATGTAGGGCGCTTCGCCGTGGCAGTCGATGCCGGGAGCGTCGGTGAGGAAGATGCCGATGTCGTGCAGCATGGCTGCCTCGCGCACAAACTCACGGTCGGCTTTCAGCTCGGGATGTGCGTCTACTATCTGTAGCGCTTTCTTGGTCACGGATTGGCTATGTACCAGCAAGATGCGCCGGCGTTCCGTTTGGTCGGGATAGTATTTGTTGATGAGTTCTATTGGGTTCATGATGGGATATTATTTTTTTTCTATCTCCTCAAACACCGCTTGTTCCCATGTCTTGAACTGGAGCAAGAGTAGGTGGGTGGTGGTGCCTTCGGCCAGATGTCGGGCTATACGGTCTTGGCTATAGCGAAGCAGCTGTGCTCGTCCCTCTATGCGTTGCGCTTCCATCTCAGCTTCGGTGGCGTCGGCTTTGGCGTACTTAATCTCAATGAGGTAGCTATGCTCCACGTCGGGATACTGTGCTTTGTTGGGTAGCAGGGCGAGGTCGTTGTAGCCGTAACTCATTTCCAGCTCGGGCATCACCAGGTAGTAGGTGGCCAGTGAGAGATAGGCCTTGAGGAAGCCCTGTATGTTACGTTCCCCTTGTATGCTGTCGCGCACAGAGGAGTTGTTGTGATAGGCTTCGCCGATGGCATTGAAGAGTGGTCGCCACTCGCCGTCGTAGGCCAAGCCGTCTATCAGTTCCGCCAGGTCGGAGAGGTTTAGTTCGTAGCGTTGCTGGTAGTACTCGCGCATAAAGCCAAAGTATTGTTCGCGCACGGAGTTGTTGGGGATGCGCATACGCAGCCGGTTGCCACGTGTCCCACTGATGGTGAGCAGGCCGTAGTAGTAGAGCAAGCTTCGGTAGTTCTCCTGATTCGTCATCTCATGAACGGGGAAGGATGTCTTCAAGTTGACAAGGATTTCTTCCTGGGTCGTAATCTCTTCAATGGTGCTCATACGTTGCCCTTTTAGTGTGATGTCTTTGTCTATCTGGACAAGCATCTTCAGTTTGCTATAGTCGGTACGCATGTTTTTGCTAAGCATCTCTCGGGGGGCGTGCCCGCTCCTCAAGCAATGTTGCAGGTAATAGAGCGTGGTGTCGCAGTTGAACATGCGAGGCTCGTCCAAGGAATCTTGTGAGAAGCAGTAGTTGTCGTACCATGGCTTCATCTCCTCTATCATGGTTTCGATGTCGCCGTTGAGCTGACCGTTCTCTTGGTAGTAACTGAACATCTCGCGCACATCGGTCTCGCTGAATCCAAGCATGGCGTTGAAGCGCGGATCGTTGGATATGTTCCAATCGATGTTGAAGCCGCTGGTCAGGTCGTCGAGCGTGACGGGGCTTACGCCGGTGAGGAAAATGCGGTAGAACATCCCTTTGAAGAGCTTGAACACGTCGCGGTAAAAGCCTTCGGCGTGGGTGATGCGATGAAACATGTCCTGTCCGTGGGCGCTTAACACGATGTTGGTGAAGTTATCGTATTCGTCAACGATGAGGTAGAGTGGGTAGCTTCTGGCTTGGGCGTTAATGTCCAGAAAGTTGAGTTTCTCACGTGCCGTCGACTTTCTTTTTAGCTCCTCCACGAAGGTAGTAGAGTAATAGGCTGCGTACTTTTCGGCAAATACGTCGACCACACTCCCGCAATAAGCGTCGAAGCTGGCTTCCAGGCTTTCTATGGAGGCGGCGCCCCCTACCTTCGAGAAGTCGAAGTAGAGAACTTGGTACATCCCTTGTTCATTGGTGGGCTGTTTCCCTATCCACAGTTCTCCGAAGATGTCGTTGAATTTATCTTTCTGTAGGATGTCGTAGTAGGCTCGCATCATGCCGATAAAGAGGCTCTTCCCAAATCGGCGAGGGCGGATGAGCAGGAGGTTGTTGGGGGCTTGCTCCAACAACGGTAGGTACAGGGTCTTATCAACGTAGTAATAGTTTCTGTTGATAACTTGTTCGAAGTTCGCTATCCCGTAGGGGATGCCTTTTACTTGTTTCATACGCCAAATTCTTAGTTGTGTGGACAAAGATAAGGCAAATTGGGTATATTTGCATCGCATAACCTGTAAAAAGAGCATCAATATGCGTACGAAGATGGCTTTCTTTTTGGGATGGATACTTGTGGCGTGCCTCCCGTCCGTCCTTTTCGGACAAGTGATTCCCGGTGCCGACCGCACCTCTGCCTACCTCTCCCTGCTGGAAGGCAAGCGGGTGGCGATGGTGGTGAATCAAACCTCCGTGATAGGCACCCTGCATACGTCGTTGCCTGACTCCCTGTTACGCAGAGGTATCTGTGTAGTCAAGGTCTTTGCCCCTGAGCATGGCTTTCGTGGATTGTCTGATGCAGGTGAGGTGGTGGCGGATGGACGCGACGTGCGTACCGACCTTCCTGTGGTGTCGCTCTATGGCAAACAGAAGAAGGCCACTGCCCGCCAGTTGAGCGACGTAGATGTGGTCCTGTTCGATATTCAGGACGTGGGTGCCCGCTTCTATACCTATACCAGCACCTTGTTTTACGTGATGCAGGCTTGTGCCGAGAACCGGAAGGAGTTGGTGGTGCTCGACCGTCCCAACCCTTGCGATTACGTAGACGGTCCGGTGCTCGAACCGGCCTATCGAAGTTTTGTCGGCCTGCTTCCTATCCCGGTGCTGCACGGTTGTACGGTGGGCGAACTGGCACGGATGATAAATGGTGAAGGCTGGCTCGATACCGGTGGAAAGGACTCCTGTCTCCTGACGGTAATTCCTGTGGAGGGTTGGAAGCATGGGCAACCCTACTCGCTGCCCGTCAAGCCCTCGCCCAACCTGCCCAACGATCAGTCCATCCTCCTCTATGCCTCCCTCTGCCCGTTCGAGGCGACCTTTGTTAGCGTCGGCCGTGGCACCACCTTCCCTTTCCAAGTGTTGGGAGCGCCCAATGAGCGATATGGCTCTTTCACCTTCACGCCTCGCTCCCTGCCCGGCTTCGACAAGAATCCGCTGCACAAAAATGTCACCTGTTATGGTGAAGACCTCCGCACGGTTACCGATGTGCATGGTTTCACCCTTCGCTACTTCCTCCGTTTCTACCATCTCTCCGGAAAAGGAGCCGCTTTCTTCTCCCGTCCCCACTGGTTCGACCTGTTGATGGGAACCGACCGGATACGCAAAGCCATCTTGTGCGGGGAGACGGAAGACACTATCCGGGCGGCTTGGCAGCCTGGGCTGGAGGCGTACGGACGGATGCGAAGTAAATATCTGCTATACAGATAAAAAAAGTGGGTAGCGCCACCGATATATCGGCTTTCGCTACCCACGCTCATAGAGAAGGTAAAGGTATTTCTATTTTCTTTTAAACAGTGTCTTCTGTATGTGAGTGATGTGAATGGTGCTTGTGGTGTTTATGCTTTTTGCGGAACAGGCGTTGATACCACTTCTTCGGCTTGTCTTCGCCGTACCCATAGCCATACCCATAGCCATACCCATAGCCGTAACCATACCCATATCCGTATCCGTAGCCACTACCACCTTGAGACGTTCCATTCAGCAGTACAGCCAAGTTGTTGAACTTATGCTCTTTGTAGAGTCGTTCCAATTCGGGCAGCTGGCGTTGGTCGAACTTACCGGAGCGTAGTACAAAGATGTTCAGGTCGGTCACCCTATTGATGATAGCGGTGTCGGCCACCACGCCAATAGGCACACCGTCGATGATGATGTAGTCGTATCTCTCCTTTAGTTCCTCTACCAGTTGGTCCAGACGCTTACTCAGCAGCAATTCCACGGGGTTGGGCGGATTTACGCCGATAGGAATCAAGTCTACCCCTTCGCAAACGGCATCTTTCTGAATCACATCATCCAAGACGGTAGAGGCGTTCGACAGGTAATGGGCAGCTCCCTTTACATTATGCATCTTCAACCCTTTACTTACGGTACCTTTGCGTAGGTCAAGGTCGATTAGTACAATCTTTTTCTTCAATTGTGCCATGCTGGCTGCCAGATTCAATGAAGTAAAAGTCTTACCAGCCCCTACATTGAATGAGGTGGTAGTGATAACCTTCCCATTGGTTGGTCGAATCATAAACTCCATGTTAGTTCGTAGGATGCGGTAAGCTTCCGATAGGGCATCGTGCCCGTCGGCTCGTACCCGGATAATCGAAGAATCTTCTGCTTTTCGTTTGATAAACGGAATGCTTGCCAAGAACGAAATGTCAATCCGGTCTTCAATATCCTTACGGGTGTAGACACGACTATCTAACATTAGGATGACTAAAAAGATAATGGCAGGGATGGCGACACCGAAGCCAATGCCTACAATTACTTTTTTTCTAAAGTCAGGGTATATAGGCCCATTCAGACTGATGGCAGGATCATAGATACGTGCTTTATTTTCAGTCATTGCCAGATTGAGTGCATTTTCTTCTCGTTTGTTCAAGAGGTAGAGGTAAAGGTTCTCTTTAACCTTTTGTTGCCGACTGACGGATGCCATCTCTTTTTCCTTTTCAGGTACAGCCATAGCTCCTTGCCTTGCCCTATCCCCTTCCGTATTGATGGCCATCCGTCGCATGTTGAGACTGGACATAAAGTTGTCTACCGAGCGGATTAAGTTTTGCTGGATAGTCGATATCGATCGGTTCAGCTGTTCTACCACAGGGTTGTTTTTGGTGTTGGTTCCTTGCAGGCGATTGCGCCGTAACAACAACTCATTGTAGCGTGTGATCAAGTCTCTCACTGTAGGGTCCTCCAAACCTAAATTGGTGGGGATATAGTCATCTTCCTTGCTGGCATCTTGAAGGTTCTGCTTTACTTGACGAGCGCTTTCCAATTGGTACTTGATGTTATTCAGTTCATCGTTAGATTTCCAAATATCACCTACATACTGCTGTGTGGCAGTCGCTAAGTCAATTCCTCCCATATCTTTCTTTTTCTGTTCGATGTTGGTCTCGACATCGTTCAGTTCACCGTCAATAATCTTTAAGCGTTCTTTGATAAACTCGGCCGTATTGACAGCAGCCATATTTTTATCTTCAATGTTCTCCTCGTTGAATAGAACAATCAGCATATTCAGAATGTCTTGTGCCCGTTGCGGCGACACGTCATTCATCTGTACATTCAGAATATTGGCATCGGGATCCGGTTGCGTAATCTTCAAACTTCCCACAAATGCCTTCATCTGCCCTTCTCTTGAATTCTTTACGGCATGGATTTTTTGTCCAAACCAGCCTTTGCCGTAATATTTAGAAGGTGTGACAATCAACCGACCAGCTGATGTTTGTAAGGTATCACGTAGATTCACTACTTTATGACTCGCCTCCTCTTTGGACGAAAGAGAGAGGCTAACTTGTTTCTCATTGAGTGGGGTCACATATATCGAAGCATAATCGTTCTCATGCGCGTCGAGAAAAGCAACTCTTATGGGAGAATCCGTATATAACTCTCTTGTCCGAAGCTTTGGAGTGATGGTGTAATTTATATCTGCATGTAACCGGGTGATGGCTTTGCGCATCAGTTCTTGGGATTGGAGTTGCAGCATTTCGCTGGCTACATTACCTATAGGGGTGTAGCTGCGGCGCGTTGTCTGAATCACCGACTCCGAATTCTGTGGCGATTTGATAACTACCATTTCCGAACGACTATACATAAACGGTGTTTTGTAGTAGTTCCATAACGAGTAGCCTACGCAGATGATGATAGAGAGTGTAAACCATTTCCATCGGAATAGCAAGTATGCTAATAAATCAATAATATTGACCGTTTTATCGCTCTCTTTATGATTTTTTCTTCCGTCTCTTTCTGTCATATTTATATTTTTATTTATTAGCTTACTTGAATAATACCAGCATAGTGGCAATAAATGAAAGAAAACCTATGCCCAATGAGTAGAACCGAATCGTACGATCCTCCTTGGTAGTGGTAGGCGGAAATTTGGGATGTACGTACACAATATCGTTCTGTTGTAGATAGAAAGCAGGCGATTGGAATATATCAGTCGACTGTACATCCATTTTATACATATTGCGCACGCCATTTTCTTCACGTATCACTTCTACGTTTTTATAATCGGCATTGGCTGATAACCCCCCTGCTCTGCTAATTGCTTCCAGTAATGTAATTCGGGCATTGGGTACACTCTGTACCCCTTGTGCATTTACTTCTCCCATCATCGTGACTCTTAAGTTTTGTATCTCTACGTAAACGATGGGGTCACTGATATAGCCTTGATCAATTAACCGTTGTTGTATTAATTGGCTTACCTCTTTACGGGTAAGGCCATCTACCTTTAGCTTCCCCAAAATGGGATATTGAATATATCCATCCATATCGACGAGAAAGCCTGTCTGAAGGCCACCGCGGTCATTCCCTCCGTTGGCGCTGGCATTAACCATGTCTCCAGTTTCACTGATTCTCATCGTTTGAGAATTTTGGTTGAACGGTGCGGCCAATTCTGGATTCTTCGCTGTTACAAAGATATAGAGACGGTCATCCCTCTGTACCTTAATGTCTCGTAATTGCCCAATCGGGTACGATGTATTCGTATCCATATTCTTCAATAGGATCAATTTCTTTGTGTTGATGCAGGAGGTCATCGTCAAGACCAGCATCAACATCATCATTGCATAAGCTACTGATTTTTTCATTGTTATATATTCTTTTTTGTTAATTCGTTGTAGCACATCCGTGCAGCCTCTTCGTTGGGCAAGCACTTTAAGTATCCGGCTTCTACGCGAGTGGTGCACTCTTGCACAAGGTCGCATAGCGCTGAGTAGAGGTAGCCGTCCCAACGCATGGCGGAACAGCTGGGTAGCAGGTCGACAAAAGCGGCTAAACCCTCTTTATGGATGAAGACATTGACGGGCGCTTGCTCCAGTCGTACGTAGGCCTCCAGTGGCACCCTCAGATTCCTGTAACAAGGCGTTTTCCCGCTCCAGGGCGAGCCATATATATACACCTTGTCATCTTCTTCGAGGCGTATCACGGGGTTGTCGTCGTTGAGTAGTTCCGCATCCTCAAACGTTTTCAGCCAAAGGGAGCTGTGCGTGCTCTTGCCCGTGCCGCTTTTCCCGAGGAAGGCATAGCCTTTGCCATCCTTTATCACTACGGAGGCGTGTAGCATAGCCGTGCGGCAGAGCACGGCCGACTGTGCATACACAAACATCAAGAAGCCGCGCAATGCGTCTGCCGATGCTTGCCCGGTCTTGCCTATATATGCTTGGGCTTCTGCAAAAGTACGGTTGCATACCATCCGATAAGTGTCGCCATCGGGAGTAATCCGCAGGTCGGCCACGTAGCTGTTGCCCTTTTGATACAGTTTCAGACTATCACCCAGCATTTCCCGCTCTTCTGCCAGCAGTTTGACGCCAGAGAGGTCGGCCTGTAGCTGTTCTGTTCTTACTTCTACGGAGCACATCCATTTCCCGTCGGGTGGAACTGTACTTTTGAACGGGAGGAACGAAGGTAATAGTTCCTCCCACTCCCACCCATCGGGCAAGGAGAGCCGTACTGTATGTGCCGCAATGCTAAAATAACTATCTATCATTTGTTTTGTTCCTTATTTGTCCAGCCGTATGACTTGCGAGCAAGCTTCCATCAGTCGAACATCATGGGTGATAAAAATAAGAATATTCTCTTTCCCTTGCCTCATCAAGTTGTGTACCAACTGCGAAGCCGTATCTTTGTCGAGTGCCGATGTGGCCTCGTCGAACAACCATATATTGCCCGGACAGAGCAGTGCGCGTGCGATGGCGATGCGTTGTGCCTGCCCTTCCGACAGTCCGTAGCCACCCTCGCCCACCTGTGTGTCCAATCCTTGGGGCAGGAGTTCTACAAACTCGGCGCAAGACAGTTTCAAGGCTGCCGTCATCTCTATCTCGTCGGCTGTAGGGACCGCAGCCAATAGATTCTCCCGGATGGTTCCGCTGAAGAGCGTATTACCTTGTGGCACATAAGCGAAATTAATACGCGTGGCCACGGACAATGGAATTTCTCCTTGGTCGGTCTGCATGAACAGCTTGCCTTCATCCGGGCGCAACAAGCCCAATAGCAATCGGAACAATGTCGTCTTGCCACGACCGGTGGCTCCTACTATGGCCGTGGGTTCTCCCGGGCGCATCATGGCATTTAGGTGAACAATCACTGTCCTGTCCTCATAGCCGAAAGAGACATCCTGTAGCTCCACGCTTTGGGGATGGGAGATATATAATGTATTGCCTTCCTTCTCGTGCTCCTCGTCGTTCATGTCCGCCAATCGCTCGAGTGATGTACGGCAACGGATGGCAGCCGGAACAAACGAAATCAGTGTCAGCACAGGCGCTTGCACACGGGCTACCAGTTGCAGAAACGCCGTCATGGTTCCGAAGGTGATCAGGCCACTATGCATCCGATAGATGCCCCAGACGAATGCCAGCAAGTAGCCTCCATTGAAGGTGTATCGGAGTACCAGTTGCGTGAAGACGGAAAAATTCTGTAGGCTGTACCGGCTCTGTTTGATGCCTTCCTGTACCGTTTGGTAGGCTTGCTTTCGGGTATGCCCCATGCACAAGGCCCGGATAAGTAGTCGTTGGCGTAGGTTCTCTTGGAGTACGATGCCCAGCCGGCTCTCCATCTGTTTCGTTTCCCGGTTGAGTCGCCTCATCCGGCGGTAGTATAGTTTGGAGAACAGGAAGAGCGGTGATGTGCCTAGAATCATCCAAGCCAGTGTGGCGTCCATGGTCCATAGAAATAGCCAAGAGGCGAGGATGCGGACCCCCGTCACGCAGATGGAGGGGAAAGTGATGGCCATCATCTGTGCCACCTCTTCCACGTCCGTGTTCAGGCGTGTCAGCACATCTCCTGTATGCCATCGTTTGGTCTTTCGCCACACGGTGCGCATCTGTGCTTCGGTCAGTGTGTCTTGTAGCGTGATGGTCAGTCTTATTTTTACCCGGTTGCTTAGCCACGAAGCATATTGTCCCGTCAGGATACTGACGGCTACCGATGCCACCAGTAAAAACACGCTTGTGTGTAGTGACCCTGTGGAGGCTCCGGTGGCGATGTCGACAGCATGTTTGGACTCGTATACAAAGAAAAGACCCAATGCCAACGAGAGGAGATCGAGGCAGATGCGCAGGGCTATCCGCCAGCGCTGTCCTTTCATCATCTCCCATATCCATCCCAGCTGCTTCTTCATATTCATTATTTCTCCATAAAGAGCCAATAGAGTTTCTTTAGCGAGAACCAGAATGCTTCGCCAGGTGCATAGCGCATGTTGGAACATAGGTTAAGCGCCGCCTTGCGTATGTCTTTCTTTTCGCTTTGAGGTATCTTCGAGGCAGAGAAGCTCCGGTTGTAAAAGCCAAAGTTCCCTCCCTTCCATACGTTGTCCAACCATGAACACCCATTGTCATTTTGCGACAACGGAAACGGCAGGTACTTCTCGGGTAGCCCCAGCACTTTCGTCTGCACCCCATAGAGCGAGGTGGCCCAGCGTAGGATGCCGGTACGCCGATACACATCTTCCAGCAATCGACTGTCTATCCGGTCGTGGTAGTGGTAGGATATGCGGGCAGCGTCGCAGAGTTGCCTGAACCCGATGCCGAATACCATAGCATGTTTGAAGATATGTGCCGTTGAGATGAGGTGAGTCAATATCGGCGATGGCAGTAGGACCGTTTGTCCTTCCACTTCCCATTGGGTGGCATTCCGCGCCTCCAATTGATTGAGCCATTGCAGGTAGTCAGACAGTGACGGATTGTAGATATCGGCCAGCTGGATGTGTTGTTCTACTACAAACTCTCCTCCTCGATAAACGCCTCCCGCATTGGCATGAGGTTGCACCTTTACACCTCTTTCTCGTAGTAAATGGTTGACCTTGATCAGTTCCTCCTTATGTGGAAAATAGATGTCGATATCCCCACACTGCCTGTGCAGCGGTTGCTCATAGCAGGCAGCTACCCCTTGTCCCTTTAGTAACCAAGGAGTCATTCCGTTTTCCGTTATCCAGTGAAACAGCGAAGCTATGTCTT
Organism: Mediterranea sp. (in: CFB group bacteria); assembly: GCA_031261805.1. GTDB lineage: Bacteria > Bacteroidota > Bacteroidia > Bacteroidales > Bacteroidaceae > Bacteroides. The sequence continues at coordinate 19,865 of JAISIX010000167.1, forward strand.
GATTCATGCGCCGGTTTGTGCGCTCAAGCCCATCAATCTCGGCCGTCCAACGTATCAGTAGATGAGTAGAGGGCAGTAGCTCTTCGGGTAGTTGGAGTACTCCGTCGTACACGATGCCTACCACGGTTTGCCGGTGTGCTTGCGCATGGAGGGCATCCCATTCCTCGTTGGTTAGCGGAAAGCATTGGATGTCGGGTGCTGTGCCCCACAGTCCTGCGCGTAGCAGGCTGAGGAATGCTTGCTTCATCTCTTGCTCGCTCTTCCTCATGCTTCTATCAGTTCGTTTTCCATCAGGTTCTCTATCAGCTTTTTCACGTCGTCGATGGCTTGCGTACGTTCCACTTCGTAGTGTTCCAGTAGCATTTCTACCCATTTCTCCTCGGTGAAAGCCGTATCACCCGTCTGTTCCCATAGCCAGGCCGCTACCGGGTTTAGGGTGTACACATGTGTCAAGTCTACCGTCCCTAAGCTTGGCCTGACGATGACATGCTCTCTGCCTATATGGCGCAATACCAAGTCTTTCTTCAATTTCATATATTTCCTTTTCTTAGTCTCCTGCAAATCTCATACGCTCCCAACAGGTAACGGCGTAGGGGGCGTATTTTGTACCAGTAAAGGGCTAATGTCCTCATGGTCACCGAGTTGAGATGTAAGCTCTTCTCTCCCCTCCAGGCTGCATCGAACACTCCCATTACCTTCCGCCGTTCCGTTAGCTCTTGTTGCCGATTGGCATCTCCGAGCAAGTGTACCTGCTCACCGTTGATGGCTACAATGCGATGCAGCAGTACACCGAGGTCGGTATGTGCCAGTGCAATGTCGCCGGGGCGCAGCTGGTCGTAGGGCTTTTGGACTATGCGTATCACGTCTCCGTCACGCAGAAACGGACGCATACTTCCTCCTTTCAGTCGAAATGTCACTTTCTTGCCTTCCTTCAAGAGTGTTTCCACCTCTTGGAAGAAGAGTTCGTTGTTGGCAACTATTGTACCGTTATTCCGGCTGTTTTCAGCTCCCATATTTATTTGTCTATTATCCTTTTATATAGTTGCAGACAGCGTTCTACCATTTTCTCTTGGGTGAACGTTGTCTCGTATCGTCGGCGTGCGCCGACCGAGAGTTGTCCGTAGAGTTCCTCGTCGGTTAGTATGCGCTGAATGGCATCAGCCAATGCGCCACTATCCTTTGGCTCTACGTTAAGGCCCGATATCCCGTCGGCATTCACCCAGCTTACCCCCGAACCGGGTATACGGGTGGCTACCACGGGTTTGCCAAACGACATCGCTTCTACCTGTGCGATGGCGAATGCCTCCGTCTTCATGATAGAGCTGAGGCAGAACAGGTCGCATGCTTCGTAATAAGCAGGTAGCTCTTCACCCTTTATGAAACCAATCAGTTTTACCCGTTTGTCCACTCCTTCCGTCTCTATCAGCGCTTGCAATTTGTTATGCAGCGGCCCTTTGCCACCAATCAAGATGATGCAATCATCGTCCAACTGATGTGCCGCCTTTATTAAGTAGGCGAATCCCTTGTATTTTACCATGCGTCCAAGGGCAAAAATGATTTTTTTGCCTTTATATTTCGCTCTTATCTCTGCCGCCAGTTCCTTTTGACGTATCGGTTCGGGTATCCCGATAGGGATGACTACCGTCTTTTGTTGCGCTTTTTGCAGGAACGGGGATGCTTTGAGGTAGAGTGGGGTAGTACCCACAATCGTCGATGCTCGCCGGATGAGCCAGCTTTGCAGCGGTTGGTAGAATTTTAGTAATACCCCTTGTTTCAGTATGTCGCTATGCCAATGTAGTATCACCGGTCCTTTGTAACCCGATAAGTATAGGGCTAAGCAAGACATGGGGTCGGGGTGGTGAATATGGATGATGTCGTATTCGCCTTGTATCTTTCGCAGACGGGTCACCAGTTTGGGGGCAATCATGGTAGCAGCAGCTTTCATAAGAAAAGGTACCCGTAGCACCGTTGCGTATTCGTTCAGCGTGACATCCCCTTGCGAGTCCCTATGGGCAGT
>JAISIX010000013.1 GCA_031261805.1 Mediterranea sp. (in: CFB group bacteria)
TTGGTGGGGTGCTTGCTGTACCAGCCGGTGCCGTCGAGCACGGTCACGCCACGGTGGGTGTCGCGGATGATGCGGTCGGCTATCTCGCCGTACTTCTGCGAGAAGATGAGGAACTGCACAGACTGACGGGCGCTGTTGACGATGTAGTCGAGCACCACGCCGATGATGAGCAGGGTGACGAAGCCGAAGATAACCCTCCGCCAGTCGTGGAATACGAAGTAACAAGAGCTGATGATGAAGACATCGCAGAGCATAATCATCCGCCCGAAGGCTACATCCTTGTACTTGTTCACCACGGCAGCGATGATGTCCGTGCCACCGGTGCTGCCGTTGGAGTTGAACACGATGCCGAGGCCCGCTCCACAGAGCGCAGCACCGATGATGCAGGCCATGAAGTCCTGTCCCGGCCCGAGTATGAGGGGCCGTCCGTCGGTAGTCATGTTGGGCGCGTCGACGTAGTTGTTCACGACGAACTGAAAGAACCAGAGCAGGAAGGTGAGAGTGAAGATGGCGTAGGTGGTCTTGATGGTGAACCGCGGGCCGAGCAGGCGGATGGCCACGGCCATCAGCACGGCGTTGATGGCCATGTAGGTCCACTGGATGGGCACGCCGGTGGCGTAGTAGATGATGGCGCTGATACCGGTGACTCCACCTGTCGTGATCTGGTAGGGGAGCAGGAAGGCTGCCCAGCCAAGGGCATAGCTCATCAGGCCGAAGGTGATGGCGGCGTAGTCTTTGGCTTCCCGCTTGAGGGCTTTCTTGGTTATCTTCATAAACGTTGGGGGTTGCGCTATGTTAAACAGTATGGTTATACTACGATGTTCACTATCTTCCGTGGCACTACAATCACCTTCTTGGGTGCGTTGCCATGCGTCCACTTCTGCGAGCGCTCGTCGGCCAGCACGGCGGCTTCTATCTCCGGCTTCTCGGCCTCCACAGGGAACTCCATATTAAAGCGTGCCTTGCCGTTGAAGGAGATAGTGTAGTTCACCATGGACTCTTTGAGGTACTCTTCGTCCCAGCGAGGCCACTCGGCATCACAGACGGAAGTCGTATGTCCCAGCGTGGCCCATAGCTCCTCACAGATGTGGGGGGCGAAGGGAGTGAGCAGGACGACGAACTGCTCCAGGATTTCTTTCTTGGAGCACTGCAGGCCGGTCAGCTCGTTCACGCAAATCATAAAGGCGCTCACCGAGGTGTTGTAGGAGAATTGTTCGATATCGCCCGTCACCTTCTTGATAAGCTTGTGCAGGCTCTTCAGCTCCTCGCGGGTGGCGGGTTCGTCCTTCACTAAGTACTCGTCCGAGCGGGTGTTGTAGAAAAGCGCCCAGAACTTCCGCAGGAAGCGGTGCACGCCGTCGATGCCGTTGGTGTCCCAAGGCTTCGACTGCTCCACCGGCCCGAGGAACATCTCGTACATACGGAGCGTATCGGCACCGTAACGCTCTACGATGTCGTCGGGGTTGACCACGTTGAACATCGACTTGCTCATCTTCTCCACCGCCCAGCCGCACACATACTTACCCTCTTCGAGGATAAACTCCGCCGTGGCGTACTCCGGCCGCCAAGCTTTGAAAGCTTCGAGGTCGAGGATGTCGTTGGAGACGATGTTGACATCGACATGCAACGGGGTGACATCGTATTGATCTTTCAGTCCGAGGGAGACGAAGGTATTGGTGTCCTTGATGCGGTACACGAAGTTGCTCCGACCCTGTATCATACCTTGGTTCACCAGCTTCTGGAACGGCTCTTCGGTGGTCGATACGCCGATGTCGTGAAGGAACTTGTTCCAAAAGCGAGAGTAGATGAGGTGCCCCGTGGCATGTTCGGTGCCACCTACGTAGAGGTCGACGTTGCGCCAGTATTCGTCTTTCTTGGGGTCTACCAGCGCCTCGTGGTTGCGCGGGTCCATGTAGCGCAGGTAGTAGGCCGACGAGCCTGCGAATCCCGGCATGGTGTTCAGTTCGATGGGGAAGACGGTGACATTGTCGATGCGTGTGTTCTCCACCACTTGCTTGCCCACGGTGTCCCAAGCCCAGCGGGTAGCGTGACCCAGCGGCGGCTCGCCCGTCTCTGTCGGAAGGAACTTGTCTACCTCGGGCAGTTCGAGCGGCAGGCAGGCCTCATCTATCATGTAAGGCATACCCTCCTTGTAGTACACGGGGAACGGCTCGCCCCAGTAGCGCTGGCGCGAGAAGATGGCGTCGCGCAGGCGGTAGTTCACCTTCACGCGGCCCAAGTGGTGAGTTTTCACATATTCTTTGGTAGCGGCGATGGCCTCCTTGATGGTCAGCCCGTTGAGCGAGAGGTCGCAGTAGGGCGTGGCATCGGGACGGGGGGAGTTGCATACGATGCCCTCTTTGGCGTCGAAGCTCTCCTCACTCACGTCGCAACCCTCTACCAAAGGGCGTATCTCCAGGTTGAAATGCTTGGCGAAGGCGTAGTCGCGGCTGTCGTGCGCCGGCACGGCCATGATGGCACCGGTGCCGTAACCCGCCAGCACGTAGTCGCTCACCCAGATGGGCACTGCCTCGCCGGTGAAGGGGTTGATAGCATACGAGCCACTGAAAACGCCCGTCACGCCGCGGTCGCTGATGCGTTCGCGCTCGGTACGCTTCTTGGTGCGTTCGAGGTAGGCATCTACCTCGGCCTTCTGTGCGGAGGTGGTGAGTTGGGGTACCAGCTCGCTCTCGGGAGCCAGCACCATAAAGGTGACGCCGAACATCGTGTCGGCACGGGTGGTAAAGATGGTGAACTCTTGGTCGCTATCCTTCACGCGGAACTGTACCTCGGCGCCTTCGGAGCGTCCTATCCAGTTGCGTTGCGTCTCCTTGAGGGAGTCGGTCCAGTCGATGGTGTCCAGCCCGTCGAGCAGGCGTTGGGCGTAGGCCGACACACGGAGACACCACTGGCGCATCTTCTTCTGCACCACAGGGAAACCGCCGCGTTCGCTCACGCCGTCCACCACCTCGTCGTTGGCCAGCACGGTGCCCAAGTCGGGGCACCAGTTCACCATTGTCTCGCCGAGATAGGCGATGCGGTAGTTCATCAGCGTCTCTTGCTGTTGGTGCTCGCTCATGGCCTTCCATTCGTCGGCGGTGAAGGAGAGTTCTTCGGTGCAAGCCACAGTGAGATGTTCGGTGCCGCTCTCGTTGAACTTCTGGATGAGGTTCTCGATGGGCAGGGCCGTGCGGCAGGCGGTGCAGTAGAAGCTGCCGAACATCTTCTGGAACGCCCATTGCGTCCAGTGGTAATATTCGGGGTCGCAGGTCTTTATCTCGCGGTTCCAGTCGAAGGAGAAGCCTATCTTGTCGAGCTGGCTACGGTAGCGGGCAATGTTCTCGCGGGTGGTGATGGCGGGGTGTTGTCCCGTCTGTATGGCATACTGTTCGGCGGGCAGTCCGTAAGCGTCGTATCCCATGGGGTTGAGGACATTGAAACCTTGCAGCCGTTTGTAGCGGGCGTAGATGTCCGAGGCGATGTATCCCAGCGGATGCCCTACGTGCAAGCCCGCCCCCGAGGGGTAAGGGAACATGTTCAGTACATAGAATTTCTGCTTCGACTCGTCTTCTGTCACTTGGTAGGTTTTGTCTTCCACCCACCGTTTTTGCCACTTCTTTTCAATTTCCCTGAAGTTGTACTCCATAGTGATAACCTTATTATGCTTAGTGATTTATACTC
>JAISIX010000079.1 GCA_031261805.1 Mediterranea sp. (in: CFB group bacteria)
ATGCGAGCACACGTAAGATTTCACTCATCAGCATGCCGCGCCAGCCCCTGCTGGGAGCACCTGTGCACTACGCCGGATACTTGGCATCCCTCTGCCTGGAGATGGCGGCAAAGGTAACGCTCAAACCCGCACTACGGACTTACCGGACAGAACAGGAATATATCTCTTTCATGAAAGACAGCATCGGCACTCAGAATGCCGAACAAATACGTGACTTCTACCTCTCCCGATGGAAAGCGAAATGCCGCCAGATAGAAGCTGCACCCTACAGCCCCGCTTGCCAAACACTGCTCAAGATGCAGTGCACCACCGACCTCCTAAGCTGCCTGCAAGGCGTGCTCAACACGATGGTCATGGCACACATTTACTGCAACAACCTCGACCGGGAAAAGGACCATGACGCCATCGACAAGTATGCCAAGAGCCTCCCTCCCCTACCCGATTCTTACTTCGACGTACTACAGGGTGTCAGCGAGCTGAGCGATCCAAGGTGCTGCTATTCCGAGGAGTATGCCCAGGTCATGTTCCCTTTCGCCTTCCCACCCAAAGGGCCACAGGCCCTCGCCCGCATACTGGGCACTGACAAAGGTTTCCAGTTCGACCTCACCAGTGCGTACATTGCCCTGTCGCAAATAACCACCAACGCCCAACCCTTGAACGCCGAACAGTTCTCGAAGATAGCCGAACCCTATCGCACCTACCTGAAAAAGCAGAACGACACACTGCTGGCACAACTTGAGGCCGCCAAGAAGAGCGACGGAAGCTATACAGTGAACACCCTGCCCGACAGCATCAAGAACGAAGACGTACTCCCTACCATCTTGGCTAAGTTCAAGGGGCACCCCCTGTTGGTCGACATCTGGGCCACTTGGTGCGGTCCCTGCCGGCAAGCCAACCAAGAACTCGCCCCCTACAAGGCGCAGATGCAGCAACAGGGCATTGTCTTCGTCTACATAACCGGCGAAACCTCGCCACTGAACCGATGGAAAATCATGATTCCCGACCTGCACGGACAGCACTTCCGCGTCACCGATGCCCAGTGGAAATACCTCTACAAGGCACTCAAGATAGGCGGAGTGCCTACCTATCTCTTCGTCGACAAGGAGGGACACATCAAGGAGCAACAGACCGGATACCCCGGAGCGGAGACGATTCGCGACAAGGCATTGAACTTGACGAAGCAGTGAAAAAGTAGTCAACTACCTACTACTTAACCACTAAGCTACCACCATCTCAAAAAAGTAAAGGTAAGGCTTTGGATTATCGACAGAAAGCACTACCTTTGCGCCGCAAATACGGATGGTTCCGTAGCTCAGCTGGATAGAGCAACGCCCTTCTAAGGCGTGGGTCGAGCGTTCGAATCGCTCCGGAATCACACTTACGTAAAGAAAGCGCCATTCATACCTGCAGGTGTGGATGGCGCTTTCTTTATACCTCCTACTCCATCCCTACCACATTCATTGGCTTTCCTTCCATAAAGGCTTTGACGTTTCCTACGGCAATATCCATCAGGCGGGCACGTGCTTCGGAAGAGGCCCAGGCGATGTGTGGGGTGATGTAGCAGTTGCGGGCTGTCAGTAAGGGGTTGTCGGCCCGGGGAGGCTCGGTGGAGAGTACATCCACGCCAGCGGCATAGATACGGCCGGCGTTGAGGGCATCAGCCAGGTCCTGCTCATTGACGAGCGGGCCACGCCCGGTATTGATAAGGATGGCCGTGGGCTTCATCAGCGACAGGCGCCGGGCATTGACCAGCTCACGTGTATCGACCGTGAGGGGGCAATGCAAGCTCACGACATCGCACTGGGCAAACAGTTCGTCCAGCTCCATTTTCCTGATTTCGCGGGGGAGCTGCAAGGCCGACTTGGAGGTCACCGCACAGACTTCCATCCCCAAAGCTAAGGCAACACGAGCCACGGCCTGGCCGATGTGCCCCAATCCTACCAGCCCCATCTTCTTACCGCTCAACTCTATGAGCGGCGTATCCCAAAAGCAGAACTCCCGGCTGGCCGCCCATCGGCCCTTGCGCACCTCTTCGGAGTGATACTGCACCTGCTGGGCGATGTTGAGCAGATGCGCGAATACCATCTGTGTCACCGAGGGGGTGCTGTACGAGGGGATGTTGGTGACCACCACCCCTCGGGTAGCGGCGGCGGCAACGTCTACAATGTTGTAGCCGGTAGCCAGCACCCCGATATACTTCAGCCGGGGCAATGCCTCGAGGGTCGTGGCATCCAGCGACACTTTGTTGGTGATGAGAACATCGGCCCCAGCCGCACGGTCCAAGACCTCATCGGGGGCGGTACGTTCGTAAATGGTACATTCACCCAGTTGTTTCAGCCCCTCCCACGAGAGGTCGCCGGGGTTGGCCGCATAGCCATCTAATACTACAATCTTCATTTTTCCTTTTCTATTGGTTTCTATACTCTATAGAACGTAAGAATGGCACAGATGGGACGGATAAAAAAACATAATCCGTACGCCATCTGTGCCATCTCGTGTATGAAAAAGACACAAAGAATCCTTAATAAGCGTGGCCTCCCTTGTCGCTCAACTCTTCTTTGGTAATCTTGTTGCGGTCTATGCTACGCCAAGCGTAGAAGATATAGGCCAGCACGAAGGGGACAAAGATGGAGACGATAGCCATGGTCTTCAGCGTGAACTCGCTGGAGCAGCTGTTGGCCAATGTCAACGAGCTTTGCAAGTCGATATTGGAGGGGTAATAGGCCGTATTGTTGTAGCCGGCGATGAGGAGCAAGGCCCACACGGTGAGCACAGTGCCGATACCGGCAAACCAGATGCCTTTGTCGAAGGTCTTCTTCAGTACCGTCTTGCCAATGCCGAAAAGCACCAGCACCACGCCCACAAGGAAGAGGGCCAGCACGGCAGGCATCTGGACGAGGTTGAGGAAGTACTTATAGGGCTGCATGTATATCTCCTGCGTGTCGGGATTCACGGCGAAGCCATCGGACACCAACGTGCGGATGACGAACGCCAAGAAGAAGACAAGGAAGAGGATGGTGTTGTTCAGCACCGCACGGCGCGACTTGGCTACCAACTCCTCATCGGCAATGTTGTTGATGAAGTAGAGCGCTCCCAGCACCCGGGCGAGGAAGAAGACGGCCAGGCCGAGCACCACATTCCAGATGTCCAGCAACGCGTCCAGTCCGTGCCAGCCGTTGCCCCACGAGCTGATGACCGGCATCAGTCCATCCGTGAGGTTGCCTTTGTCCACCAAGAAGTTGGAGCCGGTGAAGAACGTGGCCACCGCACCACCCAGCAACACCGGGCCGAGCACACCGTTGATGACCAAGAAGACTTGGTAGGTCTTGCGTCCCAGCAGGTTGCCGGCTTGGTTCTGAAACTCGTAGCTGACAGCCTGCAGCACGAAGCTGAACAGGATAGTCATCCACAGCCAGTAGGCCCCGCCAAAACTGGTGCTATAGAACAACGGGAACGAGGCAAAGAAGCCGCCGCCGAACGTCACCAGCGTGGTGAACGTGAA
>JAISIX010000089.1 GCA_031261805.1 Mediterranea sp. (in: CFB group bacteria)
TGAAGGTTGGCGTGAACTATGCCAAGCAGGGGCGAAGCATCACAGGATGGAAGGTGAAGTAAGTTACATCGTTCCTTCGCCTGTTCCCCATTGGTCAAGTCTTATTGAAGTCATATATGAATCCCCCGCCATTCAAGCTCCGTTGCGACAACGAGACCTGAACGGCGGGGGATTTTTGTGTGTACTTCTCTATGGCGAGATAACAGCCTTACTTAGGCAGGTGGAAGGCCACGCTCATCTCTTTCATCTGGGCGGGCGTCATGCCGTCGGGTTCGAAACCCATGTTCTTGGCGGCGATGTAGATAAGGGCCGACTTATTGAGCACGTCAATCTGGTCGAACGCCTGCATCACGTCGCAATCCACGGCAAACACGCCATGCTTTTCCCACATCACCACGTCATAGTCGGCCAGCTCCTTGATGGTGGCTTCGGCCAGGTCGACGGAGCTGGGCAGCTTATAGGGGATGATGCCGAGGCCACGGGGGCAGAAAGCCTTCGTCTCGGGAATCATGCTCCACAACAGATTGGTAGCCACGTCTTTCTCCAGGTATTTCTTGGAGTGGGTCATGGCAATCAGCTCAATAGGGTGTGTATGTACGCTGGCCTTATAGGGCGAGCCTTTGGCTATGAGGTAGTTGTGCACGCTCAGGTGCGAAGGCAGCTCGGAGGTAGGTTGTACCGGCTGGTCGGCAATGATGACGTATGAGGCGCAGTCGTCCATGATACGGATGACAGAGCCGTTCTCCATCGGCCAACGGGCCAAGTCGCGCATGCGCTTGTTGGTGCCTTTGCAGTAGAAGTAGCAGCCTTTGAGGTGAGGCAGCGTGGCGCCGATGGGCTTCACTTCGCTGATGGGTATCATCAGGCGCATCTCCTCGTCCACGTACTCGGTGATATTGATGGTGATGTTGCCGCCATTGCGCTCGGCCCATCCCTTTTGCCATAAGTATCCGGCCACTTCAGCCACTTTGTTCACCTCTTTGGCGAGGGCCGGACGATTCTCTAAGATTGATGTCATAATGTTCTTTATCGGTTTAAAATAAGTTCGGGAATACCAGCGAGAAGACCAAGACTACCAACCCGAGCACCAGCACGCTGATGGTTCGGGCAGACACTCCTTTCCACTCTTTCAGGATAATGCCCCATACGTTGCTGAACGTGACGTTCAGCGCCATGAGAATACACCACGAGAAGGCTGTCAGCACGGCACTTCCGGAGAGGAAGCTCTTACCCATCTCGAGACCGAAGAACTGCATATACCACAGCACGCCGGCCAAGGCGCAGAACAGGAGGTTGCCTCCCCATACACGCCCTTTGGCGTAATCGCCCAAGGTGTGGTGCGCCACGTTCTGCTGCAGGCAGTAGGCGGCATTGGTGAGGAACCCTCCGAGGGTAACGAGGAAGATGACCGGTAGTCCGGCATACAACGCGTCGACCCCACCTGCCAGGGCGGCTTCCTTGATGGGTTTGCCCGCCTCCAGCCCGAGGGCGAAGCAGGCACTCATCACGCCGGCGAGCAGGGCTACCAGCAGGCCTTTCGTCAAGGCAAAGTCCTTGACGGCGGCTCGCTTCTCCTCCTCGCTCATGTTCTGTGCCCGCAGGCTACCGGCATAGCCGATGATGGCGATGCCCGCCAGCGTGACGCAGACGCCGAGCAGGAGGATAAGTCCCGTACCTTCCAGCAGGTTTGTGCCTGCACAGATAGCAGGAAAAAGCGTACCAAAGCCCGCACAGGTGCCTAAAGCTATACTTTGTCCGAGAGCGACGCCCAAATAGCGCATGGAAAGTCCGAAGGTAAGTCCTCCCACGCCCCAGAGGATGCCGTAGAAGATACTCATACCCGCGCCCCCCGCGCTCCATAGCTGCGGCAGGCTGCTATCGGCGGGGATGCCCAACAGCGCTCCCAGCAATGGGAACACCAGCCAAGCGAATATGCCCTGTACCAGCCAGAAGCTCTCCCAGCTCCACTCCTTCACCTTATTAATGGGTACGTAGGAGCTGGACTGGCAGAAGCTGCCGATGGCGATAATCAACAGTCCAATGAGGATCTCCATGGGGTAGTGATTAGCGATTAGCGATTAATGGCGTTTCGATGTCACCTCGGTCTCGTACTTCTCCACCTCGGCCAGGTAGGCTTCGCCCACGGGCACGTTGTTGGTGAGGCAGAACATATCCCATACGGCGTTCCAAGGCATTGACTTGCACTCCTCGAGCAGGGCGAGGCGTTCGAAGCCTTGCCCATTGGCCTCGTACTGGCGCAGCTTGTCGATGGGTTCGAGCAGGGCGCGTACCATGCACTTCTGTGCGGCGCGACTGCCGATGACATAGGCTCCGATACGGTTGATAGAGGCATCGAAGTAGTCCAGCCCGTAGTGCACGCGGTCGAGGGCGTTGCAGCGTACAATCTCGCTGAAGAGGTCGAGTGTGGGGTCGTCCATGATGGTGACGTGGTCGGAGTCCCAACGTACGGGCCGGCTCACGTGCAGCATCAGTTCGGGCACGTAGAGGAGCAGGGCGGAGACCTTGTCGGCCACGCTCTCGGTGGGGTGGAAGTGTCCGGTATCCAACGTAATCATCTTGCCGTGCGAGGTGCCGTAGCCGATGTAGAAGTCATTGGAGCCTACAGTGTAGCTCTCCAGGCCGATGCCGAACACCTTGGATTCGATGCAGTCCTTCATGTGGGTGTACTCGGTGGCGAATATCTGGTCGAGCGAGTCTTTCAGCAACTCACGGTATTTCATGCGGTTCACGGTGAGGTCTTTGCTGCCGTCGTGCACCCAGATGTTCATGATGCAGGGGTCACCCTGCGCTTTGCCGATGGCCTCGGCCACAGCACGGCAACGTTTGGTATGTTCTATCCAGAAGTCGCGGATGCCCTTGTCGGGGCTGGAGAGGGACAGGTCGCCCGACTTGGGGTGCGAGAAGGAGGTGGAGTTGAAGTCGAGCTTCATGCCCTGCTCCTTGCCCCACTGTATCCAGCTATCGAAGTGCTTGGGTTCCACCTGGTCACGGTCTACCACCTGGCCTTTGAAGTCTCCGTAAATCTCGTGGAGGTTAAGGCGGTGTGTGCCGGGGATGAGCGAGGTGGCTTTCAGGATGTCGGCCCGCAGCTCGTCAATGTTACGTGCCCGACCGGGATAATTGCCGGTGGTCTGTATACCGCCGGTGAGGGCACCGGCCTGTACCTCGAAGCCCATCACGTCGTCCGCCTGCCAGCAGTGGAGCGAGAGGTGAAAGTCCTGCATGGCCTTCAGCACCTTGGCGGTGTCGACACCCATGGCCGCGTAGCGTTCCGCGGCAATCTCATACGCTTTCCGAACCAATTCTTCTTTCTTCATGATACACATTATTTATATGATTATACTTGTTATCTCGTTTCAGCGCACGCAACTCTTGAAGTGCAGGAAGGCAGTGTCCCACACCTCGATGTCTTGCGGCTGGTAGGTCTTGAGGGGGATGGAGCGGTGGATGAGTTTCCGCATCCCGGCCACGTCGGTGGCCTCTCCTGCCGCCATGGCCTGTATCATCACGTTGCCGATGGCAGTGGCCTCCGAAGGTCCTGCCACTACGGGCAGGCCGATGGCATTGGCGGTGAACTGGTTGAGCAGGTCGTTACGGCTCCCCCCGCCTATGACGTGCAGCACCTCGATGGGGCGCGGCGAAAGGTCGCGCAGGTTCTCTATCACCTGTCGGTAGCGCAGGGCGAGGCTCTCGAAGATGCAGCGCACCACCTGTCCATGGCTTTCGGGCACGGGTTGGTGCGTACGCTGGCAGTATTCGCGAATGGCTTGTTCCATGTCCGTAGGGTTGGCAAAACAGGGGTCATCAGGGTTGATAAGGCTACGGAACGGCTCACAGGCATCGGCCTCACTGATCAGCTCTGGGTAGCTCGTCTCACCCCATCCCAGCCGGCAACGCTCCAACAACCACATCCCACAGATGTTCTTCAGCAAGCGGATAGTGCCTTCCACGCCACCCTCGTTGGTGAAATTCAGCGCCTCCGTCTCGGCGTTGATGACCGGAGCGTTGGCTTCGATGCCCATCAGCGACCAAGTGCCACTGCTCAGGTAGGCGAAGTTGGGGCTGGTAGCGGGTACGGCAGCTACGGCCGAGCCGGTGTCGTGCCCGGCCACCGCGATGACGGGGATGGCACAGAGGCCGGTGAGACGTTGCACCTCTTCGCTTAGCGTGCCCACCTGCTGACCAGGGAAGACGAAGCGTCCGAAGTTCTGCTCCGTCAGTCCTACGGCGGCCAACAGCTCGGGGTCGAGACGCCGACGGCGTGCGTCGAGCATCTGCGAGGTAGAGGCGATGGTATATTCGGTCACCATCTGTCCGGTGAGCAGGTAGCTAAGGGCATCGGGCATGAAGAGTATCTTGTCGGCCGCCTCAAGGGCGCTATCTCCATGGCGGCGCATAGTGTCGAGCTGGAAGAGGGAGTTGAAGTTCATAATCTGTATGCCCGTCTTGCCATACACCTCGCTGTGGGGGATGCGGGCGAAGAGTGCCTCGGGTGCCCCCACGGTATGAGGGTCACGGTAGGAATAGGGTTGGCGCAACAGGTTGCCGTCGCCACCCACGCAGACGAAGTCCACGCCCCACGTGTCGATGCCGATGGAGGCAATGCTTTCGCCACGGTGGGCCACCAGCTTCAGCCCCTCAATGATGTGTCGGTAGAGGGCAAAGATGTCCCAATAGAAATGTCCGCCCACCTCAATGAGGTGGTTGGGAAAGCGGTTAATCTCCTCGAGGTTCAGTCCGCCCTCTATAAATGAGCCTAAGATGGTGCGTCCACTGGTCGCACCGAGGTCTACGGCAAAGAAATTCTGTTTCATGTGTCTCTTATATTTTATATATGTTTTAAGGTATAACAATTTACCTAATGCGGCAAAGGTAGACATTTTCCTCCATATCTCTCATGGATTAATTGATAGAAAATCGGGGCTTTTTGATATTGGATAGGTTTGGGTGGCGCACTCTCATGCGATAAGCGGCCAATCCGGTAGTGATACTTTCTTCTTTTACTACCGAATCGGCCGCTTATCGTATGGACTGAGAACTATTAGTATTTCTCGATGTTCACTGATGTGAAAACAGCTCCTGAACGAAGATAAATCTCACACACTCCGATTGCTGAAATATCTCTTTTGAGTTCGATAGTTAACATGTCATTTTCTCTTATTGAAACTTCTATGCTGCTTGAACTCATACCGGGAGGGTATCTTAGAACCGCGTATTCACAGTTGGATGGAACTTTCATCTGCAAAAGCCATTTATCGGTCCAAGACAGTTGGCCGATAGTCTTTCCCCATGGCGGTAGGCTGTTATCGTTAGGCGTTTTTATGAGATACTTCACTTTTGCACCAATATTTGTCCGGCCTTCTGACAGGTTGGATGAAACGTATACTTGGTAGCATATACTTCCTACTTTTATGGCACTTTGTTTAGACGGGAACTCGTACACGTCATCTCTCGTAAACACTTGATAGAAGTGTCCGGGGACGACGGCTACCTCTGGTGCCAGTTGATTGACATCCAACTCTTTTTTTGCCCCAATACCAAAAGCCTCGCCTGCATCCTTAATGGCACATACTGATGAGTTGCTGGTAAAGTTATTGGCTTTGTTGATATACAAAGCCGAACTTTCTAAAAATGTTTTCCCATTCAACTCGTTCATCATGTTGAGTGTTATGGCCTCTGGTGGGTCAGCAGTATCATCTTCTTTGTCGCAGCTTATCCAGCAGGACGTACTAATGGCTAACAGCGTAAATATTGCTAATCTATATCTTCTCATTACTTACGTATCTTTTTAAGTTGTAATTTCTATAATCCGTAAATCTTGTACCTTTGGTATAGTGTCATCATGGATACTTTTTTAATGGGAATGCTGTCTATCCATTCGCCTATTCCGTATGCGTCGGTAATGTAATCATCATCGTAGTAGGCAAAACAATATAATGATGAGGGGTTGTATATATACCATATATTTGTGTTCTTATTCTTGAATCGAAACATATTACTCTCATCAACATTCTCTATTTGGAATGACAATGTGGTTTGGATAACGGGATTGATTGTTTTATTTGGTAGGGCTTTTATAGCCAAGCCGTAATATTTAGCTTTTTGATTGGCTATTATCCTACTCTTTTCCATAAAAACATCAAGTTCATTGTTTTTCTTTAGTTCTTCGTCGCTTTGTTGCATTGTTATTGGATTAGTAAATATCAGTTTATCTCCTTGCCTTGTGTTAAGAACAGGGACTACATCGTACAGCTTATCTCCAGATTTACTCTTACGAACATACATTTTCATAATCTCAATAGAAGGTTCTATTAGTTCTTCTTGGTGTTGAAATCCCATGTGAGTATCATTATATCTTTGTTTGAAATTCTCTTCTAAGATGAAGTCGGAAATAGGATAAAGCCCTTCATTCTGAATATCAATCATAGTGTGGGTCTTTGGGTCATTTAAAGAATTAAACCACGCCGTTAAGTCAACGGAAAAATTGGTTACATCATGAGCTGGCGTAGAAATACTATACCCATAAGCACCTCCTAATGTTTTGACAGAATATTCTAATCTAGAGAACTTGTCAGTATCCTTGGTTGAATTGCCTTTGTCTTGTCCTATCGTTAGTTCTGCTGAGGCTGTAGCAATAGAATCGTTGGGCGTAGTTGTGTTAGGCCTTTTCCACGAATAAGAAGCTTTTATTTCATCTGTCATCTTTGTCTCTCGACTTTCGAAATCAAGATTTTCTTTGTAGATTCCATAATACAAGGCGGAAGCTCTTCCTCCAGTGTAATATCCTGTTAATACGAAATCCCCATAAGAATGCAATAGTTCTACCATAGAGGAATTATAGAGGGCATCTATAAATAATTCATCAAGATAGTCTGCTGCTATTCGCTTTAATGCACTGGGTGTTGTTTGTAAGGAAAACATTCCATTTAATACTTCAATACTCAATTCTCCATACACTTCATTTTGGGTGTTGTCTGAATTATGAATGAATGTTTCACTAGTAGTTTTCTTTCGCCCAAATGAAAAAATTCCAAGATTTAAGGAAAACCCTTTTTTAACATTCTTAGTGATAGATGAATTCACTTCTAATCGACTATAATCTGCATACGATATGGCGGAAACATTTGTTGTTCGTAGCTCTTGTCCCAAGATGTATGAAGGATGTTCATTAAGTAGTCTAGGCAAATCCACAACTTTGAATTTTGCGTTGGCAAAGTCGCCGATAATTGACGTCCCATTTTCAATGGCGTAAGCATTTCCTAAGAAATCCGATGGGTCTGTAATTAGGGCACGTGTTGACTTGTGCTGTTTGATTGGCTTAGACCAAATTGTAGGTAGATTAGGATTGCGCTTTTGCAATACAACCTCATGAAGGTTGGATTCCTGTGTGCATATCTGAACTGTTTCGCTCATGTCATTGTTGCATGCTATTGCAGCAATACTTACAAATAGAAATATAAATATCTTTTTCATGATGCAACTATTTTAGTATAACAGGTGATGGAGTAGCATCTTTTTTGATTTGCGCTTTGCCTCTGGTCCTTTGTTGAGTATCCAAATTGATTTCTTCGAAATCTGGTTCAAATATCTCATCTACATATACTCGTCCATTCCAAGAACCAGGAATAAGCATTACCCGCTCAGTATTCTCCCCCTTCTCCTCTTTCTGATAAGTGAATGTAGCTATATAGTCAACTTCCACGTCATAAACCTTATAATAGTAGGTCATTACTAATTTGGTTCGAGGCTTTACCAATACTGGTATTGTTTGATGTAGTTTTTTGTCTATATAGAAACCTCTGTTTGGTATGTATTTTGTATCAAGAGGTATCTGCTTATTAGGCGTGAGGTCTATTTTTTCTAAGGTGATGGTGGGTACAGCAAAATATTCATTATTCTCCTCTGCCTTGAATATGATTCCCTTCGCTTCGTGGAAAAAGGAATACGCAGGTTCAGTTCTATTGAATTCCAAGTTCTCTCTTCGTGTTTGATTGGAGGAATTAGTGGTCGCTTGCTGAATAGCGAGATTATCTCTTGGAGTTACTTTCGCTGTGTATGCATTTATAAATTCTAAGCTCTTTAGTTTGAAAGTGTATGTTTCGTCTAATGCTATTGAGAATTCTTGAGATGGTCGTTCTTCATACTTGCTGAACTTCACATCTCCATGGCTGTAAGCCACCTCAGCTACATAGTAGAACATATCCCAATATGCTCCGCTCTCTCCTCCCCCAAAGAACAAGGAGTTCTGGAGGACGTAGTATCCCGGATTGTTTGCTGAAGGAATAATATCCCAAATAGCGAAGGCGTTTGCGGCTGAAGCTTGATCTTTTAGGCATATCAAAACCTTGTCATCGGGACTTTGCTTATCATGCCCTACTGCCAATGGAGTCCCAGACCATTTTGAGTTAATGGAGTACCCACCCCATGCTAACTCTTTGATTTGGAATATCTGCTGGTCTTGGTTGTATGCTATGTAGGAAACACTAATGACACTTCTTCCAGCACCTTCTGATTGTAGAAAGTACCCATTTCTCGACTTCAAAGTGAATGGTAGATCCCGTATTGCTGATAGATTGAGGGAAAGGTAAGAGTCATAGTCGCTATTGCGAGTCCTTTTTCTTGAGGCATCAAACTTACGCTTAAGTTCTCGAATTTCATCTGTCACCAAAAGTGGAATCATGCCGTCTTTATAGAAGGCACTGCTATCTCCATCATTTGCAACAGTGTTGTTACTCTGCTTTGCGTTAAAAAGCAAGTTCTCGTGGTCAATTGCGTTTTCGCATGAACACAAAATAGTGCTATAAATGAGCACTAATAAGGCTTTTGGCACATTCTTCATAACATTATTGGTTTAAATATTAGTACGTGGACAAATATAAGTCTTTTTATAGAAAACTCATCTTTTCGATAAAGTTTTCCTTGCGTAATCGTGAAAAAACCTACTTTAGTGTGTGTTTGTTGAGTGGATTCTGCGTTGAATATGGAGGAATTATATATCTCATCTTGTCGTTTTACTCCTTTTAGCAAGACTTTATTAGGCTCTGTCCAAATCCTAAAACAGATGGCTGTGAACAATCTGTTTCACGGCTGTCTTTTTGCATTCACACAGCGTGAACACTGCAATTCATGCTATATGTTTTTATTATTCATTCTACATGTTTCTTCATCCACATTTTTACCTCACTAATAATAGAGGGGTCTTTGTTGGAATAATCTTATGGAACCATGCAGCAAACCGGAATGGATGGAGTAGTTATTGTGTATATATTGCAAACTAAAAGAGGCCAATCTGTATAAGATTCTACACGTAGATGGTGTGGGGATATTTATACAGATTGGCCTATCGTCTATTTAATTGAGCACAATGGGCTTGTACTTAGGCACCAATGCCTTCATGATAATCCATCCGATAAGATAGGCCACGGCGCAGATGCAGAAGATGATGAAGTATCCCGCAGGCTTGCCGCTGAACCCCATGAAGCTCATCTGTGTATCGCCGGCGTAGGTGAAGAGCATGCCCGACCCTTTATTGATAAGGAACGAGCCGACCCCTCCCGCCATACCGCCAATGCCTGTCACGGTAGCGATGGCCGTCTTGGGGAACATATCGCTCACGGTAGAGAAGATATTGGCCGACCACGACTGGTGTGCCGCCCCGGCGATGCCGATAATGATGATGGGATACCAATAAGAATAAGTGCCCAACGGCTGCGCAAAGAGGGCCAGTAGCGGGAAGAAGGCGAAGATGAGCATGGCACGCATACGTGCAGCGTAGGGGTTCATGCCCGTCTTGTTGATGATGATGGTAGGCAGCTTGCCGCCGTAGATGGAGAGCATGGTGATGGCGTAGAGCACCGTGATGAGCATCATGGCCGTACCCGTATCAGACGAGAAGCCGTACACGTCGCTGATGTAGGCCGGTGTCCAGAAAAGGAAGAACCACCACACACCATCGGTCATGAACTTACCTACGGCGAAGGCCCACGTCTGCTTGTAGGTGAAGCATTGCAGGAACGACATTTTTTTCTCTTCCACCGCCGCGGGGGTCTCAACCACCACGGGCGCTTCGGCTTCATCCTTGCTATCTTGTTCGATGTAGTCAAGTTCGGCCTTGTTCACATGCTTACTCTTCTCGGGGGCATTGTACATGAAGACCCACATTCCCATCCAGATAAAGCCCAAGGCACCAATGACGATGAATGCCATCTCCCAGCCGTTGCCTACACCTATCTCCTTAAAGTAGCGGGCCAAGGGCGGGATGCTCACCGGGGCAGCCAACGCACCTACCGTAGCTCCGGCGTTGAAGATGCTGGTGGCATACGCCCGGTCTTTCTTCGGGAAGTATTCGGCAGTCACCTTGATGGCGGCGGGGAAGTTGCCCGCCTCGCCCAGCGCCAGTACAAACCGGGCGGCGATAAAGAAATAGACACTGACGGTGGCGATGGTCAGCACTACCTCCGAACCGGCCTGGGCAGCGATGAGGGCATCGGAACTGCCCGCACCCACCCATAGCTCCGTGGCATAGCCGCAGAGGGCATGCAGGCAGGCGCCTACCGACCAGATACCAATGGACCACAGGTAGCCCTTCTTGGTACCCATCCAGTCCACAAACCGACCGGCAAACAACATGCCCACGGCGTAGATGATGGAAAAGATAGCCGTGATGGTTCCGTAGTCGTTGTCCGTCCAATGGAACTCCGGGGCGATAAAGTCCTTCCAAGTGAGCGATAGCACTTGGCGGTCGAGGTAATTAACTGTGGTGGCAAAGAACAGCATGGCACATATCGTCCACCTGTAATTCGTCATCTTCTCACTCGTCTTTTGGGATAAACTCATGATAATGGATTTAGTTATATTATTTGTTCTGCTGGCGAAGATAGGGATTCCGACCAACTTTCACAGGTAAAAATTGGTCGAAATCAGGTACTAACTGTGGAATTAGCGCATATCGGTGTATTTGTACTTATCCATATCGCCATAGTCGAGGTTCTCGCCCGCCATTCCCCAGATGAACATGTAGTTGCTGGTTCCCGCTGCGGCATGGATGGACCACTCGGGCGACATGATGGCTTGTTCGTTGTGCATCCACACCAGTCGTTCCTCTTTCGGTTCGCCCATCAGGTGGCAGATGGCATTGCCGGCGGGCACGTTAAAATAGAAGTATGCCTCGATACGACGGCTGTGGGTGTGAGGCGGCATGGTGTTCCATACGCTGCCCGGTTTCAGCTCGGTGAGTCCCATTTGCAACTGGCAAGGTCCCTCTTCGAGCACGTTGTTCACGATGAGCTGGTTGATAACACGGTCGTTGCTCTCCTCCATCTTGCCGGCGGGGAAGGAGTTGGCTTTCAATGAGCCTTTGCGGCCATCGATGGTGATGAGTTGCGTCTTGTACGCCTTGTGGGCGGTGGCGGAGTTGATGTAGAACTTGGCGGGGTTGGCAGCATCCTTGCTCTTGAAGGTCACCTTCTGATTGCCGCGTCCCACATAGAGTGCCTCCTTGAACTTGAGAGTGTACTCTTTTCCGTCTACGCTGACGATACCTTCACCACCTACGTTGATGACTCCCAGCTCGCGGCGTTCGAGGAAGTATTTCGCCTTCAGCGGGTCGATGGTATCGAGCACCAGTTCCTTGGTGGCAGGCACCGCTCCGCCAAAGATGAAACGGTCGTACATGGAGTAAGTCAGATTGATTTGATCGGGCACCATCACATTCTCCATCAGGAAGCTGCTACGCAGGCGGTCGGTGTCGTACGTCTTCACGTCTTGCGGGTTGCAAGCCACTTGCATCTTGTAATTCACTTGGGCCGAGGCCGACACGGCCATCACGCCCAGCATCATTGCGATTGCTAACTTTTTCATGCTTCGTTATTCTTATTATTTAATTGATCTTGTCTCGTCATACGGATGCGGTTGTACACAGCCATGCCAAGTGCCAGCAGCACCAGCAGAGCCGGACCAATAATTTTAATGGTATGCATCAGGTGGAAGATTGCCCAGCAGAAAAGGCTGGAAGCAAAGTCAAGCGCACCACCGTCGAAGCCGTCGGGGATGAGAACGGTGGCGTCGTGCTTAATCTCGTACACAACCTTGGCGGCCATGGTGAAGTAACCGGATAGGTTGGTGACAAAGTACAGCCCGACAGTAAGGGCCACCAGCCCGATGATGAACGACTTCAGCACGTTGCCCTTGGTGATGGGCAGAATCATGGGGAAGAGGTAGAACATGCCCGCCAGCGAGGCCAACGGCAAAAAGCGGTTGCCCGGCAGGATGACGGCCAGGAAGATGGTAACGGGGATGAGCAGAAGGGAGACCACCAGCGTAGTGGGGTGTCCGATGACCAGCGCCGGCGTCATGCCGATACTCAGCCCCACATTATGTTTGTACTTCTTGGCTATCAGCTCGCGGGTAGCGTCGGAGATGGGCTTGAGGCCTTCGATGAAGAGGCTGGTGATGCGGGGGATGAGCTCCATGACGGCACCCATCTTGATGCCCAGCTCGAGTATGCGGGGAATGCTGTCCAGCAACTCCTTCCAGCTGCTACAGGCCAGCGCACCGATACCACAGCCGATGATAACACCCAGGAAGAGGGGGTCGCCCAGCAGGCCGAACTTCTTCTTCATCCCTTCGGCATCAATGTAGAGCTTATTGAACCCGGGAATCAGGTCGAGTAGCTTGTTGATAACCACTGCGAAGGGCACGAAGCTCTGGCAGAAGGGTTGCGGGATGGAGATGCCGTCCATCTTGTCGTAGAACTTCTGAAACGAGGGGGCTGTCCAATCGGCCATCACCATGGTAATGATGTAACAGATGATGGCGGCGAAGAATCCCCATCCGATGCTGCCGGAAGCAAAGTAAACAATGGCACCTATAAAGGCGAAGTGCCAATAGTTCCAAAGGTCGATGTTGACGGTGCGTGTCGTTTTGGTGAGTAGCATGAGGAGGTTGACACCCAAGCAGACGGGGATGATGAATACTCCCACCGATGTGTTGTAGGCCACTGCCGCGGCCGATGGCCATCCCATGTCGAAGATGCCGAGTTCCAGTCCGTAGATTTCTATCATCTTGCCGAGCGCCGGCCCCAAGCTGCTGGTGAGCAACGCCGTGACGACCGACAGGCCGACAAAACCGACGCCAACTAAGAGGCCGCTTTTCAACGCCTTGGGCAACTTAATGCCGATACACACTCCTAAGATGGTAAAGATGACCGGCATCATAACTGCCGCTCCCAAACTGTTAATGTACTCGAATACTGCTTTCATTCTGTTTCTATTTTTCCTGTATTAAATGGTAAATCACAAACCTATTCCCGGAAGAGGAACGTGGTAAGTTGGCCAAAAGTACGACCTTTTCCGCTATCTTCCAAGGGTGCAACCGTAATTTATTTCAATAGGCCTGCAAAAAGAGACTTTCCAGCCGTTGGCGCGCACAAAAAGGAGCGTTTTCGCACACGAAAAACAATTATTGCACCTTCTATGCCAAATAGTACCACTCATTTACAGCCAAACGAGCTATCTTTGCCCAATGAAAAGTGACTATGTTTAATCCTTAATAAAACGAACCATGAGACAGTCCGTTCTTCTTATTTTTTCAGTGTTGATGACTTGGAACGCCCACACCCCCACCGCCGCGCAAAAGGTAGACAGCCGCCTGCCCTGGTCGGTACGGATGACTGAATCGGAGATGATTCGCTGTCCCGAGGCATGGCAGCTCGACTTCCAGCCCCGCCTGAAGTGGGACTATTGCCACGGGCTGGAGCTGGGTGCCATGCTTAGCGTGTACGATGCCTACGGCGACAGCCGTATCCGCGACTATGCCGTGGCTTATGCCGACACAATGGTGCACGCCGACGGGAGCATCGTCACCTACCGCCCCACGGAGTACAGCCTCGACCGCATCAACACCGGCAAGATTTTCTTCCGCATCTACGAGCAGACCAAGAACCCCAAATACCGCAAGGCACTCGACCTGCTCTATAGCCAGTTCGCCCAGCAGCCCCGCAACGAGGATGGCGGTTTCTGGCACAAACAGATATACCCGCACCAGATGTGGCTCGACGGCCTCTACATGGGTGCCCCCTTCTACGCCGAATATGCCTTCCGCAACAACCTGCCACAAGCCTACGCCGATGTCATCAACCAGTTCGTCACCGTGGCCCGCCATACCTACGACCCCGCCACCGGACTCTACCGCCATGCCTGCGACGTGAGCCGCACCGAGCGTTGGGCCGACCCCGTGACGGGACAGTCCAAGCATAGTTGGGGACGTGCCATGGGGTGGTTTGCCATGGCATTGGTCGACGCACTCGACTTCATCCCCCCACACGAGGCGAAACGCGACTCCATGCTCGCCATCCTGAACCAGGTGGCCCTCTCCGTGCGTCGCCTGCAAGACCCCGCCACCGGCGGATGGTACCAAGTGCTCGACCGCAGTGGCGACCCCGGCAACTACCTGGAGTCCTCTTGCTCCGCCATGTTCATCTACTCCCTCTTCAAGGCCGTGAGGCAAGGTTACTTGGACAAGGCCTACTTAGACGTGGCACTGAAAGGCTACGAGGGCTTCCTGAAGAACTTCGTGGAGGTAGACGGCGATGGCGTACTCACCATCACCAAGGCTTGTGCCGTGGCCGGACTGGGGGGCAAGGTGTACCGCTCGGGCGACTACGACTACTACATCCACGAAGCTATCCGCAACAACGACCCCAAGGCTGTGGGTCCCTTTATCCTCGCCAGCCTGGAGTACGAGAAGTTGCATAGAAGCGAATAATCACCATACAGAAAACCATAGAAAGATGAACCAACCCACTCTGAAAACAATCACCCTCGCCCTGCTCCTTGGCTTAGGAGCGGGAGTCGCCGCGCAGGCACAGCAACCCACGCATAAGGACACGCTCGTAGTAGCTCCCGACGGTACGGGCGACTACCGTCGCATCGCCGATGCTGTAGAATCCGTCCGTGCCTTTATGGACTATACCGTCACCATCTATATAAAGAAAGGTGTGTACCGCGAGAAGCTCATCATCCCCTCGTGGATAAAGAACGTGCAGCTGGTGGGCGAGAGCGCCGACAGCACCGTCATCACTTACGCCGACCATGCCAACATCAACAAGATGGGTACCTTCCGCACCTATACCGTGAAGGTAGAAGGAAGCGACATCACCTTCAAGGACCTGACGATAGAGAACAACGCCCCCCAGCTGGGGCAAGCCGTGGCGCTA
>JAISIX010000126.1 GCA_031261805.1 Mediterranea sp. (in: CFB group bacteria)
CGGGGTGCCTCGCCGGCAAAGAGGGGGAAGGAGTAGGAGGGTACGTCCGTCTCGTCGAAACGGATGAAGGCCAGCAGGGTGTTGTCGGCACTGAACTCCAGCGCGCGGTTGAAGCTGAATTCCTCCTCGTACACCCAGTCGGGGATACCGTTGAGGATGGCGTTTGGCTTGCCGTCCTCGGTCACCTGGCTCTCGGCATTGCCATAAAGTAGCTTAACGAGGAAAATGTTGTTGTCGCGCACGAAGGCCACCATGGTGCCATCGGGCGAGAAGACAGGCACCTGTTGCGGTCCGCCGTCGGACAGTTTCTCGATGATGTTGTTCGTTGTCACCCCTTTGTCGTTCCGCTTCAGCGGGTAGATGTAGTGCACGGCGGTGTAGGAGCGGCGGTAGATGGGTGTGGTCTTGGTGGCAATGAGCAGCTTCTGCCCGTCGGGCGAGAACTGGTAGCTGTCGAATCGCTTGAAGGTACATTCCCGGGCGGTGTTCACGTCGAAGAGCACCTCCACCTCCTTGCCTGTCTGGAAGGAGTACTTGATGATTTGCGTGCCTTGGGCGTTCATCATTGTGTACGCCTCTCCGTCGGGCATGGGCACCACACCCTGTATATTCTCGACCCGGAATTGTCCGGAGGTCACATCTTTCAGTTCAAGGGGTTTACTCCCCTGCGCCAGCGTAGTGAGGCTGAGCAGACAGCACAATAGTGCGAAGCTGATTGTTTTCATTTATACAACGAATAGACATTGGTTATTAATCCTGTCGGCAAAAATAGCAATAAACGTTAGAACCGGCAAAGAAAGTAAGGTAAATTCTCCTCTGCCGCATATTGGCAATCTTTTATAGAGATATAATTGGGGTGCGGTTGCCTTGGTTGCGAACAACAAACCCCGAAGCGACCGGTGGGGGCTTCGGGGTTGGTAGGGAGTGTCTCTTGAGATGTGTTATGGAAGCCTTCTATATAGTCCAGAGACAACAGGCACAGTCGGTGGACAGGGTGCTCCTACCGACATATTCAGAGGAGAAATATATATAGTATCCAGAATCTATGTTGACAGAATTTCCTAACCAATAGCGGCCATTCGTACCTACCTTTATAATGTCAGCAGAAGTAGTCTTTTCACTGGTATTGCCATCATATCCTGCCGCAGGAAGGAATATGTAATGACTCTTGTCGCTCGGGTCGCCTTGGGCTGGTTTTATTTGATTGACGGCAATTTTGGTTTCACTCCAATATTCTCTTTTCAACACCCATAATCCCGTATAACGAGTAGTACCATCCTTGTCTTTCCAAGCAGGTCCGTTCTCTGTCCAATAGAATGGGTCTGTCGAAGCCCAAAGGTAGCCTAAATCGTAAGCGTCAGGACAATATCGACAAGATTCTCTTGCAACAAGTACATTCTTTGGATTATGTGCTGGATCACTGCCATTTACATCTGTTACCGCATCCCAGTTGTAGAATGCTCCCAGGTCATACGGACGCGCTTTTTCCACATTTAGTTTAATCTTATACCGATGCCCTAACTTGAAAGTGGCTGTTACGTTTGTCGACTTGTAGGTAAAGGGTATACTGCCTATCATCAACTTCGTGATGTTCAATGTGTATGTGGCAGTTTCCTCGCTTGCAGGCATCATAATTTTATAGTCGCTTTTTAGTTGGTCGGATGTACTGCCACTTGCCGACATAGAAAAATCAAACGGATCTTTCTGTGCTGTAACCTTTCCTGAAGGAAAAAATAAGTTGACGTCTGCTTGGGCGTCGGGCAGATAAACTCGGAATGCGCTCACTACGCTTCCGTCGGTAGCGGTAATCTCGGTGCATACTTGTGTCAACAAATGCTTGAAGGTGACGGTTTCCAAGCTTGTGGCGGTTGCGCCGGCTGGTATGTTGGTTTTATACCACATAACGTCTTTTGCCGTTCTGTTGGAGAAAGAGTGGAAGACTGTTTCGCCTGGGTTCATCCTGCTGCTTATGCCATCTTCGGGCGAGAAGAAGATTATGGAGACTTCGCTTTGGGGGATTTCCAAGGTCAGTTTGCCCTTTTTTACGGTAAGCACCTGTGAGCTGATGATGATATCGTTGTCTGGATTGTACACAATGGCGCCTACTTCTACATCGTCGGCTACCTGGTTTGCCCGTGTCGCCGCTTTGTTCGTGTCGTCATCGAGTACGACCGAGGCTTCGAGGATCATGCCGTTTCCCAAGTCGGTGCGTGTCACTTGGGGTTCGGCCAAGCCACGTGTGTCGCCGCTCTCTTGGCCGAAGCTTTCACTCGCCCGGACCGTCAAGGTCCTATAGGGTCCCGGTGTCGGGATTTCCTTGTTGGATTCGTCATTGCTGCAGGCCGACAGTGCGAGTGCCCCGGCAAAAAGGAGGCAGGTAGGTATTACTCTCTTGAATGGAATGTTCTTTTTCATCTCACATACTTTTTTTGATACAACGCCTTTTTCTTGTGCGAAGGCATTGTGGTTTTGATACTTTGTTTGTTAGTTCACGAAATACTCCTCGGTTCGAGGACGGGTCAGGGGTCGGGAGCCTGCTCCCTGTCAAATGAGCAAGCCGTCTGCTTGCATTTCTTTATCCTCCTCCCATTCTTCTTGGACAGTAAATGTCGCATCTCTGGTGGAACCACTTAGTATCCCTGCTTCCAGCATTACTTCTACTACATGTACGGTAGGGGAAGCGTACACTTCCTTTCTTACTTCTTTCTCCATAATTATTGCTCTTTAATGAAATGTTTGTTTCGTTTGGCTATTACGCCGCAAATGTAGGCATTATGCTTGTGTCGGCACTCTCAATTCGTACGGAAAGCCTCTCTTTTAGGGAAATGAAGAATGGGTGAGTGAGAGGGTACGGCTCACCCTCTTCCACACCTTCGGGTGTGTTTCAGCTCTTCTCCCTACGCGTTTTTTTGCATTTCTACTCTCACTAATCTCATTACTTCCTGTCACTCGCTGTTAATCAGCCCGTTAAGACTATGATAATAGCCATGACATTAGCATGATATTAGGAGCTACTATCATGGTCTTTCTCGCCTCAAAAAGTTGAAGCTGAGTAATATAGAATTGCTCGCCACTCTGCTTTGTCGGATCTGTGGAAGCATATACCTTGAGCGGCCTGCCCTATTGTCTCATCTTTCCCACCATATTGGGAAGAAAGTCCCACCGCCTTGGGAAGAAAGTCTCAACGCCTTGGGAAGAAAGTCTCAACGCCTTGGGAAGAAAGTCCCACGGGCTTGGGAAGAAAGTTTCAACGCCTTGGGAAGAAAGTCCCACGGGCTTGGGAAAGAAGTTCCACCGCCATGGGAAAAAAGTCTCATCGTGTTGGGAAAGCATTCCCACCGAATGGGACAAAAGTTAGCTTAAAGGGAAATCCCTGCCGGCGCTAAGGGTGTATCTCCTTGAACGCGTTGTTCTCCTCCTGCACGTAGCCGATGGTTTGTTTCAGTTCGCTGGCCGGCAGGTCGCTACCATACCAGCCGCTGTAGCAGTCCACCACGTACCACTTCCCGTCGGGCAGCAGCTCGAACTCAACACGGAGGTCGCCTTCCGACTCTTCGTAGCCGGCCTCGAATACTTTGCGCTTGGGTTCGTTTAGGGTGAACTTCGATACGTACACGCCACCTTCCTCCCGCTCGATGCGTTCCTCTTTCATCGTGTCGCTATCCAGTAGCGGCCACTTCTCGCGGGTGAAAGGGAAAGTTTTCTCCGTTTCCCCGTCGTCGGCCAACAGCACGATGGGGGTGCGTAGCGGAAACTTCACGCGGGTGTACTGAAACGCCGCGCTGGTGGTGAACCGCTGCAGGAACGTAGCGAACTCTTCGGTGGGCCGTTGCGCCCAGGCTACCGTTGAGGAGCTTGCCAACAGCAAGGTGGCAAGCAGGAGGGATAAGGACTTACCAAGCTTCATAACACGATAGGGGTTAGGTGGTTACACTTACAGAGGGCAAAGATAGCGACAAGTTTCGATATTCTGACCTGATTGACCTGATATTGATATTCTTTGGTCATTTTGTGGCATTGTCTTTGCCTGTTTCGCCCCATCTTTGTCCCAGAAAAAGACATGACCGTATGAACCATCGAAACCTCTTTCTTGCTATGACTCTCCTTTGTGGAGCCTTGTCGGCTTACGCACAGCACGTAGGCAAAAATACTACCGTCGGTAGCAATCCCGTCTTCCCAGGCTGGTATGCCGATCCGGAAGCTGCCGTATTCGACCACGAATACTGGATTTACCCCACCTACTCGGCACCCTACGACCAACAGACGTTTATGGATGCCTTCTCCTCCAAAGACTTAGTGACATGGACCAAGCATCCGCATGTGCTCAGCAACGCCAACGTGGCATGGGCCAAGCGGGCGATGTGGGCACCCTCCGTGGTGCAGGCCCATGGCAAGTACTACTTCTTCTTTGCCGCCAACGATGTGCACCCGGGTGAGCTGGGCGGCATTGGTGTGGCGGTGGCCGACCGTCCCGACGGGCCTTTCAAGGACGCGTTGGGCAAGCCCCTCATCGGCGAGGTGGTGAACGGGGCGCAACCCATCGACCAGTTCGTGTTTCGCGACGACGACGGACAGTACTATATGTACTACGGCGGTTGGGGGCACTGCAACATGGTGCGCCTGGCCCCCGACCTGCTCAGCCTCGTGCCTTTTGCCGACGGCACCCTCTACAAGGAAATCACCCCCAAGGGGTACGTGGAAGGCCCGTTCATGCTGAAGCGGAATGGAAAGTATTACTTCATGTGGTCCGAGGGTGGCTGGACAGGACCCGACTACCGCGTGGCCTATGCCATAGCCGACTCGCCCTTCGGCCCCTTCGAACGCATAGGTACCATCCTGCAGCAAGACCCTAAGATTGCCACCGGTGCCGGACACCACTCCATCATCCACGTGCCGGGTACGGACGAGTACTACATTGTCTACCATCGCCGTCCGTTGGGCGAGACCGATGCCAACCACCGTGTCACCTGCATCGACCGTCTCTACTTCGGTCCCGACGGGAAGATAAGACCCGTGCGAATGACGCGCTAACCTTGTCAACCAATGCCCTGTGTAATGCAGGACTCTTTTATTTATACTAACAACTTATCATTATGAAAAAAAGGAAAACACGTGTGAGTTGCGCCTGCCGACCCCGAGAGAACGGCGTACGTCTCACCTGTCTATGTGGCGCGG
The DNA here is from genome assembly GCA_031261805.1 of Mediterranea sp. (in: CFB group bacteria). Lineage (GTDB taxonomy): Bacteria > Bacteroidota > Bacteroidia > Bacteroidales > Bacteroidaceae > Bacteroides. The sequence continues at coordinate 5,176 of JAISIX010000126.1, forward strand.
TACTTTCGCTGCTCTTGAGCACTCCTGCTTATGCTGAAGGGCTGCCGGCGGAAAGAGTAACGGTAACGCATGACATGCAACAACAGCGCCTGGTAAAGGGTACAGTGGTGGACTCCGCCGGCGAGCCTGTCATAGGGGCCAACGTGAAGGTGATAGGTGCCAGCGCGGGCACCATCACCGATGCCGACGGCGCGTTCTCACTCCAGGTGGCCGACAACGCCACACTCGAATTTTCGTTCATCGGCTATACCACCAAGCTGCTGAAACTCGGTCCGTCCAACGTCCTCAAGGTGGTGCTGACAGAGGATAACAAGGTGCTGGACGAGGTGGTAGTGACCGGCTATGGCATGACACAAAAGAAGGCATCGCTGACGGGTGCTATCACGGCCATCCGTTCCACGGATATTGAGCGTTCCAACGCCACGACAGCTTCCGGTGCCCTGGTGGGCAAGATTGCCGGACTGAACTCGCGCCAGACCGACGGACGCCCCGGGGCGAGCACCGCCCTACAGATACGCAACATGGGCACACCTCTATATGTAATTGACGGTGTCGTGTCGGACGAAGGACAGTTCAACAACCTCGACTTCAACGACATCGACAACATCTCCATCCTGAAAGACGCCTCGGCGGCCATCTACGGTATGCGCGCCTCCAACGGCGTGGTAGTGGTCACCACTAAGAAAGGCGAACGGAACTCGAAAAATACGGTCTCGGTCAATGCCTACTATGGCTGGCAGAAGAACTCCAAGTTTATCCAACCGTCCGACGTGAAGAGCTACGTGTCGGCCTACGTGGCCGCGGAGACTTGGGCCGGCAGGGATGAGAACTCCCGCCGCTACCCCAAGGGCGAGTACGACAAGTGGATGGCCGGCACCGAGCAGAACTATAAAGGCTTCGACTGGGCCAAATACATCTGGCTGAACTCCCCCCAGTATTATGTCAACGTCAACTTCTCGGGAGGCACGGACAAGGCCAACTACTACGTGGCCGTCTCGCACATCGACCAGGACGCCACCATCCGTGGATATGGAGGCTTCAGGCGTACCAACGCCCAGATGAACGTGGACGTGAACGTCACCGACCGCTTCAAGATAGGCGCCACCATGAACGGGCGCATCGAAGACCGGCACCACCCCGGCGTGCCTGGTACCGACGACACGTGGCTGGCACGCTTCGCCACCATGAAGAACCAGCCCACCAAGCGCCCGTTTGCCAACGACAACCCGGAGTATCCGCAGAAAGTGTCGGACCAGATGGAGACCAACTTCGCCTTGCTGAACTACAACACCAGCGGCAAGGTGTCGGACGTATGGCGGGTCATCCAGCTACAAGGGACGGCGGAGTACAAGATTGTGAAAGGGCTGACGGCCAAGGCCATGCTCGGCTATTACTATGCGTACAACGAACTCGACAACCAAGAGTACACCTTCAAGCTGTACGGATACAACGACCAGACCGACTCGTACTACGTGACCGACCAGATGAGCAACCCCTACCGCGAACGTACCCGCGAGAAGAAAGAGCAGCAAGTGTCCAACCTGCAGCTGACCTACGACCAGAAGTTCGGCAAACATGCCCTCAACGCCTACCTCTACTTTGAGGCCAACCAACTCAAGAACCCGAGGGAGTGGATACACTCCACGCCCGTAGCCAACACGATGGAGAACATCCACGTCACCGAAATCAAGGAGTTCAATGATGACCTCGACCGCACCGAGGCCCGTCTGGGATGGCTGGGAAGAATCAACTACGGCTACGCCGACAAGTACCTGCTCGACGTCATCGCCCGCTGGGACGGCTCGTGGAAGTTCAAACCCGAGAACCGGTGGGGCTTCTTCCCCTCCGTCTCCGTGGGTTGGAGAGTGTCCGAGGAGAACTTCTGGAAAGAGAGCAAGCTGAACAACTGGTTCTCCAACCTCAAGCTACGTGCCTCTTATGGCGTGGTGGGCGACGACAACCCGGGCAACTACAGCCCCTTCGACTTCCTGCCCGGATATACGTACAACAACGGCGGGGCGGTGATTGACGGCGTTTACGTGACCGGCAGCCAACCGCGCAACCTGCCCAACCAGTCCTTGTCGTGGCTGAAGGCGAAGACACTGGACGTGGGCATCGACGTGGGCTTTCTCAACAACCGCCTCACGGCGCAACTCGACTTCTTCCAACGCATCCGCAGCGGCATCTCGGCACAACGCATCGACGTGCTCATACCGGCCGAGACAGGCTACTCACTGCCCATGGAGAACCTCAACTCCGACCGACAGATTGGGTTCGACGCGTCGGCCCTGTGGAGCGACAAGGTGAAGGACTTCACCTATAGCGTGGGAGGCAATGTCACCTACTCCCGTTTTTGGGACTGGGAACAGTATGACCACCGCTTCAGCAACTCATGGGATGTGTACCGCAACAGCATCTGGCACCGCGTGGGCTACGTCAACTGGGGCTACAAAGCCATCGGGCGCTTCACCAACTGGGAGCAGATAGCCACCTATCCCGTGGACATCGACTCGAAGGGCAACCGCACGGTGGTGCCGGGAGACATCATCTACGAGGATGTGAATGGCGACGGCGTCATCAACGGCATGGATGAGCGCCCCATAGGTTACCGCAGCGACAGCACACCTACGCTCAACTTCGGCATCAACCTGCGGGGTGCCTGGAAAGGGTTCGACCTGGCCATGGACTGGACAGGGTCGGGCATGACCTCCTGGCAACAGCAATATGAAACGGCACGTCCTTTCCAGAACGACGGCAACAGCCCGGCGGAGGTGCTGGAAGATGCTTGGCACCTGTCGGATATATGGAATGCCGACAGTGAGCTTGTGCCGGGCAAATACCCGCTCATCCGCCTCAACAGCGATGAGAGCAGCGCTTATGAGAAGAGCACCTTCTGGCTGCACAACGTGAGGTACATCAAGCTGCGCAACCTGGAGTTCGGCTACACACTACCCAAGAATGTGGTGAAGAAAGCCGGCATCAGCAACCTGCGTGTCTACCTGTCGGGTACCAACCTGCTCACCTTCAGCAATCTGCCTATCATGGACCCCGAGAGCGTGAGCACGAACGGGCTGGACTACCCCACGATGCGTGTCATTAACTTAGGCATCAATCTTAAATTCTGAGTAAACAATGAAGAGTAAATATCACTTGACGCTTGCCCTCCTGGCAAGCTTGCTCTTGGGAAGCAGCTGCAGTGGCTTCCTGGATACGAAACCGGACAACATATTGACGGACGACCAGCTCTATGGCGACGAGGCCCTGCTGAAGTCCAGCCTTGCCAACTTCTACGGGCGAGTGACGTTCGGCCAACGCATTGATGCCGTCGATGACTATACCATGCTGGACGAGGCCATCCACTACGACAACAACAGCGACGAGAACATAGACCGCAACAAGTGGCGGCCGTACGACTACGAACTCATCAGGAACCTGAACCAGGTATTGCAGGGAATCAGGAACACCACCCTGCTGAGCGACGACGTGAAAAAGGCGTACGAGGGCGAAATACGCTATCTGCGTGCGTGGACCTATTTCTGCATGGCACGCGGACTGGGCGGCCTGCCCATCGTAGGCGATGAGGTGTTCGGCTATACAGCCGGCATGGACATCACCCCCCAACAGCTACCACGCTCTACGGAGGCCGCTACGTACGACTATATCATTCAGGAGTGCGAGGAGGCCGCTCCGATGCTGAGCAAGTCGACCAACACACATTCGGCCCGCGCCAACTACTGGACGGCCAAGATGCTGGAAGCACGGGCTGCCATCACAGCCGCCTCGCTGGCTACCTACAATACCCCTGCCGCCCATCCGCAACTGCGGACTCCCGGAGGCGAGGTAGGCATACCGGCCGACAAGGCGAACGGCTATTACCAACAAGCGCTGGCCGCCGCCAAGGAGGTGATAGGAAATGCGGCTGACGGCACGCCGTCGCCTTACAAGCTGGTGACCACCTCCAACGAGTCGGCCGCCGCCAAGGCCGACAACTTCTACAACGCTGTGTGTGCCAAGGGGGGCAATACGGAAGTCATCTGGTGTCGCGACTACGCCACGCCGGGGCAGACGACCCAGTTCACCAAGAACTGCCTGCCCAAAAGCATCGAGCAAGATACCGGCAGCGACCGCCTCTCCGTGTTGCTGAACCTGGTTGAGGCTTTCGAACCCATCGATGCCCCCCAGGACGAACGTGGCCAAGGAGCCGCTTTCAGCGTGGGGACGCTGGAGAACCCGCTCTTCTTCGATACGCCCACCCAGCTGTTCGACGGACGTGACCCACGCCTGGTAGCTACGGTCATCCTGCCGGGAGCGGAGTTTAACGGGAAGACCGTAGAGATGCAAGCCGGACAGCTGAACAGGGACGGCGGCGAGTGGATAGAGAAAACGGGAGCACGTAGCTCCACCGACAGCGAAGGAAGGCTGATTACGGCCAACAACGGACCCTTCGGAGGAAACGAACGGGAAATCAACCGTACGGGATTCTACGTGCGCAAGTACTTGGATACGGCACCGTCGGCCGGCACCATCGGCCGGGGGTCGGAGATGTGGAACATCTACTTCCGCCTGTCCGAAGCCTACCTCATAGCCGCCGAGGCTTCGTGGGAGATGAGCCGGGACAACAGCGATGCGCAAGCGTTGACATACATCAATGTCGTGCGCGACCGGGCTGGAGTACGCCCGCTCCTGAGCATCGACCACGAGAAGATTATGCATGAGTACCAGGTGGAGTTTGCCTTCGAGGGGCACCGCTGGTGGGACCTGAAACGCTGGATGGAGGCCGACAAGCTATGGACGGGCAACCCCAACGACGTGACAGCGCAACGCCGCGGCTTGTGGCCCTATCGCGTGGTGGCCGACGGCGACCCGCAGAACGGCAAATGGATGTTTGAGGAGAAGAACATGCAGACACTCGACCTGTGGCGCAGGCCCTTGAAATGCACGGATGCGCAATACTATTCGGAGTTCGACAACGACTGGAT
>JAISIX010000240.1 GCA_031261805.1 Mediterranea sp. (in: CFB group bacteria)
CTCACGGTTACCATCACGGTTACCATCACGGACTAACAATCTTGTTTACAATATATTACGCCCAATATAGTGAGGGTATGAGGGTAAAAGACGAAAAAAATCATTCTGGGAGGGAGGAAGCAAAGGAACGCAATACTGGTTGCGCAGTCATTGCACCGCACTTGAAAATCACGCTGCACGAAATGAAAAAACACGGCCGTGAACCATCTCGGTCACGGCCGTGAACTGCGACAAACACGGCCGTGAACTGATTCATTCACGGCCGTGTTTTTTCATTTCATGCAGCGTGATTTTGCTGAACTCCAAAGTCAGTTTGACTGTCGATATATGCAAAGAAGGAGGGTTCCCTGTTTTAGAATAGCTCCAACTGTTGGCCGGGAGTATTCACGGCTTTTGGTCTCTTTCCGTAGAAAAGCTCGATGTCGCCGAATTGTTTGTCCGTAATGCACAGGATGCCCACCTGCCCAAACTCGGGGAGGAAAGACTTGACACGCTTGATGTGCACCGCCGCATTTTCGCTACTGGCGCAATGGCGGACATAGATGGAGAACTGAAACATGGTGAAACCGTCCTTTTGGAGGTTCTTGCGGAAATCCGTATATGCTTTCTTGTCCTTCTTCGTCTCCGTCGGCAAATCGAATAAAACCAGCACCCACATAATGCGATATTCGCTAAAACGGTCCATCACATTTCGGGATACACGATTCGACGTAGTTCGCCGGTGAAGCACTTGTATAGCGAGGCAGTGGTTTGCCCCACTGCCACCATGAGCGGGCTACGTTTGCCTGCTATCGCGACTTCCAAGGTGGGAATAGAGAGCATTTGCGCCTTCAGGTCCTTCGTGAGGCCTTCGTAGCTTTGGCCGCTCTGTACCATGCCATAGACCAACTTGTCTACATACGGGCGATAAGGTTCCATAATGTCGTCGGCCAAGCAGTAGGCATTGTAGCGGTTGTGATGATGAATGCCCAGCGTGGGCAACATGCCACTGATGACTAACCCGCGGGCGACAACAGCCCGCAGGATGGCATAGCCATAGTTGAGCAGGTTGTTGGGCGGGATACCGTCGCGGTCGCGGGTAAAACCGGCTATTGAGAACAGGTTCTTCCAGTAATAGGCAGCTGCCCGGGCTTCCAAGTTATCGGAGTCGCCGCTCTTCACGTCGGCTGCCCATGTTTTCATACAGCCTATCTCGCCATCGGCGCAACCTTGCAACACGGCTGCTTGGTTGAGGATTTTGGTCTTTATCGTCTGCTGCCACAGTTGTTTCTTGAGGGGAACGGACGCATCCAGCTGCTGGCGGAAACGTTCGTTCTGCGTCGTGTTGCCATACAATGGGAGCATCAGGCCGACCGGCAGGCTCTTGCTGTCGCAGGTTATCACGGCGCAGTTGTTCTCCAGCAGCACTTCCAGCACGCCCGAGGTGACGGTGATTTGCCGATGGTCGAGCACCACCACGCCAATGTCTTCTATCGGCTTCGTCACTTCCATCCGCTGCTTGAAGCTATCGGGCAGCGTGTCATTCTTTACTACCTCCGGCAGTTTGATGACTAACTGGGCATTCCGCAGGGAAAGGTAAACGGGATTGCCGAAGTAGAGTGTTTTCTTTATCATAAATAAAGTATTTGATATTTGACTACTGATATTCGCCTACCGCTACAATATCTCCTAAATGATTCACGCGTACCTTAACAAGGTTCTCTAATTTGTCAAGTGATTGAATACGCTTCCATGTTATATCTCGTAGTTCCTTCACATCCTCAACACTCGTCTCCAGATGATGTCTGAAAGTATAATCCTTAGATGCTAACTTCTGCACCCTAAACAAGTTTGGGCTAATACGTGCGTAGTTCTCGGGGTTCGTCAAATCTATCTCATTAGGATGGAAGCCTGCCTCCTCGTTGGGGAATACAAAATACTCGTTTTGCTTCATGGTGAACAGGAACGTCCAACCCTCTTCCGCTTTATAAGCCTTGTCGACGATAGGAAGACCGAGAGAAGCTCGAGTGGTCGCCTCGAAGAAAGAGACGATGCTTTCTTGCAACTCCCCATTGGCATCCCGATAGATAGCTACGTGATGGTTGTTGCCGGTACTGACAAAGTCCACGGGCTGTTTCTTCCCCTCTTCATCCAAAAGCAAGGCGCCGTTATGGTCATGCTTATCGTGCAAAGGCACGGCATTGCTAATGCCGGTTATCGTTACTCGCTTGATGGAGATGCCTTTCTCTTCGTTGAGCCAGATAGGGTGTTCGTCCAGGTTGGAGAAAGCTTTTCGGGGATCCCCTTCGTATTCAGCCAAACGAGCCTTTAAAAGCTGTCGGATATGCGCATCTATGACTTTCTCTACTTTCAAGTCGGGCGAAACGGCCTTGCGGATGGTATAGACAGTTTCTTGGCACACGGTTTTCACCTTCGAAGGAACTTTTACGGTCTGCGTCTTATCTATGTAGAGCGGATTCTTCTCCAAGCTGTTGCTTCCTGTAAAGGCTTTCTTGGGATTCCCGCCATTAGCCAAAAGGCGTCCCATAAGGGCGACACGATACTTTTTGGAGGCGACGGTCGCTATTCTGACTTCGTCGAAGTTGCCTCCTACCTTCTCCAACGAGGTGGCGTATTGCTGGATACTTCCATAAATTGTTTCGTTGTGCAATTGCCCCCGCGGAGTCAGCTGAACCTTGCGCGCCTTTCCTCCTTTGTTTTTCGTTACATTGGTATTGGGAGTGACGACCTTGTTCTTCGCCTTGATGGAGACAAGGATATTCTCGAGCTTACGCTTCGCTTCCGCACGGAAGTCGTTCAATGGGATAGGAGGATTGAATCGCAACTTACCCCGGCTATCACGATACAACTCTTTCTTCTCAATGACATAAATGCTTCCGCCTTTGTCGCTCCTTGCGTTCAGATTGTTCAGGTACTGGATGATGCTACGATTGGTGAACGCAATGGTTAGTGCATCCATGGCGTGGTGCCGATGGTCGTTACGCTTGGTCCACTCCTTGATGCGTCGAATCTTCCGCCCGTCTTTGTCCTCAATGATTTCCGTCAGTCCGCGCTTGTCGTACTTGTCCCAATCCAGTTCTTGCATGACGTCTACGAGCTGCCAGTCTTCGCGCAAGCGGGCTGTGATGGAACCACTGGTCGGCACCACCGTCTTTACCAAATCGCTCAGCAGGAGCCGGGCTTTCTTGGCAATGTACTGTGAGTCGCGCAAATCCCTTTGGAGGAAGTCTTCGGGGATGTCCTGCTGTTTCATCAGCAGTTTGTTCCGTTTCGTTTTACTGATGGCACCATCAGCATACAACTTATTGACTCGGGACGTATAGGTCTGCACCCCTTCTTCACCGTACTTACCTTCTATGTAATCGTAGGCAGTAGAATTACTTTTTTCGATGTTAATGCTCCGGCTCTCAAGAGTTTTGTTGGAGAAGGAGTCGTCGAACAAGCGAGCCTGCGGGATGATATGTTCTATATCGAACTCTTTGCTGAACAGCTTCTCCGCCGGAATATAGGTGTCAGAATAGAGGGTCTTGTACCCGTTCGACTTCAACTCCAGGTACAACTTATACCTGACGATATCATTGCGGCTTACATGGATGAGGTTGAAAGGGGGCTGTTGCAGTTTCTTCCGATACTCCTCATGCTCCACAGTCGTTTTGTTGATGGCGTTCGTTCGCTCTTCCCGTTCCTTGGCGTTGGCTTTTAGTTCACGAGCCAGCTCGATGTGTATCTCATCGGGTTTGCCATAAGTGTCGACCACGCCGTTTACCACGTGAATCATCTGGTTGAGGATTTTCTCCACAACAGGATTGCGCAGGCTGTTCTTTGGTAGGATATCCAGCTTATCCTTATATTCCTTCCTTTCCAGTTCCTCTACAGTAAGTGACTCCTTGGAGTGCCGATACCCAGCATATTGGCAGGCAAGACTGTATTCTGTACCTTCCTTCATATAAGAAAGGATGCGTCGGATGGCCTTGGCACTAAGACTGCCATAGTCGGGTTGAAAAGTGACACCAGCCAATATCTTCGCATACTCTTCCTCAAAGCCAAAACACTCGGAAAGTTTCTTCACCAGCTTTTCATTGCCCAGCAGGGAGTCGTCGCCCTCGAATGAATAGAGCAGATGCCATAACCGGTAAGAGGGTTGTTCCTCCAACGCCTTTCCTTCCAAGCTGGAGTCAAAGCTTAGGATGTCAGTATTGTATCCCAATCCACTAAATATCTTTTCGACACTTTGCTTTGCGTCGCTTGCCTTCATTTTAGAAAGCTCAAGATTATTATGACCACTTGATTCAATGATTTGCTGATAAGCTTTGAACAAAGCCGCTTGTGTCCGATTGCCTTCAATGTCCTTGTAGTTCAGGTCCAAGGCCTTGTGATTTGTATACAGTAGCTTCAGGGCATCCGCCTTAGTGAGCTTTTCCTTTACGCTCAGCTCTTGATACAATATCTCCTTCTCTTCTTGATTCAGGGGACTCCCTTCTTCACTATTGACACAGCCCTTGTCCATCACCCGCAGGTTGTTCAGCACCTGCCATATCTTGAAGTCTTGATACAGGAGCGACGATTTAGGGCATACACGGAGGCCTCTTGTTTTCACCTTTTCCTTTCCGTCGACTATAACCTTCACCTCTCTATTTTCAAACTCACAAAAAGCAATCAGTCCCTTCTGCGATTTCAAGGGGCGTTGGTAGAATATGACAATGTCGCGAAGTTCCTGTTTCAGTTCGGACGTAAGCTCTTTGTGGAAGTGGGCTTGCGTCTCCCATATCCGTTCAAACTCATCTAAATAATCTTGGCGATAAAAGACTTGGTTCTTTAGGCTGACGTTAGGATCTCTATCCAGTTGTTCCATCAAGTATTGCCCCACCGTCTGCTTGTGAAAGAACAAAGTTTTGCTACGGTCGCTGATAGCGCCCAGATACCCACTGGAGTTGTTGATATTCCCATTCACGTCACTGATGACAAAGGCCAGTTCCTCCTGCGAGAGCTGTTTCGACAAAGCATCAACTCTCCACCGATAGGATTGTATGCGTTTATCTTTCCCTTTATTATCGGCTGTGTAGATGTGGTATTTAGCAAGAAAGACTTTAGTGGTATCCTGCTTCCCTCTTCCCGACAATTGAACTTTAAACTCATCGGTCAGTATCTCGGGATAGAATGTCGACTGAAAGTTCCAGATGGCATCCATCTCCGCCTGCAAGTCGGAACGATAAAAGTCCGGCAAGCGCTTCTTTCCTTGCTTGAGCAGCGAGTAGGAAAGTTGCCCGGGAGTAAGATGACCTTCATAGAGCTGCTTGGCTACCGCCATTCCATCAATAAGTTGTCCTTCATCACCCGAATCAACTTTACGCCCGCTCGTATATCCACGTTTCTTATTAATCATCAGCAGGATACATGCAAGCTCCTCCAACGAGACCTCTTCGGTTGCTGCTTTAGCGCGCAGCCTGTATGTTTGAAAAGTAGTTCGGTTACCCTCTTCGGACAGGATGGTATCAGACGAAATAAAGCCTGCCTCCTTTAGGACTTCCAGCAGATTCTCCCTCCGCAACTTGTAACGCTGCAAGTTACGCCGCATACTGCGTTTCAAGGTTCTGTCCGCATTGGTAGTGATACTTTTCCCTTTTTCAAAGTTTTGTTGTTCGTCTACCGTCAAGGGATTGACACGCACTCCTAATTTAACGATGGATGACTTTTCGTTGTCATTTTCAGCCTGATTGACCACCGCCCAGCCAATGCTGTTCGTCCCCAAATCCAGCCCTAATATCTTTTTCATAATCACGTTAGAGTTATATTTACCGACAAATGTAGAAATAATCCTTTAAACCTTTGCGTATTACCGATTAAATTCTCACCTTTGCCTCACTAATTTGAAGCAAATCACAATAAGGATTATTCCGTTGTGAAAACATTTAGGGCGGGGCAACTCGCCCTCTTTTTATAATAGTAGGTATATCAGTTTCCCGAGATGAAAGATCGAAATAACAGAGTATTAGTAGGCATGAGCGGGGGCATCGACAGCACCGCCACCTGCCTGATGCTGCAAGAGCAGGGGTACGAGATAGTGGGTGTCACTATGCGCGTGTGGGGCGACGAGCCGAAAGAGGCTCGCCTGCTGGCCGAGCAGATGGGCATGGAACATCACGTAGCCGACGAGCGGGAGGCATTCCGCAGCACCATCGTGCAATACTTTATCGACGAATACAAGCACGGGCGCACCCCCAACCCCTGCGTGATGTGCAACCCCCTCTTTAAGTTCCGGATGCTCACGGAGTGGGCCGACCGACTGGACTGTGCTTGGATTGCTACCGGACACTACTCCCGACTGGAGGAGCGGGACGGACATATCTACATCGTGGCAGGCGACGACGACCGGAAAGACCAGTCTTATTTTCTCTGGCGGCTCGGACAGGCAACGCTACGCCGTTGTCTTTTCCCACTGGGGCACTACACCAAGCCAAAGGTGCGTGAGTACTTGACTGCCAAAGGGTACGAGGCAAAGGCGAAAGAGGGGGAGAGCATGGAGGTGTGCTTCGTGCAAGGCGACTACCGCGACTTCCTGCGCCAACAATGCCCCGAGCTGGACAAGGAGATAGGCCCGGGATGGTTCGTCGATGCCGCCGGCGTAAAGCTGGGGCAACACAAAGGCACTCCCTATTACACCATCGGACAACGCAAAGGGTTGGACATCGCCTTGGGCAAGCCTGCCTACGTGTTGAAAATAAACGCCGAAAAGAACACCGTGATGCTGGGCGATGCCGAGCAACTGCAAACAAGATATATGTTGACGGAACGCGACCAAATAGTAGACGAGCAGGAACTGCTGGCTTGCCCCGAGCTGACGGTGCGCATCCGCTACCGCAGCCGTCCCATCCCCTGCGAGGTGAGGCGACTGGACGATGGACGGTTGTTGGTACACTTCCATGAAGTGGCGAACGCCATCGCCCCCGGACAGTCCGCCGTGTTCTACGATGGACGACGGGTGCTCGGTGGGGCGTTTATCGCCTCGCAACGAGGCATCGGGATGTACGTTGGAAATGAAGAATGAAGAAAATCGTCATAGCTTCCGACTCGTTTAAAGGGTCTGTCTCCTCGATGGAGGTGGCCGCCAGTGCCGAGCGTGCCGTTCGCCAAGTGTTCCCGCAGTGCCAGGTTGTGAAACTCCCCGTGGCCGACGGAGGTGAGGGACTGGTGAATGCCTTGATGCAAGCGTTTGGCGGTCGGTATGTGGAATGTATGGCCCCTGACCCATTAATGGAAGGCTATGTACACGTGGAGTACGGCTTTCTGCCTGACACCAAGACGGCCGTGATAGAGATGGCTACCGTTTGTGGTCTTCCTTTGGTTCCGCCCGAGAAGCGCAACCCGATGCGGGCCTCCACTTATGGGCTGGGTAAGGTCATCCACGACGCTTTGCTGCGTGGCTGCCGCAACTTCCTCATCGGCATTGGCGGAAGCGCCACCAACGATGCCGGCACGGGGATGCTGCAAGCGCTCGGTTTCCGTTTTCTCGACAGAGAGGGTCAGGAGCTGGGACAAGGTGGAAGCATCCTTGAGCAGATTCACACGATAGATGCCTCGAAGATGAAGCCTTGGCTGCGGAAAGCCCGCTTCACCATCGCCTGCGACGTAGACAATCCCCTCTCGGGACCCGATGGGGCAGCCTGTATCTTCGCCCGCCAGAAAGGAGCCGACGATGCCATGATACAAGCTCTGGACCGCGGGCTGAAGAACTTCGCC
>JAISIX010000241.1 GCA_031261805.1 Mediterranea sp. (in: CFB group bacteria)
CAAGACTATCAACGCCATTGTGGAACTGATGAAGAAACAGATGTATCAGCAGATGGGTTCAACGTCGGGTGTCACGGAGACAGAACGCACCTACAACAAGGTAAACGTGAGCGGATATACACTGATGACCTACAACTGCTACCCCAAGGTACGTACCATCACCGTCACATTGAGCGTGAAACAGGGTAGCCAGAACATCAACATCTCTGTAAAGGCGAAGCGCTACACAGGCGCAAAGAACGAATATACCGTGAAACAATTCGGCCCCGAGCATAGCGGCGGCGGGGGCGCAAACAACTAAGCCACAAATATCCCCGCAAAAGAGACCGACGCTCCTTAATAAGTCTTTCTTTTGCGGGGGCTTTCCTTAATCAATGTTATAAAACATACGTTTTCTCTTGGATTATTTGCAGGTATCCCCAAAAGCCGTACCTTTGCAATGTGTTTTTCATAGTATTAGATTTAAGGTTAACAAAGGTTGGAGTACAGCGGTACTCCTTTTTTTATGCCCTTACGTCAGCTACTACCAGCCCACCTCCCTTTTTCCTTCTCCCAGCATAGTTTAAAAACATCCCATCGGCGTTTGGGTAGCTTATAGAGCGGGCGTCCTAACCAATCATAAGGTAGGTTACTAAAACAAAAATAGCGCAGCATGCGTTCCTCTATTATAAGGATACAACTACGACAATTATTTAACCTTGAGTATAAACACCCTTATTAATTAACCATTTATGGAGTATCTGAACGACAAGGACCCATATCTCTTTCGCAACGCAAGGAGATTGTTAATGGCTATGACGCTATTTGTAGGCTCTTACGCCGCAGCACAGCAGCAGACCGTAAAAGGTAAAGTCACCGATGAAACAGGCATAGGTATCATTGGAGCCAATGTAGTAGAAAAAGGCACGACCAACGGCGTAATCACCGATGCCGATGGCAACTATGCACTGACCGTATCCAACGCCCAACGAGCCACATTAGACTTTTCGTACATAGGGTACAATACCCGAAGCGAACCCGTTCGTGGACGTTCGGTCATCAACGTAGCAATGCAGCCTTCTGTGATAAATCTCGGCGAGGTGGTAGCCATCGGCTATGGCACACAGACAAGGCGGGAGATTACAGGCTCGGTGGCCAACATCTCCGAAGAGAACTTCAACAAAGGCATCGCACGCGATGCCGCCGACCTCCTGCAAGGCAAAGTAGCCGGTCTGAGCATCACCTCGGGAACCGGCGATGTGACCCGTTCCAGCCAAATCCGCCTTCGAGGAACCTCCACCCTACAGAATGACCAAGGGCCGATGATCGTGATTGACGGCATACCGGGCGGCGACCTGTCGACCGTAGCCCCCACGGACATCGAGAGCATCTCAGTACTGAAAGATGCCTCATCGGCCGCCATCTACGGTTCGAGAGCGGCAGGAGGCGTCATCCTCATCACCACGAAACGCGGCTCGGGGTCGCACATGGAAATCAGCTACAACGGATACCTCACCATGGAGACCGTGGCCAATAAGCCCGACCTGCTCGACGCGGCCGAATGGAGAGCTACCAACAAAGAGCTGGGCAACGATGTCTCCAAGTTTGACAGCTACAAGGCCGACACCGACTGGTTCGGCGCCATGCTACGCACCGGCATCTCGCAAAGCCATTCCGTCTCACTCTCGGGAGGCTCGCCCCGAAGCAACTACCGGGCCTCCTACACCTACCTGGACCGGAACGGCATCGCCCGCGACAACTACCTGAAACGGCATAACCTCCGCTTCCAGTTCTCACAGCGAGCCATCAACGACCGGCTACGCATCACCCTCACCGGTTCGGGCACCATGACCGACCTGCGCATGCCCTTCACCGACGACTACATATTGGCCTACAACAACCTCCCCGTCTACCCTATCTACAATGAAGACGGCAGTTGGTACACCGACATGTACGGCCAGTACGACCAAGGCAATCCCGTGATGAACCAAGAGCTGAACTACAAGCAGGCCAAGATGAACTACTTCTATGGCGCCGGCGACGTTTCGTTCGACATCATCGAAGGACTGACAGCGAAGGTGCACCTCTACAAAAGTCGATTCTCACGAGACTACAGCGAATGGCAAGACCCGACCACCTCGCGCGGCCGTGGCGACAACGGCTACGCCTACCGCAAAGGGACTACCTGGGATCGCGAAGTGATGGAATGGACGGCCAACTATAACAAGACCTTTGCCGAAATGCATAAGTTGGAAGCCATGATAGGCTACTCATGGGAGGACAACCTCTACCAAGACCACGGGACGGGAGCACGCGACTTCGTCGTCAACTCCATGGGAGCCAACAGCCTGCAAGTGGGCAACAGCCTAAAGGTAGGCGAGGCCACCTCCTCGAAGAACGACTATAAACTCATCTCATTCTATGCCCGTGCGCACTATAGCTACAACGACCGATATATGGTGACGGCCACCATCCGGCGTGACGGAAGCTCCAAGTTTGGAGCCAACCACAAATGGGGAATGTTCCCCTCCATCTCGGCTGCGTGGGGCATATCGCAAGAGAAGTTCATGAAAGGCGTGAAGTGGGTGAACGACCTGAAGCTACGCGTTGGCTACGGTGTCACCGGCAACCAGGACGGGCTGCAGCCCTACAAGTCCCTCTCGCTCTACGAGCCGTACGGCACCTATTACGACAATGGAGGCAGCTCGGTGGCCTTCCGGGTGAAACAGAACGCCAACCCCGACCTGAAATGGGAGTCGACCGCCATGCTGAACATCGGACTTGACTTCTCCCTCTTCAAAGGGCGGCTGGGAGGTAGCGTCGAATGGTACAACCGCAAAACGTCCGACATGATATACCGGTACCAAGTGCCTGTACCAACCTTCGTGTACAACCGCATGTATGCCAACGTGGGCGACATGACCAACCAAGGCGTGGAAGTCATGCTGAACTTCGAGGCCATCCGCACCAAGACATTCAATTGGACCACCACCATAAACCTCGCACACAATGCCAACAAAATCACCAAGCTCTCCAACGACCTCTACAAGACCGACCGCATCTATGTGGGCGACCCTTGGATACGAGGAGCCTCGGGAGTCACCTCTCACGTCATCGAAGAGGGGAAGCCCGTGGGACAATTCTACATGCTCAAATGTAATGGACTGGATGAGAACGGGAAGTTCATCATGGAGGACATCAACCACGATGGCCAAATCACCGACGACGACCGCACTTATGTAGGCTCCGCACAACCAGTGCTCACCTTCGGGTGGAACAATAGCTTCAGCTGGAAGAACTGGGACGCGAGCTTCTTCATCAGAGGCACCATCGGCAACAAGGTGCTCAACAACCCCCTGGCCGCTTATGGCAACAACACCTACATTGAGGGCAACAACGTGATGCAAAACGATAACCTGCTCAAGTTCAGAGAATCCTCGCGCGTCTCCTCTTTCTATCTGGAGAACGGCTCCTTCGCCCGCTTGGACAACCTCTCCATAGGCTACACCTTCAATACAAAAAAAGTGTCGTGGCTCACCAAGGCGCGCATCTATGTGGCTGGCCAAAACCTATTTGTCATCACCGGCTACAAGGGACTCGATCCCGAGGTAGAACTCTTCAGGGGCGAACCTACCGACAACGATGCCGGACTATCGCCCGGCATTGAGCCGCGCAACTACTTCCCCAAAGCACGCTCGTTCACCTTCGGGGTAAACCTTAGTTTTTAATCATTCTCCCCAAATGCTATTCGTATGAAAAAGAAAAGATACATATACGGTTTAATGGGTGGGGCGCTCTTGGCGCTATCATCGGCCTGCACCGACTTGAACGAACCCGTCTTCGATGCCATTCCGGAGTTCGGCAACACCCTAAAAGAGGTCAACGCCCTGCGAGGCTCGACCTACAACACGCTGAAAACCTACTGGTCGGCCAACTTCATGTACCTGCAGGAGTGTGGCGGATCCATGGCCGTCACCCCCACACGGGTAGGTGGCGACTGGTACGATGGCGGCCAGTACCGCGAGTTCTACATGCACTCGTGGACCTCGCAAACGGCTACCATAAAGAGCGCATGGGATGCCGCCGCCAGCGCCATAGGCACCTGCAACTACAACATACAGCTCTTAGAGGAATCGACAGTTCTGAACGACACGGAGAAAGCGTCGTACATCGCCACCATACAAGGCGTGCGCGACTTTTGGATATACGTCATGCTCGACAACTGGGGCAACATCCCCTTGGTCACCTCGTACGCCGACCGCAAGCTACCCTCCATCACACCCCGACAGGACGTGTTCAACTTCCTGATAAAAGACGTGACCAGCCTCATCCCCGCCCTACCCGATGGGAACCAAAACAACTATGGCCAGTTCACCAAAGGCTCCGCCCAGTTCCTACTGGCCAAGCTTTACCTCAACGCGGAGGCTTGGGGGATGAAGGTCGAAGGAAATGCCTACCTGAAGTGCATAGAGGCCTGCGATGCCATCATGGGGATGGGATATACCTTTGAGCCTAATTGGGCCACGAACTTCGGCATCACCGACCGTTCCAGGGAAGGCATCCTGACCATCACCTTCGCCGAGAGCGACACAAAGAACGCCAATGAGCTGATGAAGCGCACGCTTCACTACCAAGACAACTATTCCGACGGAGCAGGATATTCCGCTTGGAACGGCATCTGCGCACAGCCCGACTACGTGAAGCTATTCGACAAGAATGACTTACGGTACCAAGGGACCTTCCGCATCGGCAAACGCTATAACAAGGAGACCGGCGAGCTACTAATGACCCAACAAAACGATCCGTTGGACTACACGGTGGACTTTCACATGATAGCCGGTACCCTTCGCGACAACACGCCTTGGGGCGACGTGGTCCAGGAAGCCGGCGCACGTTGCCAGAAGTGGCCGTACAGCACCACGCTCATCGACGCGCAAGGCAACCACTTCCACATCTTCCGCTACACCGACGTGTACCTGATGAAAGCAGAAGCGCTAATCCGAAGCTATGGCGACAATGTAGAAGCCACCCGCTTGATTAATGAAATCCGGCAACGGGCTTTCCACAACGACAACAATCATATCTACCAGTCCGTCGGGCTGGAGGAGGTTCGCTTGGAACGTAAGTTCGAAATGGCGTGGGAGGCATATTCACGCCAAGACGACATCCGCTTCGGTGTCTACGAGCAAGGAGCTTGGCAAGCCTCCGAATGTCCCCGGCAGAAAGGCAAATACCTCGAGCTATATCCCATCTCGCAAGATGCCTGGCAGACCAACCAGAAGTTGGAACAGAACCCCGGATATGCACCCTTCCATTGATGGTTATTATATAGAAGATTGACAACGACACAGGGTAAGCCGCTTATCAATCAACTCACGCAGCATGAACTGAAAAAACACGGCCGTGAATCGCTACAAACACGGCCGTGTTTTTCTATTTCACGCTATATGATTCTGTATAGAGTGGAATGTAGATGGGTAGGCAGGGATTTCCCTCTGCTTCCACCCCTACGGGAATTTGTACAGCCCCCCAGCACGTTTTTTTTCGCGTTTTACCATCATACCCTCACGATTTCCAACCAATAATCTGTAAATTAGCAGATTACACCGTGAGGGTAACAGTGATGGTAAGCGTGAGGGTAAAGTTACTCTCACTGTTTGTCTCGAATGAACGCCTCTTCCCCCTAAGCTCACTTCTTGTCCCATTCGGTGGGACTTTTTTCCCAGTACAATGGGACTTCTTTCCCAGCGCATTGGAACTTCTTTCCCAAGGCGGTGGGACTTTCTTCCCAACACCGTGGGACTTTCTTCCCAAGGCGGTGGGACTTCTTTCCCAACACGGTAGGACTTTTTCCCAACGCAGTCGGAAAGAGGAGACAATAGGGTGGTCCGCTCAAGGTATATGCTTTTGCAGGACGAGACAATCTTTGCCGCCGCAAGCCCGGGGCTAAAACTCCTTCCCAATGCTATACTGAACTCGGGATGGTTTTGTGCAATCTGGTTCGCTGATAAATAGGAGTTTATGTGAGTGATGAGCGGTGAGTGATGAGTGATTAGCAGTACACGATTCTGACACGGAAGTGGTAACTGAAATCCTCCTCTCCCGCGGAGGGGAGGTGGCCGCAGGCCGGAGGGGAGGGACAAAAAAGCAGAATACCTATTTAAT
>JAISIX010000253.1 GCA_031261805.1 Mediterranea sp. (in: CFB group bacteria)
GCAGCACAAAGCTGAACAGAATAATCATCCAGAGCCAGTAGGCACCGCCGAAGCTGGTGCTATAGAAGAGCGGGAAGGAGGCGAAGAAACCTGCGCCGAAGGTAACCAAGGTGGTAAAGGTAAACTCCCACTTGCGTCCGGTGGAGTTCACCATCATCTTACGATGCTCTTCCGTCTTGCCCAGGCAGAACAGCAATGAGTTACCTCCCTGCACAAACAGCAGGAACACGAGGATGGCCCCCAACAAAGAGACGATGAGCCACCAATATTGTTGTAGAAATGTGTACATAACGATTCGTTTAATAGGTTTATATCATCATTACGCTTCTTCGACGGTTGCTTCTTCTACCAACTCCGGACCTTTCTTGATGGCCTTCAGCATGATACCTATCTCGGCTATCAGCATGATGGTGAACAGTATCAAGAAGATGAAGAACGTGATCTGCACCGAACTGGTACTCAGCCTGGAGATGGCAGCATTCACAGGCATGAGGTCGCGGATGGCCCACGGCTGGCGCCCACACTCGGCCACGATCCATCCGGCCTGTCCGGCGATGTATCCCAGCGGGATAGTCCACAAGGCCACCCAGTGCATCCAGCGCATCTTGCTCAGGTCCTTCTTATAGATAAGGTAAAGCACGACGATAAAGAAAAGGATGAAATAGCCACCCAAGATGACCATCACACGGAAGGCATAGAAGTTCAAGGGGACATTGGGTACCAAGTCTTTCACGTCTTTAATATATCCGTAGCCAAAGTAGGGCATGTTCTCTTTCACTACTTGGGCCGACTGCTCCATCCCGGCCGCGTCTTTGTCCTTTTGGGCTTTCCGGTACTCCACCAAGGCTTCTTGGGCTTTCTTGCCACGGGCTATCATCTCACTCGCCGAGAGGGCCACGGTGCCGTCGGGCTTTGTATAGCCACCTTCGATGATGTTCTTGATGCCCGGCACATAGCCGTTGAAGTCACGTTCGGCAAAGAAAGAGAGCCATCCGGGGAACTGGATTTTGAAGAGGAACGGGTCTTGCCCGTCGTCGTAGCTCTCCTTGTTGGGGTTCAGCGCACCTATGCCGATGAGACCCACGTGGTTGCCTCCCTCGTACAGAGCTTCGGCGGCAGCCAGCTTCATGGGTTGCGTCTGCGCCACTTGGTAGGCCGAACCATCGCCCGTCCAAACGGAGAGCAGGGAGGCCACCAGCCCGAAGATAGCGCCAATCTTGATGCTGGCAAGGGCGAACTTGCGGTTACGCTTCTTGAGCAGGAACCAGCAGCTGATGCCAATCACGAAGATGGCTCCCAGCACCCAGCCCGAGAGCACGGTGTGGTAGAACTTGTTGACCGCCACGGGCGAGAGGGCCACGTCGAGGAAGCTGACCATCTCGTTGCGTGCGGTAGCGGGGTTAAACTCCATGCCTACGGGATGCTGCATCCAGGCGTTGGCCACCAGAATCCACCAAGCGGAAATGGTAGCGCCCAAGCCCGTGAGCCAAGTAGAGGCGAGGTGGAACTTCTTGCTCACCTTGTCCCATCCAAAGAACATGACTGCGATAAACGTAGCTTCCATAAAGAAGGCGATGATGCCCTCGATGGCCAAAGGCGCTCCGAAAATGTCGCCCACAAACCAGGAGTAGTTGCTCCAGTTGGTGCCAAACTCGAACTCCAGGATAAGCCCCGTAGCCACGCCCACGGCGAAGTTGATGCCGAAAAGCTTCATCCAGAACTTCGCCGTACGTTTCCAAAACTCGTTGCCGGTTTTGAAGTACAGCGTCTCCATAATGCCCATCACCACGGCGAGGCCGAGTGTCAATGGCACAAAAATCCAGTGGTACATAGCGGTCATCGCAAACTGCGCCCGCGACCAGTCAATCAAAGAGGTGTCAATACTGTCAATCATACTATGATAATTTACAATTAATTAATTCCATCCGCTGGTTCCGCCACCGGCTCTGCCGCCGGAAGCGCACGTTCTATCAGTTCGTCTCTTACAAACGAAGCCTTATCCCCATCTTTCGCATGGGTACTGAGATAGTTGGGAAAGAAAAAGAGGCGAAGCACAAAGAACATGATGAATAACTTGAGAAGGATGATGAGCCATAGCGTACGACCCAAGGTCATGCTACGGAACCCTTATACATAGAAGCGCCATATAGATATTAGTGTACTCTTCATTAGTTGGCAATATGCTTTAGGTATTGTAATGACTACAAAAATACAATATTTATAATTAATACAAACAAAGGAGGCAGAAATATCTCAAAAAAAACATTTTTCTTCGTTTCCCGGCATGGCAACCGCCCTCTTATGTGCTTTTTTATTTGCGAAAACTCAAACTGAGTCCTGTAACCGTATCGTCATACTTGTTTCATCCTCACGTAACAATCTATGCGCATCTTTGCGCTCGCAAAGGAATAAAAGCGTACCTTTGCCACATCAGCATTCTGCACCACTTATATAATACGATTTGGATATGAACGATTACCGCATCTTAGTTGTAGACGACGAAGAAGACCTTTGTGAAATACTGAAGTTCAACTTGGAGAACGAAGGCTACCAAGTAGACACGGCCCACTCGGCTGAGGAGGCATTGAAGAAAGACATCGCCAGCTACCAGCTCATCTTGCTGGACGTGATGATGGGCGAGATGTCGGGCTTCAAGATGACCAGCCTGCTAAAGAAAGATAAGAAGACGGCCCACGTACCCATCATCTTCATCACGGCCAAAGACACGGAGAACGACACCATGACAGGGTTCAACCTCGGTGCCGACGACTACATCTCCAAGCCTTTCTCCCTGCGCGAAGTGATGGCCCGTGTGAAAGCCGTACTGCGCCGCACAACCACTGCCGAGAAGGAGAAAGCCCCCGAGCGCATCGTGTTCCAGGCACTCGTCATCGACGTGGTCAAGAAGAAGACCGTCATCGACGGGGTGGAAGCGCCGCTCACCAAGAAAGAGTTCGAGATTCTCCTGCTCCTCATCAGCCACAAAGGGAAGGTATTCTCGCGCGAAGACATCTTGTCGCACGTATGGACCGACGAAGTGTATGTGCTCGACCGCACCATCGACGTCAACATCACACGCCTGCGCAAGAAAATTGGCTCCTACGGCAAGCACATCGTCACCCGGCTGGGATACGGATATTGCTTCGACAACGAATAAGCCGAAAGAAGATGAAGCATTTCCTCTCCTTCAGCCTCAAGCTGTTCTTCTCCATCACCGCCCTCTTCCTGGGCTTCACCTTCATCTTCATTGCCTACCAATACAAACGGGAACGCGACTACAAGGTGGACCTGCTCAACATGCAGCTACAGGACTACAACAACCGCCTGTACGAATGGGTGGAAGATGAGAAAGGCAAAACGCCCCACCCTCCCTCCATAGACACCTACCTCTTGGCCCATCCGGTAGACAACCTGCGGATGACCGTCATCGACCTGCAAGGCAACGTCTTGTACGAAAGCTACCACTCGGGGGAAGCGCAGAAGATGACCAACCACCTCAACCGTCCCGAAGTGCAGGCAGCCCTGAAGGACGGACAGGGATTCGACGTACGGCGTACCTCCGAGACCCTCGGAGTACCTTACTTCTACTCCGCCACCCGCTACCACAACCGCATCTACCGCTCGGCCCAGCCCTACAACATGAGCCTCATCAACAGCCTAAAGGCCGACCCGCAATACCTATGGTTCACTGCCATCGTCACCCTCCTCCTGCTCTCCGTCTTCTACCGCTTTACCAGCAAACTGGGGGCAGCCATCACCCGCCTGCGCAAGTTTGCCATGCGGGCCGACCGCGACGAAGCCATCGAACCCGAGGAGCAAGAGGCGTTCCCCAACAACGAGCTGGGAGAAATCTCGCAACACATCGTGCAGATATACCAACGCCTGCACGACACCAAAGACGCACTCTACATCGAACGGGAGAAACTCATCACCCACCTGCAGACCTCACACGAAGGCCTGGGAGTGTTCACCAAGGAGAAGAAAGAAATACTGGTGAACAGCCTCTTCACACAATATAGTAACCTGCTCTCCGATGCTAACCTCAAAACCACGGAGGAGGTGTTCGGCATCAAGGAGCTGCAACCCATCACCAGCTTCATCAACAAGAACATCGGCCGATACCTCATCGGCAAAGACGAGGCGAAGAAGTCCATCAACCTCTACAAAAACGGGCGGTTCTTTATCGTGGAGTGCATCATCTTCCAGGATGACAGCTTCGAAATCTCCATCAACGACGTCACCCAAGAGGAGGAGCAAGCCAGCCTGAAAAGACAACTCACCCAAAACGTCGCCCACGAGCTGAAGACACCCGTGAGCAGCATACAGGGCTACCTCGAAACCATCATCCACAACGACGACCTGCCCACAGAAAAGCTACAAGCCTTCATCCAACGATGCTACGCGCAGAGCAACCGCCTCAGCCGGCTACTGAGCGACATCTCCGTGCTCACCCGCATGGACGATGCCCCCGGCCTGATAGGGATGGAGCTGGTAGACATCACCGCGCTGGTGGAAGGCATTCTGGCCGACGTGTCGCTGGATCTGGAGGAGAAGCAAATCACCGTCGTAAATACCTTGTACGATCACATACAGATACGCGGCAACCAGTCGTTGCTCTACTCCATCTTCCGCAACTTGATGGATAATGCCATCGCCTACGCGGGCACCCATATCCGCGTCAACATCAGCTGCTTCCGCGAAGACGAGCACTTCTATTACTTCAGTTTTGCCGACACTGGCATAGGCGTGTCGCCCGAACACCTCAACCGCCTGTTCGAACGCTTCTACCGAGTGGACAAAGGACGCTCACGCAAGCTGGGCGGCACCGGACTGGGGCTGGCCATCGTGAAGAATGCCGTCCTCATCCACGGCGGAAGCATCTCCGCCAAGAATGCCCCCGGAGGGGGATTAGAGTTCGTCTTCACGCTGAAGAAGCAGTAAAAATCATGCTGCGTGAAATAGAAAAAGACGGCTGTGAGCGATTTAGTTCACAGCCGTCTTTTTCTATTTCACGCAGCATGATTCCTGCCAAGCGTTTAGAAGTCCGCGTTACGCGGTGTACGCGGGAAAGGAATAACATCGCGGATGTTCGCCATACCCGTAACGAAGAGTAGGAGGCGCTCGAAACCCAGTCCGAAGCCTGCGTGTGGGCAAGTGCCGAACTTGCGGGTATCAAGATACCACCACATGTCCTTCATCGGGATGTGCAACTCTTCGATGCGAGTCATCAGCTTGTCGTAGTCGGACTCACGCTCGGAACCACCGATGATTTCGCCTATCTTGGGGAAAAGCACATCCATGGCGCGCACCGTTTTTCCGTCTTCGTTCAACTTCATATAGAAGGCCTTGATTTCTTTGGGATAGTCCGTCAGGATAACCGGACGTTTGAAGTGGTTCTCCACCAAATAACGTTCGTGCTCCGAGGCCAAGTCGACCCCCCAGTACACTGGAAATTCAAACTTATGCCCCTTTGCCACAGCCTCCTCCAGAATCTTGATGCCCTCGGTGTAGGGCAGGCGTACGAAGTCCTTCTCCAGCACTCCCTGCAGGCGTTCTATCAGCTCCTTGTCGAACATGTCGTTGAGGAACTTCACATCGTCCATGCAGTTGTCCAACGCCCACTTCACACAGTACTTGATGAATTCTTCGGCCAGGTCCATGTTGTCGATGATGTCGTTGAAAGCCACTTCAGGCTCTATCATCCAAAACTCGGCCAAGTGACGGGGGGTATTGGAGTTCTCGGCGCGAAACGTCGGGCCGAAGGTATAGATAGACCCCAAGGCAGTAGCCGCCAACTCGCCTTCCAACTGTCCGGAGACAGTGAGGCTGGCCTGCTTTCCAAAGAAGTCATCGTCGTACGAAATGGATCCACGTTCGTCCCTCTTCAAGTTGTACAGGTTCATAGTGGTCACCTGAAACATCTGTCCGGCACCTTCGCAATCCGAGGCGGTGATGATGGGCGTGTGGAAGTAGAAGAATCCCTTTTCATGGAAGAACTTGTGGATGGCAATGGCCATATTGTGACGGATGCGGAATACCGCGCCAAAGGTGTTGGTACGAGGGCGCAGATGCGCCACTTCGCGCAGGAACTCCAAGGAGTGCCCCTTCTTTTGCAGCGGGTAGCTGCTGTCGCACGTGCCCAGCACCTCAATTTCACGGGCCTGCACCTCTACACGTTGACCCGAGCCTACCGACTCCACCATCACACCGTCCACGCTTAGGCAAGCGCCGGTGGTGATAAGTTTCAGCATCTCTTCGTCGAACTGTGCCAAGTCGACTACAACTTGTACATTATGTATGGTAGAACCGTCATTCAACGCGATAAAGCTGACTTGTTTGCTGCCTCTGCGGGTACGTACCCACCCTTTCACATTGACCATAGCGCCAAAGTCTTCACGCTTCAGCAGGTCAACGACTTTTGTTCTACGAATCTTTTCCATACTATTTATCAATTAAAGTTTCGCCAGCTCAACGGAAGTGCTGAACTGGCGAAAGTTAAGACATTCTTGTTATCTTTACTCGAACGACCCCATGCGCAGGTAGTTCACCTCGGCTTCCGTGAGGTAGCGCCAGTCACCCCGGCGCAAGCCCTTCTTGGTAAGCCCGGCAAAGAACACACGGTCGAGCTTTGTCACGCGGTAGCCCAGCGTCTCGAAGATACGGCGCACGATGCGGTTCTTGCCCGAGTGTATCTCGATGCCCACCGAGTTCTTCTTCATCTCGTCAGTGTAGCTGATGGCATCGGCATGAATCTCGCCATCTTCCAGCTGGATGCCGGCGGCAATCTGGTCCATGTCGGCCTTTGTCAGGTTCTTATCCAACTGTACGTGATAGATTTTTTTCTTCAAGTACTTAGGATGCGTCAGCTTGGAAGCCAAGTCACCATCGTTGGTAAGCAGAAGCACACCTGTGGTGTTGCGGTCCAGGCGGCCTACCGGATAGATGCGCTCCGTGCAAGCTCCCTTCACCAAGTCCAATACCGTACGGCGCTCTTGCGGATCGTCCGAAGTGGTCACCGTATCTTTGGGCTTGTTCAGCAGCACATAGATTTTACGTTCGATGCTTACCGGTTCGTTGTGGAACATCACGGCGTCACCACGTTTAATCTTCGTGCCGAGTTCCGTTACCACTACCCCATTGACCGACACCACACCTGCGGTGATAAACTCATCGGCCTCGCGGCGCGAACATACACCAGCATTGGCCAAGTATTTGTTCAAGCGAATCGGCTCGTTGGGATCCACATACGCCTCCTTGTACTCAATCTGTTTCTTCTTGCTATACTTAGCATTGGGATTGTAGGGCTTGTTGTGCGGACGTTGTTGTGGACGTTGCGGCTGCGGACGATAGCCGCCACCTTGCTGCTGGTTGGGATTGAACCGCGGACGGTATCCACCCCCATCGTTATCGTTGAAGCGCGGACGATAGCCTCCACCTTGGTTGTTGCCATAGTGAGGACGTTGCTGCGGACGGTCACCGCCATCGTTGCCATAGCGCGGACGGTATCCGCCACCTTGGTTGTAGGAGGGACGTTGCTGATAGTCGCCACCGT
>JAISIX010000257.1 GCA_031261805.1 Mediterranea sp. (in: CFB group bacteria)
CGCTGTGGCCGTGCACAAGTACCCCCATAGCAGGAACAGATTCCCGCTGCCCATTTGCAAGTTCTTCTTGCTGTTCTGAATCATCCGAGAGATAAGCTCTAAGCTTTCCTGCTCGTTCAACGTTTTTTCTTCCATTGTTTCTTAGTTTTTAAGTTACACTTCTGTTAGTTTGGGTTCGAACTCTGCGGCAAAGATAAAGTAGTTTATAATATAAACCAAATGATTTATAGGAATTTATACTTTAAGAATCACTCCTCAATGGAAAAAGAGTATAAAAAGCCGCTCGCTGTGCCGTATTCCTCTCTATTTTACCTACCTTTGCAGGCTTTTAATTTAAATCAAGCGAGAAATGGACGATTCAAACCCGCGATCGTGCGCGGAAGAGTATTTACTAACGTAACCGGGGGCACTCTGCGAGTGGCGCTGCCTCTGGTTGTAAACAAACATAAGGAGGCAGAGTAAGATGAGAACATATCTCTATTGTGAAGCAGGCTTTGTAGAGAAAGAGCAGTGGCTTCCGAACAGCTGGGTGAACGTGGTATGTCCCGACGCGGACGACTTCAGGTTCTTGATAGACAACCTGCACGTGCCCGAGTCGTTCTTGAACGACATAGCCGACACCGACGAGCGACCCCGCACGGATACCGAGGGCAACTGGTTGCTCACCATCCTGCGCATCCCCGTGCAAAACAAGCAGGAGGGAGTGCTACCGTTCACCACCGTCCCCATCGGCATCATCACCAACAACGACATCATCGTGTCCGTGTGCTACCACGAGGCCGATATGTTGACGGACTTTGTGGAGCATACCCGCCGGAAGTCCATCAGCGTGCGCAACAAGCTCGACCTCATCCTGCGCATCATCTACTCCTCCGCCGCATGGTTCCTGAAGTACCTGAAACAAATCAACCTCGACATCAGCGCCGCCGAGAAGGAGCTGGAGCGGAGCATCCGCAACGAGGACCTGCTACGCCTGATGCGTCTGCAGAAATCGCTGGTGTACTTCAACACCTCCATCCGTGGCAACGAGGTGATGATAGGTAAGCTGCAGACCATCTTCAAGGACACCGGATTCCTCGACAAAGACTTGGTGGACGACGTCATCACGGAGCTGAAGCAGGCCCTCAACACGGTAAACATCTACAGCGACATTCTCACCGGCACGATGGATGCCTTCGCCTCCATCATCTCCAACAACGTGAACGCTATCATGAAGCGTATGACCAGTGTCTCCATCACCCTGATGCTCCCCACGTTGATAGCCAGTTTCTATGGCATGAACGTGGATGTGCATATTGATGCAGTACCCCACGCTTTTGCCATTATCGTGCTGTTTTCCATCGCTTTGTCGGCCCTGTCGTTTGTCATATTCCGAAAGATAAAGTGGTTCTAAACGCATAGATTGAAATAAAAGTCATAACTTTGCGCTATATTACCAACATATAGTGTATGACTTATAATCATTTATCTGTGCTCGTTCATCGTCAGGCCGAGAAGTATGGCAACCGAGTGGCGTTGAAATACCGTGACTATGCAACGGCACAGTGGATTCCCATCTCGTGGAACGAGTTCTCGAGCACAGTACGGCAAACCGCCAATGCTTTTGTGGCTTTGGGTGTGAAAGAGACAGAGAATATCGGTATCTTCTCGCAGAATAAACCCGAATGGTTCTACGTGGACTTCGGGGCTTTTGCCAACCGGGCCGTCACCATCCCTTTCTACGCCACCAGCTCTCCGGCGCAGGCGCAATACATCATCAACGACGCACAGATACGCTACCTCTTCGTTGGCGAACAATTCCAGTACGACGCGGCTTTCAGCATTTTCGGTTTCTGCCACTCCTTGCAGCGGCTCATCATCTTCGACCGCTCCGTAGTGAAAGACCCGCGCGACCTGTCGTCCATCTACTTCGACGAGCTACTGGCCATGGGCAAGGGACTGCCGCACAACGACGTGGTGGAAGAGCGCACCGCCCGTGCCTCGGCCGACGACTTGGCCAACATCCTCTATACCTCCGGTACTACGGGTGAGCCGAAAGGGGTGATGATCCACCACTCGTGCTACTTGGCACAGTTCCGGGTGCACGACGAGCGGCTCACCACCATGTCCGACCGCGACGTATCGATGAACTTCCTACCACTGACACACGTGTTCGAGAAGGCGTGGTGCTACCTCTGCCTGCACAAAGGCGTGCAGATTTGCATCAACCTACGCCCCGTCGACATACAAACCACCATCAAGGAGGTCCACCCCACGCTGATGTGTAGCGTGCCCCGCTTCTGGGAGAAGGTGTACGCCGGCGTGCAGGAGAAGATAGCCGAGACCACCGGCGTGAAGAAGGCGCTGATGCTGGATGCCATCAAGGTGGGGCGCATCCACAACCTCGACTATGTACGGTTGGGCAAGCGTCCGCCGCTACACATCCACCTGAAATATAAGTTCTACGAGCGAACGGTCTACGCCTTGCTGAAGAAGACCATCGGCATAGAGAATGGTAATTTCTTCCCTACGGCCGGCGCGGCGGTGCCCGACGAGATTAATGAGTTTGTACATGCCGTGGGCATCAACATGATAGTGGGTTATGGGCTGACGGAGTCCACCGCCACCGTATCCTGCACCTTGCCCGTGGGCTACGACATCGGCTCGGTGGGTGTCGTACTTCCGGGGCTGGAGGTGAAGATAGGCGAGGCGAACGAGATTCTGCTGCGCGGGGCCACCATCTCGAAGGGGTACTACAAGAAAGCGGAGGCCACGGCAGCCGCCTTCGATACCGACGGCTGGTTCCATACCGGCGACGCGGGTTACTTCAAGAACGGGCAACTCTTCCTCACCGAACGTATCAAGGACCTCTTCAAGACCTCCAACGGGAAGTACATCGCCCCGCAAGCCCTGGAGACGAAACTTGTCATCGACCGCTACATCGACCAGATAGCCGTCATTGCCGACCAGCGCAAATTTGTTTCCGCCCTCATCGTGCCCGACTATAAACACCTGAAGGAGTATGCGACGGAGAAAGGCATCGCCTTCACAGATATGGCCGACCTGCTACGGCAACCCAAGATTGTTGCCCTCTACCGTGCCCGCATCGACACACTGCAGCAGCAGTTTGCCCACTACGAACAGGTGAAACGCTTCACTCTCCTACCCGAGCCCTTCAGCATGGAACGCGGCGAGCTGACCAACACGTTGAAGATGAAACGCTCGGTGATAGACGAGAATTATAAGGCGGAGATAGAGAAGATGTATGCGGAGTGAACCTTTTTTCCGTATCTTTGCCCCCCGAATCAACATAATAATAAGGTATAATGATAACAATCGAACAACTTAAAGACGTGAAAGAGCGCACAGACGCGCTGAGGAGGTATCTTTGACGTCGACGGGAAGAAAATTCAAGTCGAAGAAGAACAACTAAGAACGCAGGCGCCGGGATTCTGGGACGACCAGAAGGCAGCGGAGGCGCAGATGAAGCTGGTGAAAGACCTGCAGAAGTGGATAGACGGATACAACGGGGTGAAGAACCTCGCCGACGAGCTGGCGCTCGCTTTCGACTTCTACAAAGAGGAGCTGGTGACGGAAGACGAGGTAGACAATACCTACCAGAAAGCCGTGGAGGCCGTGGAGACGCTGGAGTTCAAGAACATGCTGCGTGATGAGGCCGACCAGATGGACTGCGTGCTAAAAATCAACTCCGGGGCCGGTGGCACGGAGAGCCAGGACTGGGCCTCCATGCTGATGCGCATGTACCTGCGCTACGCCGAGACACATGGTTACAAAGCCACCATCGCCAACCTGCAAGAGGGCGATGAGGCCGGCATCAAGACCTGCACCATCAACATCGAGGGCGACTTCGCCTATGGCTACCTGAAAGGAGAGAACGGCGTGCATCGCTTGGTGCGCGTATCGCCCTACAACGCCCAAGGCAAGCGTATGACCTCATTCGCTTCCGTCTTTGTCACCCCGTTGGTGGACGACAGCATCGAGGTGAACATCGAACCGGCACGGGTATCGTGGGATACGTTCCGAAGCGGCGGAGCCGGCGGACAGAACGTGAACAAGGTAGAGTCCGGCGTGCGCCTGCGCTACCAGTACAAAGACCCCTACAACGGCGAAGAGGAAGAAATCCTAATCGAGAACACCGAGACGCGCGACCAACCCAAGAACCGGGAGAACGCCATGCGCCAACTGCGTTCCATCCTCTACGACAAAGAGCTGCAACACCGCATGGCCGAGCAGGCCAAGGTAGAAGCCGGCAAAAAGAAGATAGAATGGGGTTCGCAGATACGTAGCTACGTATTCGACGACCGACGGGTGAAGGACCATCGGACCAACTACCAGACATCCGACGTAAACGGCGTGATGGATGGCAAGATTGACGGTTTCATCAAAGCCTACCTGATGGAGTTCTCTTCGCAAGAAGCATAAATCTCAAAGAACTGTTTTTTTAGAGGCGAATGGCATATTACCCACAGGCTTTTTCTTCCGGGAAAAGTGGCGGGTAATGTGTCATTCGCCTCTTCTTCAGCCTCCAAGAGAGGCAAGTATGACCTGTTGCTGTGCTAAAATCCTCGATTTGCTTGGAAAATTCAGAGAAAAAGAGTTCCTTTGTTCGAAACTATAAATCTAAGTGTATTATGAGCAAAGGAAAAAAGAGAAAAGCCCGGAAAGAAGAAGAACATGCGCAGAAAGTAGTAAACACGGTGTTCGTTTCGTTGGTCATTTTAGCCTTGTTGTTGCTGATAGCTTTTTCATTCTTCGGATGATGGATTATGAAAGGCGTCAGAAAGAGGGACTGCGTTACCTTGTAAGGGCTGGATAGTGTGCGAGGTTGTAGTGTTACGTCTGAAACACAGTAGGATATGTAACGCTATCGTAACGGGCTTGTCATCTGCATGTAGTCCATTCGTAACCTCTATGTATCCTCTCTACTCTACTTTTGCGGAGAGAATAGTAATAAACGAAAGTCAATGAATAGAGTTGCAACAAGCTTGATAGCCCTCTCGATGGCAGTGAGCGTCTTCGGACAAATGGCCGATGAGGCTGGTGACGGCCAGAAGCTGGATAAAAGCTCCATGGAGCTTCGGGATTACCTGCCGGAGATAGACGGAACTATCCGTGCCAAGTACGAATATCAGACCCAGACCAAGGAGAGCCGCTTCGAGGTACGCAACGCCCGCTTCAGCGTGTCGGGCAACGTCCACCCCATCGTGGCCTACAAGGCCGAGATTGACCTCTCCGACGAAGGAACTATCAAGATGCTCGACGCTTATACGCGCATCTTCCCCCTGAAAGGCTTGAATGTGACAGTGGGCCAGATGCGTGTGCCCTTCACCATTGATGCCCACCGTTCTCCCCACCAGCAGCTTTTCGCCAACCGCTCGTTCATTGCCAAGCAAGTGGGCAACGTGCGCGATGTGGGGTTTACGCTGGCATACGGGATGGACAAGCATCTGCCTTTTAAGGTCGAAGGTGGCCTGTTCAACGGCTCCGGGCTGACCAACCAAAAGGTATGGCATAAAACGCTCAACTACTCCGTGAAGGCGCAGCTATGGACACCCAACAAGTGCTGGAACCTGACGCTTAGCACGCAGCTGATTAAGCCCGAAGAGGTGCGTGTCAACATGTACGACGCGGGTCTCTACTACCAAGGCCGCCGCCTGCATATAGAGGCTGAGTACCTGTATAAGATGTATGGGCACCAAGCCTTCAAGGACGTACATGCCGTCAATAGCTTCGTGAACTACGAACTGCCACTGCGGAGGGTGTTTCACAAAATCTCCTTCCTGGCCCGCTACGACATGATGACCGACCATAGCAACGGCTTGGCCGACAAGGAGACAGGGAAGCTGATAGTCGACGACTACGCACGCCACCGGATAACGGGAGGCGTGACCATCAGCCTGATGGGAGCGTTCATCGCCGACCTGCGCCTGAACTTTGAGAAGTATTTCTATAAGAAGTCCGGCATACCGAAAGAGTCGGAACGAGACAAGGTCGTCATTGAATTCATGACCCGGTTTTAATGAGTAAACAACAACGCTTATGGCAATAGAGATTGAACGGAAATTCCTGGTATGTGGCCCCTACAAAGAACAGGCCTTCTCCAAGAGCCGCATCACGCAAGGATATATATGTAGCGCCCACGGGCGCACGGTGCGGGTACGCATCCGTAACGACAAAGGTTACCTCACCATCAAAGGTCCCTCTGATACAGGCATAGGACGCTACGAGTGGGAGAAGGAAATCCCCTTGCAGGAGGCGAAGGAGCTGATGCGTCTGTGCGAGCCGGGTGTCATCGACAAGACACGCTACTTGGTGCATAGCGGCAAGCACGTGTTCGAAATAGATGAGTTCTATGGCGAAAACGAAGGACTGGTAGTGGCCGAGGTGGAATTGGGCGCTGCCGACGAGCCTTACGTCAAGCCCGACTTTATAGGGCCGGAGGTGACGGGCGACATCCGCTACTATAACTCCCAGCTAAGAATGAAACCATACACCAAATGGTGACCGTCTAACAAATAAGCGTTATATTTGTTCCCATATATATAGAAGGAGTACTGATTATGGAACAACTATATAGCTACCTACCCCGCGAGCTGGTCACCTTCCTGTTGGTGACGCTCTTCTCCCTGCTGATAGGCCTTTCGCAACGCCGCATTAGCCTGAAAAGGGAAGGGGAAACGACACTCTTTGGTACCGACCGTACCTTTACGTTTATCGGTATCCTGGGCTATCTGCTCTATATGCTCGACCCTCAGGACCTGCATCTCTTCATGGGCGGCGGCGTAGTGCTGGGTGGGTTGCTGGGACTGAACTACTACGTGAAGCAGACACGCTATCATGTATTTGGCATCACCACCATCCTGATCGCGCTCATCACCTACTGCATGGCCCCCATCGTGGCTACGCAGCCTTCGTGGTTCTACGTGATGGTCGTGGTGGTCGTGCTCCTGCTCACCGAGATGAAGCACTCCTTCACCGAGCTGGCCCAACGGATGAAGAACGACGAGATGGTGACGCTGGCCAAGTTTCTCGCCATCAGTGGCATCATCCTCCCTATCCTACCCGACACGACACTGATTCCAGGCATCGACCTCACCCCTTATACCATCTGGCTGGCCACGGTCGTGGTATCGGGCATCTCCTACCTCTCTTACCTGCTGAAACGCTATGTTTTCCGGGAGTCGGGCATCCTCATGTCGGGCATCATTGGCGGGCTGTACAGTAGCACGGCCACCATCTCCGTGCTGGCCCGCAAGAGCCGGAGTGCCACCTCCGACCAAGAGGTGACGGAGTATGCGGCCGCTATGTTGATGGCTGTCAGCATGATGTTCCTGCGTTTCTTTATCCTCATCTTTATCTTCAGCAGAGCCGTGTTTACCACCGTTTACTCTTATCTGCTCATCATGGCGGTAGTGGCGGCGGCTGTAGGGTGGTACATCCATACCCGTGGCAAGCAGGAGGGCGAAGTGTCCGACACTTCCGGCGAGGAAGACGACAGCAGCAATCCTTTGGAGTTCAAGGTGGCGCTTATCTTTGCGATACTATTCGTCATCTTTACCGTGCTCACGCACTACACCCTCCTCTATGCGGGCACGAGTGGACTGAACGTGCTTTCCTTCATCTCCGGCTTGAGCGATATCACCCCCTTTGTGCTCAACCTCCTGCAGAACACCAGCCATGTAGCGGTGCTCGTCATTGCCGCTTGTAGTATGCAGGCCATCATCAGCAATATCTTCGTGAATATGGGGTACGCCCTCTTCTTCGCCGGCCGAAAGAGCCGTCTACGCCCATGGATCATCGGCGGCTTCTGCTCCGTCATCTTCTGCAACTTCGTACTGCTGCTGGTCTTTTATATTTGAGAGGGAGTTATTGAAGCAAGGCTGACACCTCGCTCTTTAATGTAGGCAAATGGTTCATCACCATACTCCAAAGTATGTCTGCTGATAAGCTGTCATAGCCATGGATGATATAATTCCTGGCATCTACAATCTTTCGGGAATTGGTGATGCGGATATCTTTGTCTGTTTTCAGGATTCTGTTCATGGCTTCGCCTATTATCTCAATGTCTCTTTCCACTGCGCGTCTCAAGCGAAGGTCACTGTAGAATGCATCAAAAGATTTGGCTTGACCATCAAAGAAGCCCTCTATCTCTTCAATGGCTGTCAATATGTCCTGTAGGTATTTCTTCAACGCATTATCCATAGACTAAATATTTAGTAGCATCTACACTCTGCTTCAAGTATGGATTCTTGATAACCTGTTCTTCCAGCAGGTCTACTTTCCTGTCAAATAGTTGTTCCAAGGCGTATTTGAAGTCAAAGTAGTTGTCGAAATAATCGTCTATTTCGGCCTTGTTAAAGTCTACAGTTAAATCAATGTCGCTTTCGTCTGCAAAGTGGCTGGTCAAGATAGAGCCAAACACAAATAACCTGTTGACTTTATGCTTTCTGCATAAAGCGATTATTGACTGAATATTGTTTTCTATTAGTTTCATGACTAACTTTCACTTCTTACTGATACAAAAATAGGAAATAACTCTTAGGCGCAGAAGAAAAACACAAAAAAACTTCCGCAACCCTTTCAGGCTACGGAAGTTTCCTAAGTCATAGATGCTTCTTTCGCTTATGCGTCTATATTCGCATAGGTGGCGTTCTCTTCGATAAACTCGCGACGGGGACCCACGTCCTCACCCATCAGCATGGAGAAGATGTAGTCGGCTTCGGCGGCATTGTCTATGTTCACCTGCTTCAGCATCCGGTTGTCCGGGTCCATGGTTGTCTCCCACAGTTGCTGGGCGTTCATCTCACCCAAACCTTTGTAGCGCTGGGTATGTACGGCATTCTCTTGTCCGCCGCCGTAAGTGTCGATGAACTTCTGGCGTTGCGCGTCGGTCCAGCAGTACTCTTCCGTCTTTCCCTTCTTGCAGAGGTAAAGGGGCGGGGTAGCGATATAGAGGTATCCGTTCTGGATGATTTGCGGCATGTAGCGGAAGAAGAAGGTCATGATGAGCGTGTCGATGTGCGAACCATCGACATCGGCATCGGTCATGATGATAATCTTGTGATAGCGCAACTTGTCGATATTGGCCTCCTTGCTGTCGTCTTCCGTACCGATGGTGACCCCAAGCGCCGTGTAGATGTTACGTATCTCATCACTCTCGAGCGCCTTGTGGTACATGGCCTTCTCTACGTTCAGGATTTTACCGCGCAGGGGCAGGATAGCTTGGAACAAACGGTTGCGTCCTTGCTTGGCCGTGCCGCCTGCCGAGTCTCCCTCGACGAGGAACAACTCGCATGTCATCGGGTCCTTGTCCGAGCAGTCGGCCAGCTTGCCGGGCAGTCCCCCCCCCGACATGGGCGACTTACGCTGCACCATCTCGCGTGCCTTGCGGGCAGCGTGGCGTGCGGTAGCGGCCAGAATCACCTTGTCGACAATCGTCTTCGCCTCTTTCGGATGCTCCTCGAGGTAGTACGAGAGCGCCTCGCCCACGGCTTGGTCTACGGCACCCATCACCTCGTTGTTGCCCAACTTGGTTTTGGTTTGCCCTTCAAACTGCGGCTCGGCTACCTTCACCGAGATGACGGCTGTCAGTCCCTCGCGGAAGTCATCGCCGGCAATCTCCACCTTCACCTTCTCCAGCATCTTGCTGTCCTCGGCGTATTTCTTCAGCGTACGTGTCAGTGCCCGGCGGAAACCGGCCAAGTGCGTACCACCTTCGATGGTATTGATATTGTTGACATAAGAGTGTACGTTCTCCGTAAAGCCCGTATTGTACATGATAGCCACCTCGATGGGGATGCCCTGCTTCTCGGTGTTGAGGTAGATGACATCGTTGATGAGGTGCTCGCGCGACGACTCGATGTAGCGCACAAACTCCCGCAGGCCTTCCTGCGAGTAGAAGTGGTCGCTCTTGAAACTACCGTCCTCGTTCACTTCGCGACGGTCGGTCAGGCTGATGCGCAGTCCGGCATTCAAGTAAGCCAGCTCGCGCAAGCGCGAAGCCAATATCTTGTAGTCGTAAACGGTCTCCGTGAAGATGGTAGCGTCGGGCCAGAATTGCTGGCGCGTACCGGTGTGGTCGGACTCACCCACGGTTTTCACGTCGTACAGCGGCTTGCCTATCTCGTACTCCTGTTGGTAGATTTTCCCATTGCGAAACACTTGGGTCGTCATGTGGGTAGAGAGGGCGTTGACGCACGACATACCTACGCCGTGCAAACCGCCCGACACCTTGTATGAGCCTTTGTCGAACTTACCGCCGGCATGGAGCACGGTCATGGCAACTTCGAGTGCCGACTTCTTCTCTTTCTCATGAAAATCAACGGGAATGCCACGGCCGTTGTCTTGTACCGTGATGGAGTTGTCTTCGTTGATAGTCACCTCAATATGGTCGCAGTAGCCTGCCAAAGCCTCATCGATGGAGTTATCAACAATCTCATATACCAAGTGGTGGAGTCCCTTTACACTGATGTCGCCGATGTACATCGCGGGGCGTTTTCTTACCGCCTCAAGCCCTTCCAACACCTGGATGCTATTCGCCGAATAGGCTCCGTTGTTGGGAGTGTTTTGTTCTTCGCTCATATTTGCCTTTCTAACTTTAATAACAGAGCAAAGGTAGTGATTTATATCGACTTGACGAAAGATAAAGAGTGAAAAAGCAGTAAAACTTAGAATACATACCCCAAGGATACGCCCCAGGCATGATAGGCCGGTCTTTCATTCACCGTATCTCGCAATCCTTTGAACTGGGCGGAGAGCTGGAAGGCATGCTTGCTCCCGGCTCCCAAATGGATGTTCACTCCGCCTCTGACATAGTAACCGGGGTAGGCTTCTCCGGCAGCGATGTCGAGGTCTGCGCCCAATTCGGCAAATGGACGTACGACTCCTTTCGGGTAGGTGCCTCTGATACCCAGCTTGGCAGCGAAGAAACCGGCAGATTCGCCCGCTTCGGCCCAGCGTGAATACGACAGGTCCATACAGGCGGCCACGGCGCTTGTCCAGCGTTTGTTGCTGAGGGTGAAAGTGGCTCCTACCAACAATAGGTTGGGACTTTTCATACGCTTCCCGTATCCATCCTTGTTGTGCGAGATATACTGCATGATGCCTACATAAGGCGTGAGTGTCCATTGCAAGGGCGGGTCGGCCTTCTCTTTCGTTTCGAACTCCACACATTCCTCACCGGTGGTGCATACGGCGTTGTGGTAATTCTTGGCCAGCTTTATCAGGCTTTGCCGGTTGAATTTGGTCTTGTCTATCTGGCTGCCTAACGGCTGGTAGTCGTCGAACACATAGTGTAGCGTGGGGATGTAGCGATCTTTCCCGTTCAAGGCTATCGACACGCTGCTGTCCAAGTGAGGGGCATCCACCTTTACGAGCTTATCTCCTTTCTCTATAAAGTAGACGTTCACAAAGCCTGGCGCTTCGTAGTAGTACAAACTCTTGATGCCTTGGAGCAGGTATTCGAGGAAGACGGCTTGTCGCTGTCCTCGTTTCATCTCAATGTATCGGGATACGTAATACTTGCCATCGTCGGTGAACCGATATCCTTCTATCTCAAAGGGTGCGTACACTTGTTCCCTAGCGCCACCTTCGGCTTTGAATGCACACCGTTGCGCATTCATCCGACTGGTACGCAGGTCGATCTCGCCATATACGGTATCCCGTGCCAGCGTGATGATGTAGCCGGGCCGGTAGTTGTGTTGGGCATAAAGGTCCACTCCAGAACACAGCAGGAGGCTTACTAAAACAACAGCCTTGAGTAGGCCGCGACGGGGTTGGTTGTCTTTACTCTTCATAAGTATTTGGTCTTGAATCTCTCTTATTCACTCTCTGAACATAAAGGTTAACCTTCATATTTCCGCTTGCAATATTAGACAATTGTACGCACATTGCCAAGGAAATATGGTGAAAATCACATTACGATAGCTATCGGATAAAGTTGGTAGATGTCCTCTCTTCCGCTTGCGGCGGCGTTTGCTTTCCCGCTTGGATGCTACGTAACAGCCAAGCCATGTTACGGGCGAGGGTGCGCATGGTTTGCAGCCCTTCGGCATCTTGGGCGGCTTCGCCCGGCTGGCAGCCATACACCATGTTCCAGTATTGGGAGGAGACGAGGGGCATATTGTTGATGGTGAAGTACTTGTTGAGCCGATCGAACGTGGCGCTGGCTCCTCCCCTGCGGCAGACGGCCACGGAGGCAGCAGGCTTGTAGGCCAGCAGCTCGGAGGCGGAGTAGAAGAGGCGGTCGAGCAGGGCGCAGAGCGAGCCGTTGGGGCCGGCGTAGTACACGGGCGAGCCTACCACGATGGCATCCGCCGCCCGACAGGCTTCCCTTACTTTGTTGTATAGCTCGTCCTTGAAAACGCAACGCCCCAAGGTGCTACACTTGCCGCACGCGATGCAGCCTTGCACGGCTTTGGTGCCGATGCAGATGATTTCGGAGTCAATGCCTTCGCCTTTTAGCGTATTCGCTATCTCCTTCAGGGCAATGAAGGTGTTGCCGTTTTTGTCCGGGCTTCCGTTGAGTAATAGTACGTTCATTTCTGTTGATGTTAAGAGTTGGCTACAAAGATAATAGAAGAGCCGCAAGAATGGTGCTTCTTGCGGCTTTTCTTTGTGCGAGGCAGTTACTTTTGGGAAAAGGGAGGGCTGCGACCTCAAAGGCTATGGTTTCACCCACCGCGTCGTCTTCCCCGGCAGAGAGAGCGACGGCGCCACGTCAGCCTCTTTGATGCCCCGCTTGTAGTTGGGCTTGGCGCTCATCACGAAACGTAGCTTGACACCGTTGCGAAGGTCGTCGTAGCGCAGGTAGGACTTGTCGTACTTCTTGCCGTTGAGATACAGCTCCTTCACATAGAGGTTCTCGGCCGACCAGTTCTCGGTCGTCATCTCAATCTGCTTGCCGTTGCTCAGCCGCACGGTGAGTCCCTGCACGCAAGGCGAGCCGATGTTGTACATGTTGCTCGAGGGTGCGACGGGATAGAAGCCGAGGCAGTTGAACATGTACCAGGCCGACATCTGCCCGCAGTCGTCGTTGCCGCACAGCGCTCCCGGCGTATTGCCGTAGAAACGGGCCGCGATGGTACGTACCCACTTCTGGCAGATCCACGGCTCCTTCAGGTAGTTGTAGAGGTAGGCGATGTGGTGCGATGGCTCGTTGCCGTGCCAGTAGACGCCGATGCGTCCTTCGATGTCGTGCGCGCCGTTAATCTTATCGGGCAGCTTGGGAGTGAACAGGTCGTCGAGGTGCTTCTTGAAGAGGCCCCGTCCCGCTTCATTGATATATCCCTGTATATCCTGCGGCACGTACCAGGTGTATTGCACGGTGAAGCCTTCGGTGATGTCGCCCCATCCGTTGTCCGACCCGGGTCCCTGGTAGGCAACCGGCTCGAACGGCGTGCGCCAGTTGCCTTTGGTGTCGCGTCCGCGCATGTATTTCGTCACAGGGTCTATCAGTGTCTGGTAGGAGAGTGCCCGGTTGAGGAAATAGCGATAGTCGTCCTCCTTACCCAGTTTCTTGGCCGCTTGTGCGATACAGTAGTCATCGTAGGCGTATTCCAGCGTCTTCGACACCGACTCCGGCTCCTTGTCGAACGGCACGTAGCCATTGGCCCGATAGAACGGCAGACCGTCGTAGTGCGGATTCATCGCCGTTGTCTTCATCGCCTCATAGGCCCGTTCAGGGTCGAAGCCCGGCACATCCTTCACAATCATATCGGCCAGCACCGACACGGCGTGGTAGCCTATCATGCACCAGGTCTCTCCGCCATAGAACGACCAGATGGGCAACAGCTTCTCCACGCTCTTGTCGTAGTGCGCCAGCAGGGAGTTGGCCACGTCGGCGTTCACGTCCTGATGGACGAGGTTGTACCACGGATGGAGCGCCCGATAGGTGTCCCACAGGGAGAAGACGGTGTAGTTGGTGAAGCCGTCGGCCTTCTCGATGTTCTTGTCCAGCCCGCGGAAGTGGCCGTCGGCATCCTCGAAGACGAAGGGGTCGAGCACGGCATGGTAGGCGGAGGTGTAGAAGGTCTCCTTCGCTTTCCGGTCGCCCGTGACGGTATAGCGGCTCAGCTCCTTCTCCCAGCGTTGCTCCCCCTTGGCTTTCAGACTGGCGAAACTCTCGCCGTCCAGCTCCTTCAGGTTGTTCAGCGCTCCGGCGGTGCTCACGCCCGAGATGGCGACCTTCACCGTCACCTCTTCACCGGCCGTCGAGGCGAAGGAGAGGCAGGCCATCAACCCTTTGCCCCATGCCTCCCGACTGCTATGGAAGCGGGAGGTGCCGTTGTAGCGCACCGGTTTCTTGTTCTGCATGAGGGTCATCCCCGTCAGCTTCTTCGAGAAGACAGCGGCGAAGTAGACATAGCGCTCCCGGTTCCAGCCGTTCACCAGCTTGCAGCCTGTCAGCGTAGAGTCGTTCTCCACCCGCAGGTCGGCCCAGGCGCAGGGGAACCAGAGGGTATGGTCCATGTCGATCATCAGGAAGGCCTTCTCTGCCTGCGGATAGGTGAAGCGGAGGATGCCGCTGCGCAGGCCGGAGGTCATCTCCGCCTTCACGTGATAGTCGGTCAGCTCCACGCCGTAGTAGTCGGCCGTGGCCCACTCCTGCTGATGCGAGTAGCGGGAGCGGTAGCCGGCGTCAGGGTTCTCGTGAGTGCCCGGCTCCAGCTTCATCTCACCCGTGCCGGGGATGAAGAGGAAGTCGCCCAGGTCGGGAATGCCCGTTCCGCTGAGGTGTGTCAGGCTGAATCCCATGATGGTGGGACGGTTGTACTTGTATCCGCCGGCCGCATCGTAGAAGTGATCGTCGGTATCGGGGCTGATCTGTATGCCCCCAAACGGGATTTGCGCACCGGGGTAGACGTTCCCGTAACCGTCTGTCCCTACCATCGGCTTGACGTAGTCAATCCGTTTCTCCGTCTGCCCCATAACGGGCAGCAACGCTGCCAAGGCCACGCCCAGCAGCAGACTTTTCTTCTTATACACGGGATTTAGTGATTAGTGATTAGTGGAAAGTGAATACGGCCTCTCCCCTTGTCGTTTGTTGGGCGACGTTCCCATTCGGAATTCGAGCGTTCCGCCTTGCAGCAGCTGTGCGTGGGTGAGGAAGAGTTTATGGTATGGCTTCCCGTTGATGCGCAGCGACTGCACGTAACGGTTGCGGTCGCTCACGCCGGGCGCTTTTATCTCCAGCGTCTTGCCGTTGGGAAGGGTGAGCTTCAGGTAAGGCAGGTAAGGGGCGCCGAGCACATACTGGTCGGTGCCGGGACAGACGGGATAGAAGCCCATCACGGAGAAGATGTACCAGGCCGACATCTGGCCGCAATCGTCGTTGCCGCTTAGCCCGTTGATGTTGTTGCGATACATCTTGTTCAGTATCTCGCGCACCCAGTACTGCGTCTTCCACGGCTGTGAGGTCCAGGCATACAGGTAGGGGATGTGATGACTCGGCTCGTTGCCGTGTACGTATCCTCCCACGAGGCCGTCGGCGGTGATA
This sequence comes from Mediterranea sp. (in: CFB group bacteria), assembly GCA_031261805.1. Lineage (GTDB taxonomy): Bacteria > Bacteroidota > Bacteroidia > Bacteroidales > Bacteroidaceae > Bacteroides. The sequence continues at coordinate 15,497 of JAISIX010000257.1, forward strand.
TCCTCGTTGTCGGCGTAATACTTCGCCGGCAACTGCATGGAGAAGAGCTTGTCGAGCTTACCGACAAACGCCTTCTCTCCTCCCATCACCTTTATCAGCCCGAAGACATCTTGCGGGGCGTGGAAGGAGAAGTTCCAAGAATTGCCTTCGATAAACCCTTCGCCGTAGGTCTGCAACGGGTCAAACGGCGTCTTAAACCGTCCGTCGCTGTAACGGGGGCAGGCAAAGCCGCTCTTCGGGTCGTAGATGTTACGGTAGTTGAGCGCCCGTGAGCGGTAAGCGTCCGCCACGGCCTGGTTGCCGGCCCGCAAGGCGGTGATATAGATGGTCCAGTCGTCGTAGGCATACTCCAACGTGGTGGAGGCCGCCGTGCCGCTCTTGTCCAGCGGCACGTAGCCCAATTTCTTATAGGCCGCTATCCCTTCGTAATAAGGTACGTTGGAGGTGCTCACCATAGCGGGCAGCGCCTCATCCGTCTTGCTGAACACCCCTTTGGCGATGGCGTCGGCCAACACCGACACAGCGTGGTAGCCGCTCATACACCAGTTCTCGTTGCCCATCAGGCTCCAGACGGGCAGCATCCGATGCACGCTCTGCTGCTGATGGCGAATCATCGACTCCACCATGTCAGCATTGCGGCGCGGCGCTATCAGGTTGAGCAGCGGATGTTCGGCCCGGTAGGTATCCCACAACGAGAAGATGGTGTAGTTGGTAAAGCCGTCGGCCCGGTGGATGTTGTGGTCCACACCACGGTACTGCCCGTCCACGTCCATGTAGACCGACGGGTTAATCATCGTGTGGTAGAGCGAGGTGTAGAACATCGTCCGCTGGTCGGTCGTTCCCTGCACCTCGAAGCGGCTCAGCTCCCTGTTCCAGTCGGCCCGAGCCTCAGCCGCCAGCTGGTCGAAGCTCTTCCCGCCCGCCTCGGCGCGCAAGTTCTTCAGCGCCCCCTCGGTGCTGACGGCGGAGAGACCCACCTTCACCACCAGCACCGGCTCTTTGCGGGTGTCGAAGTTGAAGTAGGCCACTACCTTGCGTCCCGCAATCTCGGGGAAGTTATGCTCCAGGTCGAAGCGTCGCCAGAATCCGTTGTAGAGCACCCGTTGGCGGTCGCGGTATCCGTAGCTCTGGATGGGTTGTGACAAGGAGATGGCAAAGTAGGTGTAGTTGGTGCGCGCCCATCCGTCGGTGATGCGATAGCCGGTGAGCAGCGTGTCGTTCTCCACACGCAGGTAGCTCCACAGCACCTTGCCGTCGTAGTTGTAGATGCTGTGCGTGAGGTCGAGAATCAGATGCGCCTCCTCCGTACGCGGATAGGCATATCGGTGAATGCCCGTACGGGTAGTGGCCGTCAGTTGCGCACGGACGCCGTAGTCATCGAGCGTCACCCCGTAGTAGCCGGGCGTAGCCTTTTCGGTGTTGTGGCGGAAGCGGGAGCGGTATCCACCGTCGGGATTGGCGGCCGTGCCGGGGTTAAGCCGCAGCTTGCCCACGGTCGGCATCAGCAGGATGTCCCCCAGGTCGGAGTGTCCCGTCCCGCTGAGGTGGGTGTGACTGAAACCTACGATGGTGCTGTCGCGGTGCTGGTATCCTGCGCAGTACTCGTAGGCATTGGGTTGGTACTTCCCTCCCACATTGTGGGGGATGGTGTCCGTGTCGGGGCTTAGCTGTACCGCCCCGAAGGGGGTACAAGCTCCGGGGAAGGTGTGTCCCATCCCGTTTGTTCCGATGATGGGGTTGACCCATGCCGCCGGGTCGGCAGCAGTTGTTGGCTGTTGTGCCGCCAACGGGCAGGTGGTGGCCATTAATAGGGCCGTGGTCCAGGTTGTTATTCTCTTCATATCTATTGGTTTAGTATAGTTCCCTGCCAATCTCCAACGATTCTTTCAACGGAATTATCAACCGTGCAGGGTATAGCAACTGCTTACGCAGTGTGGACTATGTCAAAGAACGTATCTAAAATAAAAAACACGAACTTGTGACTATGACTTTCTTATCTTCTTAGTCTGGTACATAATGAACCAAACAATAATGACGACAGTAAATAGATGAGGTATAACTTTCATAGGCTGTAGTTAAAGATAACGTTGCAAAATGTGCCCTAAGAGAGATTGTCCCTCGCAATCGGAAGGAAAGGCCCAAGGCTAAATATTCCACACTTTAGGGTGTATTTCCAGCTCTCTCCCTACGTGTTTTTTTGCATTTCTACTCTCACTAATCTCATCACCGCCCTTTACTTATTGGTAATCAGCGCATTAAAACCATGATAATAGCCATGATATTAGCATGATATTAGGAGCTACTATCATGGTCTGTCTTACATTGAAAATTTGAAGTTAGGTAATATACTATTGCCCGCCACTCTGCTTTGTCGAATCTGCACAAGCATATACCTTGAGCGGCCTACCCTATTGTCTCATTTTTCCCACCATATTGGGAAAGAAGTCCCACCATGCTGGGAAGAAAGTCCCACCGCCTTGGGACAAAAGTTCCAACGGCTTGGGAAGAAAGTCCCAACGCCTTGGGAAGAAAGTCCCAACGCCTTGGGAAAGAAGTCCCAACGTGTTGGGAAAGAAGTCCCACCGAATGGGACAAAAATTAGCTTAGGGGGACTGTACAAACTCCCGCAGGAATGGAAGCAGACGGAAATTCCTGCCTACCCATCTACATTCCACTCTACACAAAATCACGTAGCGTGAAATAGAAAAACACGGCCATGAATGAAACGGTTCACGGCCGTGTTTGTATCAGTTCATGGCCGTGAATGAAGTGGTTCACGGCCATGTTTTTTCAGTTCATGCTGCGTGAACTGATTGATAGGTGGCTTACCCTGTGTCTGGCAAGCATATTGCCAAAAGTTGCGCTCCTATTTACCAGCCCGAGCAGATAGGTAGACGCTTACAAATGTCTTTGGGAGGAATTCCTCCAGACTTAGCGTTTTGTGGGATATGCCCTACTTGTTCCCTGCCAATCTCCAACGATTATGTCCTACGGAATTGTGAACCGTGCAGGGATATGTGTGACTGCTTACGCAGTGGGTGTATGCAAATGTGTCAAAGAACTATGCCTATCTGTTTTGGGACGACCAAAACACAAACTAACAAAGATACTATTCTTTAACCTATAGTATGTTCTCAATATACTCCCAACAATATATGTTTTTCGATGCTCCACTTACCATTGACTTTGCGAATGCAAATGATTGCGTCTTCACCGCACAGCCGTCCACATGCATAAGAACTATAAAGAAGCCCAGTTCGTTTTTCCCTATCAAAGTATATCCTTGACACTCTTAATATCCCTAAAAAAGGGAAATCATAATCCTCTTTCCAAATGTCACGTCCTTTGGGAAACTCTGACGAGTATCTCAATTTGATATGCCGCCTACTTTCAATTCGAGATAGATTTAATGGATAACTGACCATCGAAGCATCAGTCATGGAGTTGAGAGCTTCAATATAGCTCCGTTCTGCTAATTGACTCTCAATGTATTTGATATTTAACCTTAGATTATAGCAAGAGAATAAAGTATCAGAAACAGCTATAACTAAAGTGGTATCTTTCATTCTCCTATTCCATTCCTTGAACTCTTCCATTTCTTTATTATATCTGCAGGTGTCATACCCCATAGATTCGTTATTGCCAAGAAAGGGCATTGGTGGTGGCGTTTCAAATACGCTTAACGCACCCATCTCCTTAATCAGGTCATCAAAAACCTCATTAAGGACTTCCATTTCATAAGAGCTATCGTTATCAGTCCTACATGATTGCAGACCAAATAGCAGTGTTAGTATTATAAAACACTTCTTCATATCAATCAATTTCCAAATCCATAGATAAGCTTCAGAATAGCAGCGTTTGGTTTTACTATTCCTTTAGATTTATAGTATTGGCGCATTATGGGTACTCCTATTCTTTCCATTGCTCTATTTACATTCCTCTCCTGCCAATGTTGCGTATATCCTCTTGAGCCATTCATGTTTCGTAGAGCAGGATAAGCATTGGAATTATTCATCACTTTGTCATCAATGAAATCAACAGAGTTTTGGTCGGCGTGAATAGTTATTTCATGAACAAAAGTGTCCAATAGGTCACCTGTATCAGAGGAATTCCCTACGACTACTCGGTTATTCAAGTTTTCACCATCCAAAGAATAAGTAGTGCTACCATCAACTGCTTGGTCGCGTGTACCTGCCCCCAATGATAGATTGATTCCTTGACTATGGTATTTACCATCTTTATTAAAGGAAACTCCAGCTATTGTTTGTCCTTTTGAGGCATAATTCGCCAATAGTGCTTTCCCTTCTTTTGTACTTACTAAGAACTCAAAAGCTTTCACTTGATTGGGATTGATAAGTTCGCCTTGTTGATTCCTGGCATAAAGCTCTGTGACACTTATACTATCGCCCTTCAAATCCACGTACCTTATCGGATTCCCCTTGCAATACGAATACGGCGACCACGAATAATACTTCTCCGCCAGCGGGTCCTGTGTCAGGAACTGCCTCCCATTCATGAACCGCGCGCTGAAATCCGTCCAGTTCAGCCCGTTCTTCGTGTCCAGCTCTTTACCAATATACTTGAAGGGTTGCTTATCCGGCTGGTAGCTTTCAGCGAAGAGTACTCCGTAGGGGTAGTAATGGTTCCGTTGGACGACAGTACCCGTAGCGTTAGCCACCACACGGTTGCTCCCCAAGTGGTCTTGGAGATAGAAGTAGTACTGGCCGTCCTTGATGTAACCGCCGTCCACTTGAATCATGTCTAAGGTCCCTTTCTTATAAACCATGTTGCCTACATAATCCGTGCGCTCCTCGGTGCCGCTCGCACTCTTGTGCACGACAGCAAGTTTCGTCCCGTCCGCGGAGTACACGTACTCGTTGGAAACACCAGTTTCGGCAAAGGTAATCTTCTTGGGCAAGTTCAGCAAATTATATTCAATCGAAGTGATGCCGGAGTTGCTGTCCATCGTTTGATTGCCGTTGGCATCGTAGGCGTATTCGACAGTATTATGTACCTTGTCCTTAAAGTCGGCAGACATGGAGAGGCGCACGGAATCGTCGGGAATTACATCTTCGGCCGACAGCAACTGATTACCTTGATAGGTAAGAGAGACGTTATCCACCAAGCCATACCTGGACGGGTGGGTGTTGCCGTGCCGTGTTAGGTGGGTGATGTTGCCGTGCTTGTCGTAGCTGTAGGAGCTACTGTAATTAGGCACTGTTGGACCCTCTGCACTGCCGAGAGTCAAAGCTTCACTGAGCGATAGCACTGATGGGTCTATAGCGACTACTATCTCTTTGGACTTGATGGGCTGATAAGGGTCGTCTATGGGATAGGCTTGGATATATTGCCCGTCTGGCAAGCGGATGGCTTTTGGAACGGAAGAGGGCGTTTTGGGCAATGTCCGTGTGGGGAGCTTTGCGGCTGTCGGCGTTTGAGCCGCCACCTCCGAGTAGTTGGCGGCCGTAAGGCGGGAGAGTGCATCGTACGTGAAGCCGTAGCGCCTTGTCTTTGTCTCGCCCGCGCTCCAGTCCATGGCGGAGACGTTGCCGTTGTACACGGGGATGGTGCCTGCGGGCGCGTCGTTGTAGTAGAGCGTCTCCTTGAACAACGGGTTATTGATGGACTTTGTCCACGAGCGGACGTTGTAGGCGTAGTCAGTCTTTAGTTTGCCTTGCGTGTCTCCGTTCCGCCGGTTGCTCTTTAGCCGCCCCAGCTCATCGTACACATTATCAACCAAGGTCACTTCCGAACCCGCATTCAGCTTGTGCTTGGTAGTGAGCAGGCGCCCCATGTTGTCGTACGTATAGGTGTACAACTCCGTCTGGGTAGGCTTGCCACTGCCTGTCTGCACATGTTTCACCTTGGTGGGATGTCCCGTGAAGTCATAAGCGGTGCAGGTAAGGTCGTAGCCCCACAGCTGATTGGTAGACTTCGTTTGGATAAGGCGATGGCGGTAGTCGTAGTAGTTTACGGTATAGTCGTAAACTGTTGGGGTGGAGCCGTTATCCAATCTCGCTATCTTCTCGCCGGTCAGCATGGTCTTGGAACTGGCGGTGTAGCGCTGGCCAAAGCCGTCGGTCTCCAACGATGAGTCGTAAGCGAAGGCGGAGGAGGCGGGGAAGCCGTTGGCGCCAATGAACGCATAGTCATCGTAGTACTTGGCATCCAGCAAGACGGGATTGGACAATGTCACTCCGGACAAGGTATAGCCATGGAACGTGCCGGAGGCACTCCTCGTAGTCTTAACCACGGAAGCAAGCGGCGCTGCGGCAAACGGGTTCAGCGGATTGGAGCAAAGCCCTGTCAGGCAGTCACGGTCGAAAGCATCTTGCAGCGTGAACATCCATTTGCCTTGCGCCCGCAGGTTGCCGGTCTGGGTGAACACCAAGTGGTCGGCCGTGTCGTAGACGTAGTACGTCCATTGCTGTCCGGGCTGGCGTTTGGCGATGTTCCGGTTGCGCCCGTCGTATAGGTAGAGGAAGGCATAGTCGCGCAGTACGGCGGAGTTGGCGTTGGTCCATGTCCCGGTGGCCTTCAGCCGGTCGGAGGCCTCGGGAGGGAGTACGGCGACCTTGTTACCGTAAAGGTCGTATATATAATAGGTGTCGAAGGTCTCTTTCGTGCCATCCTCCTTATCGTTGATTTGGCGGATGAGGACGACCTTGCCCTGCTTGTCCTTGAACTCGAGGGAGGCGTTGCCATCCTCGTCCTCGGTACGGGTGACGAAGAGTTGCGCCGTGGCGTAATTGCCCGCATTGGTGATGGTGACAAGGGTATCGGTGGCGGCAGCTACGGCCAGTGGCTCGTAGAGGATGCAGTTCAGCGTGTCGTTGCCCACTTCGTTGGTGAGGAAGGCGGACTTTACGCTCCGGTGGTTGTCGTGCCAAGCCTGCCCCGGGCCGTACTGTTCCACAATACGATTCAACGGTGAGGCCTCATAAACGGGCTTTGCGTACGGCTTCGTCTCGTTGATGTATGTGTTAGCTGCCTTTGTCGTGAAGTCGGAGAAGGGGATAAAGGCGCCGTTGTTGTTCGCCGCCACTACGGGCAGCCAAGTGTTGGAGGCACGGCCTGCGTTGTCGTACTCTTGGTAGGTGACGAGGTCACCGCCAGCAGTAGGGCTTGCACCGGCTTGAACGGTCTCCATGGGGTGGCCAAGGCCATCGAAGTATTGTATGGTTTGGATGCTGTTGTTGAGGTTAAGGTCATTCACGTTGTCCACGGCTTGGGTGGGTTGGGTGGTGAGTACGTAGTTCTGGTCGTTCGACGCTTCCAAAAATCCGGTGGCTTTCCCCTTGATGCGTGTGGATATGGTTCCGTTATTCCCATTCATCCCTTCCACCACCGCATAGTATGTGCCGGCGGGGATGGTTGGTGTTTTCAAAGTGGGGTTGTCACCTGACACTGTGTAGAGGGGTGACGTAAATCCGACGGGCGAAGCATCCTGTACTATATAGATGGAAGAGGGGAAGGATGCCGTGTTTTGTACAGTGAGACGCATGGGAGCGTTCAAGGTGAACCGATAGAAGATGTCCTTGGAGGGTTTGCCTGTCATATCTGGAGGGCAATACCCATCTGGTGTTGTGGAGGTGTCGCCCGTATGCGAATATTCAAAGTTCGTGTCGAAGCTGCCCGTGTCCACTATCGTTTTGTCGATGGTGACGGTGATGTGGGTGGTAATCTCCCCCGCAGCGTCCTTCCCCATGGAGACGATGTAATACGTGCCGGGAGACCACTGGACAGTAGTGGAGGCATGACCGGTGCCGCCTGCCGTCAGATAATTGTAGAACCGGTCCTTATCGGGGCTTACCACTGTAATGTATGTGTTTGCCATCGGTGAATCATGGGAGATGCTGACGGTGGAGGTGCGCGTCAGGACGAGTTTGTAGTAGACGCCTTTTGGCGTGGTTTGGCCAGAAAGCTCATCATAATAAGGCTGGCCTGCCATAGAGGTGTTTTGCGTATTGGTATAGGAGAACTCATCCGGATGGGTGCCTATATCCGTGATTGTGGGCAGGCTTGCGTGGAGCTGGATTATGACTCTCAGCTCCCCATCGACGTTCGTTCCATCGAAACAGAGGTAATATATTCCAGGGGACACCTGGACGCCCCCACTGCTAGTAGGCCTGGACATCTCATTCCCGTTCTCATCCATCAAATAGGCGTTCGAATGGATACCGCCATAATTGAAATATGAAGTCGCTTGAACCTTAGACGGGTAATGAACCGTCAACCTGTAATAGACGGCGTATCTGGGACGACCGTTATCTTCCGGCTGGTACCTGGTCTTTACCGCTTGGTCGTATGTGTACTCTGCCTGCATTACATCTGGTCTGAGGGGCTTTGCGTAATATATGGCATCTCCGAAATTGTCTTCTTGTCCGTACATGCTTAGTGGGAACAACAAAGGAAGCAACGACAGCAATGCGATGCGAATAAACAATCGTTTGATGCCGCAGGTCTGTTGTGGATATAAATTATTCATGATAGTGGTATTCAAAT
>JAISIX010000012.1 GCA_031261805.1 Mediterranea sp. (in: CFB group bacteria)
GACAAGCTGCACGCCTGCGCCAAGCACTTCGCCGTACACTCCGGCCCGGAATGGTCGCGCCACCGCTTCGACGTGGAGAACCTATCGCCGCGTGACCTCTGGGAGACCTACCTCCCCGCCTTCAAGGATGCCGTGCAGAAAGCCCACGTGCAGGAGGTGATGTGCGCCTACCAGCGTTTCGAGGGCAAACCTTGCTGCAACAGCAACCGCCTGCTCACGCAAATCCTACGCGATGAGTGGGGCTACCAAGGCATTGTAGTGTCCGACTGCGGTGCCATCTCCGACTTCTACAAACCCTACGGGCACAAGACCTCGCCCGACCAGGAACATGCCGCCTCGGCCGGCGTGCTGACAGGCACCGACCTGGAGTGCGGCGACGACTACGCCTCCCTGCCCGAGGCCGTGAAGAAAGGGTTGATAGACGAGAAACAAATCGACATCTCCGTGAGACGTTTGCTACGCGACCGTTTCAAGCTGGGCGAGATGGACACACAGCCTGCCTGGAGCCAGATTCCTGCCAGTGTGCTCGACAGCAAGGAGCACCGGACCTTGGCCCTGAAGATGGCGCATGAGTCCATCGTCCTGCTACAGAACAAGGGAGGCCTGCTGCCCCTCGACAAAAACCGACTGAAGAAAGTAGCCGTGATAGGTCCCAACGCCAACGACTCCACCATGCAATGGGCCAACTACAACGGCTTCCCCTCGCACACCGTAACCCTCCTTGAGGGCGTACGGAACGCCCTGCCCGGCTGCGAAATAGTCTATGAGCGTGGTTGCGACCTGACAGCCGATACGCTCGACCTGCAGGCCGCCATCGACAAGGTGAAAGATGTCGACATCCTCCTCTTTGCCGGTGGCATCTCCCCCCGCCTGGAAGGGGAGGAGATGAGGGTCACCATCCCCGGCTTCAAAGGGGGCGACCGCACGGACATCGAGCTGCCCGCCGTACAGCGTAAGTTCCTCCAGCTACTCCATGCCACGGGCAAGAAGGTAGTCTTCATCAACTTCTCCGGCTCCGCCATCGGCTTGGTGCCCGAGACGGAAAGCTGCGCCGCCATCGTTCAAGCTTGGTATCCCGGACAAGCTGGCGGCACCGCCATTGCCGACGTGTTGCTGGGCAACTACAATCCTGCCGGCCGCCTGCCCATCACCTTCTACCGCAACATCAGCCAAGTGCCCGACTTTGAGGACTATGCCATGAAAGGACGTACCTACCGCTACCTGGAGCAAAGGCCCCTCTTCCCCTTCGGCTACGGCCTGAGCTACACTACCTTCCGGTACGGCAAAGCCCAGCTAAGCAAAGCACACATTGCCAAAGGCGAGACCTTGACGCTCACTATCCCCGTGACCAACACCGGCAGCCGCGATGGCGAAGAGGTGGTACAAGTCTACGTGCGCCGTCCCGGCGATGCCGAAGGCCCCCACTCCACCCTGCGTGCCTTCAAGCGAGTAGCCATCCCCGCCGGACAGACCGTCAAGGTATCCCTCCCCCTCACCACCGACAGCTTCGACTGGTTCGATACCCACAGCAACACCATGCGTCCCATCCCCGGAGCCTATCAGCTGCTATACGGCGGCTCATCGGATGCGGAGAAGATGGTAGAGGTGAAGGTACTGTAACCTCTGAAATATGCCTGACACTCTTCTTCGATCACACTATGGACAAAGAAGAGTGGCAGGCATACAATAAAAGTTCACCTTCTTTTTCGCAATCCACACCTCTCTTTTATCGTTGTGTAAAACAGCATAATGCTATCTCCGATATTTCGATTATAAAAAAGGAATGCCGCAAATATGCCACAAGAAATAGCCGCATCCGCAATATTAAATATGGGGCTGAAGAAAACAAACTTGTCTCCTCCTATAACGGGTATCCAATTGGGCCAGTAAAAGTCAAAAAGGGGAAAATATAGCATATCGACAACCTTTCCCTGTAGCCATCCTGCATAGCCTTGCCCAATTGGTACAAACTCTGAAATCGAGGAAATCGTACTTTTACTAAAGGCAACGCCATAGAACAGGCTATCAATGATATTCCCCAAAGCGCCAGACAAGACTAATGAAACGCAAATGATGTAGCCAATCTTATATTTAGACTTGACAAGCATCGTCAAAAATTCTACCAACATAAGACTAAATACAACACGAAGAATTGTTTGGATGATTTTAGGCATAATCTGCATACCAAAAGCCATTCCATTATTCTCCACAAAATGGATATAGAACCAATCTGTCATACGAATAGCATCGCCATAATACATATTCGTTTTAACCCATATTTTCAAGCTCTGGTCAAGTATCAATATAACCAATACGATTAGAATCGCTATAGCTCCTGTTTTTTTATATTTCATTTTTTACGAACTGAGTATAAACTGTCTTGTAATTTTGGCCAATTAGAGATTATACAGGGCCTCAAACTTTTTTTGGTCTATGATATTTGTTTTCATCTTTTCCATGAGTCTATCGTAAATATATAATTTATTTTTTGTTTTGCAACGTGCTGCCAATTTGCATTCTTCACAATTTGGACAAGATGGATAGTCTATAGACTTAACCAAATAGTCTTTTGTAAAATTCGTCAGGATCTCTTTATCTACATGCTGATTTAGATAGTTCTCATTTTTATTTTCGCTTAAATACAAGAAATATTGTATGACATTCTTATAATAAGCATTATCAGCAATACCCATTGTTGACAAATATATTTTCAAGTATTCAATTGCATCAGAATACTTTTCTAATAAAAATGCTGAAATTGTCAATACATACGACAGTGGTATTTTACTCCAATAAAAATCTGATTCAAACTCTAACTTCAACAAATCCGATATAGGGAAATCCTTCCCGTTTCCCAATTTATCATACGAATAATATGTCAATAGCAAGCTCATGCCATTTCTCGAAGAAAGCAACGCAGGTATATCGCTTAACAATTTTACTGTTTCATTATTAAGCAAGTGCATATTCATATCTACACTGGCTTCTGTATAAAGTGATTTTTTACCTAAATGAGATAGTTCCGTTACATAAACATAAAAGCACGGAAAGCCTAAGAAAGACGAGTCTCTTATATAAACATGTTCGCCAAGACTCAAAATTAGTTTCAACAAATAATCCACTTCTGCATCGTATGTATCTTTTTCACAGAAAGCATCAATATCAAAACTATATGACTCAGTTTTCTCAAATAAACTTTTGGGAAACACGCCAGAACCATCCATCTTGAATTTTGCAATCTCATCAAACCTCTTCATTAAAGAATCTTCAGAATCATTCATAAAATACGAATGTTCTTTAAGAGGTACGTCAAGAAGTACAGAGTTGAATGAATCATCATCTTTCAAGCCTTGATGAATTTCAGTTAGCGTTCTTGATAGAGCGACCTCAAAGTTTGTATCTGCCCCAACGTTTAATCTATATTTGTTATGCCTATTATCTAATACGATAGTCCCTAACACAGGAAGTTTTTTGCCTAACGAAAAATCTTTCACTATTACGGTATAGCCCCGATTCTCTATCTCTGTAATTATGGCATAAAGCTTTGCATACTTTTTCAAAACGCTCCTTGGCACAGTTGGAGGTGTTAACCTATTGTAATATATCGTAGTTGCAGCTTTCCTCTCAAACAGCTCACATAGTGCTTGAAAGACACCTTCTGAGGTTGAATTTCCAGCAGCCATACCATTGGAGCCTGTTATCATCATTGTTAGATTGTATGGAAGATAAATGATTTTCTTCTCCCTATAATCATAAAAGGGAATAGCCACAACTCCTTGATTTCCACTTTCCTTTAATTGCTCATAATATTTGGTTACAACATTAGCGACATCATTAGTAGAACTTTCACCGAAAAGGTCCTTTAGGTATTTAGGGTCTAACGATAAAAAATCAGACATTGATATTTGTTTTTCATCTGGGGAAAAATAGTATCCATGTTTATCTTTCAAGCGTTTTAACAATGATATAGGTAATCCACTCTCCCCCACAAAAAAACCATTTTGCAATCGTTCCATAAATTCAGCGTGAGCACTCGCCAATGAGTATTCTAATGTTAATCCTTTCCCATTCTGACCAAAACCGCCCTGCGCTTCAACTGTCTGCACTCTACAAGAATGAATATTGGGATATGGGTTAGCCAAAAAAGATTCATAGGTCACAATTCCAGCTTCACATAGTATCTTCTTTATTTTTAAAATTGTATTAACCGGAGTGTCTTCTTTATATATTCTTTTCATACTTTTAATCAATTATGTGTTAGTAAAAAACAGGTGCATCAAGGCTGCAATTTAACAAGCATCCTTGATACACCTTAATACTTGTGCTTCAAAGAATTGATCTATTGAATGCTACAGATGGAGATGCACAACTTGCCAATAATGGTCCAGCTGCCGCAAGTGCAGCTTGCACAAAACATTTAACACCACTGTCTTTTTCGCATCTTTGCGACTCAAAATCATTAATAATCTTCATAATACTACATATTTAGAGGCTCTATACATATTCACATATCATTTAAAATAGAGCCTTTTTTAAACGACATGAGCACAAACGTGCCGATAATAAAAGGCATTGTCACTCGTAATAATGAAAAAGACAAATACCTATTGCAAATATCCGCCTTCCTTTATAATCAGCATGTATAGCTCATGTATAGTTTTAGCTCAAGTCTGTATAATCGTTGTATAGTTTTAGCCATTCTACACATTCAGGAGAAGTTCCAATAAGTCTACAGTCTCGTCAACTCCCATTTTCTTTAGCAGTGGCTTCTCCTTTTTGTAGACGGCATCTCGGGTACGCCCAATGCAGCAACCTATCTCTATGGCCGAAAGTCCTAATAGCCGGAGAATGCAGAAATAGAGGTCATCATCGCTTAGCTTAGGATATTTGTCTTTCAAATGAAGCCGGTAAGTGGGGAGCAACTCCTCTTGCAGACTATAAACCAACGTTTTCACATGTTTTTCCACGACAGCTTTCTCGTTGGCGTTCTCAATGCATCCTATCTGCAAGACACAAGCCCTTATATCCTTATATATATCGTTGGCAAGCAACTCCTTTCTAAAACAGTCATAATCTATAGAAGGAGAAAGTTCTCCCTTCTTATGTCGCCGAATACTATGGCATGTTATCCAAACACCAGAGACCAGCAGAAGGCAGATGGTTGCGGCAGAATAAATCGTTCGGTGGAGAACGATGGAATGCTCCAACATGGTGGACACTTCATGCTCTACATTTCTGATGCTATCTTGATAATGCACATGATGCTTTCCCAGTTCGACGGCTTGACTTAGGAACAGTACAGCGGAGTCCTGCTTCCCTTCGATGCGGCATCTCTCGCCAATGCGGACACATTCATTGGCTTGCTCAAACAAGCTATCCGCCACGAGGTCGCTATCCATAGAAGTACGAACGGGAATAGTGGGTACCGAGGAGATTGAGCTGCCCCAGCATACCAAAACAAAAATGGTTAGAAAGACTATATTCTTCATATTTATCACAAGGGTTTTGGTTCGTCTTTACGGCTACAAATATAAGTAATTATCTTTTAAACGACAAAAAAAGCGCCTTGTTTCTCTGGATAAACTGTTTCTAAACACTCCCGACCTCCTGTTCACACACTATTCTCCTCTTTCGCACCATTTACTTCTTCGCTTTGCACACTTTAGTCCTTCGCTTCGCACAAATTAGTTCTTTTGCCTATAGGCAAACTTGCTTCCGCCTATAGGCATTCTTTCTTTTGCCTATAGGCAAAAGAAAGAATGCCTATACCCATCAGAACTAATTTGTGCGAAGCGAAGGACTAAAGTGTGCGAAGCAGGGAGATACTTTGTGCGAAACAGCGCGCTATGTTGTGCGAGGGAACTGACCGGACAAAGCACAACAGCAATGCGACCGAAAGGAAATGAAGGGCACAATTTTCTGTGTATTGCTAAAAAAAAGAAGAAAAAGTTCGCTTTTTGCTTGCTTATGACGGAAATTTATTACTTTTGCCCCGTATTCAAAAGAATAATGAATCAAGAATGAAAGCATTGTCTTACATATACAGCTTCTTTTTTTACTTTTACTTTAGCCATAAAGTAGAGCGGGAGTTTGTATGTGTCAAGTGACAGTGACGCTTAAGGACTGAAGATAGGAAACAAGAAACGATATGAATCCCGCTCCGACCATGGACGCGGGATTTTTTTATGCTATAAACGCCCATAGAACAATGAAGAAAGTAGCCATTCAAGGGACGCTCGGCTCCTACCACGATATAGCCGCGCACAAGTACTTCGACGGGGAGGAGATACAGCTCCTCTGCTGCGCCGAGTTCGAAGATGTGTTCGAGGCCATCCGCCGCGACAGTCAGGTGGTGGGTATGCTGGCCATCGAAAACACCATAGCGGGTAGCCTGCTGCACAACAACGAGTTGCTGAGGCAGAGCGGCACGCAAATCATCGGTGAGTACAAGCTGCGCATCTCGCACTGCTTCGTCTGCCTACCCGACGAGGGATGGGACGACCTCACGGAGGTCAACTCGCACCCCATCGCCTTGATGCAGTGCCGAGACTTCTTGGGTCGACACCCCGGCCTCAAGGTGGTAGAAGCCGAAGACACTGCCCTCAGCGCCGAGACCATCCGCCGCGAGAACCTACGGGGACACGCTGCCATCTGCTCACACGCCGCCGCCGACCTCTATGGCATGAAGGTACTCGAGGAGGGTATCGAAACCAACAAGCACAACTTCACCCGCTTCCTCGTGGTCTCCGACCCTTGGCAAGTGGACGAGCTGCGGCAGGCACACAAGCGGAGCCTCAACAAGGCCAACATCGTCTTCACCCTGCCACACACCGAGGGTAGCCTCTCGCAGGTACTCTCCATCCTCTCGTTCTACCGCATCAACCTCACCAAGATACAGTCGCTGCCCATCATCGGACGGGAGTGGGAGTACCAGTTCTACGTCGACGTCACCTTCGACGACTACCTGCGCTACAAACAGTCCATCGCGGCTATCACCCCATTGACCAAGGAACTTAAAATATTAGGAGAATATGCAGAAGGAAAATCAAGCTTATAAGGTAGCGCCTGCCAACCGACTGGGCGGCGTGAGCGAATACTACTTCTCGAAGAAACTGAAAGAGGTGGCGCAGATGAACGCCGAAGGGCTGGACGTCATCAGCCTCGGCATCGGAAGCCCCGACATGCCCCCTTCGGCGAAAACCATTGATACGCTGTGTCGCAATGCGCAAGACCCCAACGGGCATGGCTACCAGCCCTACGTGGGCATCCCCGAGCTGCGCCAAGCCTTTGCCGCCTGGTACAAGCGCTGGTATGACGTGGAGCTGGACGCACAGACGGAGATACAGCCCCTCATCGGGTCGAAGGAGGGTATCCTGCATGTTACCCTCGCCTTTGTCAACCCCGGCGAGCAGGTGCTGGTGCCCAACCCCGGTTACCCCACCTACACCTCCCTGAGCAAGCTGCTGGGAGCGGAGGTGGTGCCCTACGACCTGCTGGAGGCTACCGGCTGGCAGCCCGACTTCGACGCCTTGGAGCAGATGGACCTGAGCCGCGTGAAACTGATGTGGACCAACTACCCGCAGATGCCCACCGGTGCCAACGCCACGCCGGAGCTGTACCAACGCCTGGTGGACTTCGCCCGCCGCAAAGGCATCGTGGTGGTGAACGACAACCCGTACAGCTTCATCCTCAACGACCATCCGCTGAGCATCCTCAGCGTGCCCGGAGCCAAGGAGTGCTGCATCGAGCTGAACTCCATGAGTAAGAGCCACAACATGCCGGGATGGCGCATCGCCATGCTCGCCTCCAACGCCGAGTTTGTGCAGTGGGTGCTCAAGGTGAAGAGCAACATCGACAGCGGCATGTTCCGAGCCATGCAGCTGGCTGCCGCCACGGCGCTTGAGGCCGATGCCGACTGGTATGCCGGCAACAACCGTAACTACCGTAACCGCCGCCACCTGGCGGGAGAGATCATGGACACGCTGGGGTGCACCTACGACGAGCGACAGGTAGGGATGTTCCTTTGGGGGAAGATTCCCGACAGCTGCCGCGACGTGGAGGAGCTTACCGAGCGGGTGTTGCACCAAGCACGAGTGTTCATCACCCCCGGCTTCATCTTTGGCAGTAACGGGGCACGCTACATCCGCATCTCCCTCTGCTGCAAGGACGAGAAACTGGCCGAGGCATTGGCACGCATCAAGAGCATCGTTACTAATTAATGAATAAACAAAAAACGAAGAAGATATGGAACTTGAATCAATTTTGCTACCGGGCATCGAACCCAAGCGGCCTATCGTGATAGCCGGCCCCTGTAGCGCAGAGACAGAAGACCAAGTGATGGAGACCGCCAAACAGTTGGCGGCCCGCGGCATGAAGATATTCCGTGCCGGCATCTGGAAGCCCCGCACCAAGCCGGGCGGCTTCGAGGGGGTAGGCGTAGAAGGCCTGCCTTGGCTCAAGGAGGTGAAGAAGGAGACGGGTATGTACGTCGCCACCGAGGTAGCCACCGCCAAGCACGTGTACGAATGCCTAAAGGCTGGCATCGACATTCTATGGGTGGGCGCTCGCACCACCGCCAATCCCTTCGCCGTGCAGGAGATAGCCGACGCACTCAAGGGCGTGGACATCCCCGTGCTGGTGAAGAATCCCGTAAACCCCGACCTCGACCTATGGATAGGCGCTTTGGAGCGTATCAACAACGCCGGCCTGAAGCGCCTCGGCGCCATACACCGAGGCTTCAGCAGCTACGACAAGAAGATATACCGCAACCTGCCGCAGTGGCACATCCCCATCGAGCTACGCCGTCGCCTGCCCGAGCTACCCATATTCTGCGACCCCAGCCACATTGGTGGCAAGCGGGAGCTGGTGGCACCCATCTGCCAGCAGGCCATGGACCTCAACTTCGACGGCCTGATAGTAGAAAGCCACTGCAACCCCGACTGCGCCTGGAGCGACGCCGCACAGCAGGTGACACCCGACGTGCTCGACTACATCCTCAACCTCCTCGTCATCCGCACCGAGACACAGACGACCGAGAACCTCGCCCAATTGCGCAAGCAGATTGATGAATGCGACGACAACATCATACAGGAACTCTCCAAGCGGATGCGCATCTCACGCGAGATTGGCACCTACAAGAAGGAGCACGGCATGACCGTACTGCAAGCCGGACGCTACAACGAAATACTCGAAAAGCGTGGGGCCGAAGGTGAACAATGCGGCATGTCGGCCGACTTTATGAAGGTCATCTTCGAGGCCATCCACGAAGAGTCCGTGCGACAACAGATGGAAATCATTAATAAGTGATTAGTGAGTAGTGATTAGTGATTAGCTGCAGTAGTCAGTGCTAATCACTAATCACTAACCGTTAATCACTAACCACTAATCACTAACAACATGAGAATACTGATTCTTGGAGCCGGCAAGATGGGTTCCTTCTTTACAGACATCTTGAGTTTTCAGCACGAGACGGCGGTGTACGACGTCAACCCGCACCAGTTGCGCTTCGTGTACAATACATACAGGTTCACTACCCTTGACGAGATTAAGGAGTTCGAGCCAGAGTTGGTCATCAACGCCGCCACGGTGAAGTACACACTGGAAGCCTTCCGACAGGTGTTGCCGTTGCTGCCCAAAGACTGCATCATCAGCGACATCGCCTCGGTGAAGACAGGCCTGAAAGCGTTTTATGAAGAGAGCGGCTTCCGCTATGTCTCCTCGCACCCCATGTTCGGCCCTACGTTTGCCAGCCTAAGCAACCTGAGCAACGAGAACGCCATCATCATCAGCGAGGGCGACCACTTGGGGCGCATCTTCTTCAAGGACCTCTACCAGACGCTTCACCTGCACATCTTCGAGTACACCTTCGAGGAGCACGACGAGACGGTAGCCTACTCCCTCTCTATCCCCTTCGTCTCCACCTTCGTCTTCACTGCCCTGATGAAGCACCAAGAAGCGCCGGGTACCACGTTCAAAAAGCATTGGGCCATCGCCCAAGGACTGCTTAGCGAAGACGACTACCTACTGCAAGAAATCCTCTTCAACCCCCGCACACCGGCACAGGTGGCCGGCATACGTACTGAGCTGAAAAACCTGCTCACCATCATCGAGAACAAAGATGCCGAAGGCATGAAGCGATACCTGACGAAGCTGCGGGAGAAGATAAAATAGGAAGAAAGTTATTTGGAAGGCAAACATAAGCTGCCTATCTTTGTAGGAGTAATCATTTAATAGATTGAAAAGTATGCAAGCTGCCATCACCATCCCGTATGCCATCGCCAACTTCGCAGAGTTGCGCGAGCGTGGATTCTACTATGTGGACAAGACGAAACATATCCCTCTCTTGGAGAAATACAAAGCTCCCGTCTTCCTGCGTCCCCGTCGGTTCGGCAAGAGCCTGCTGGTATCCACCTTGGCGTACTACTACGACATCAACGAGGCCGACCGCTTTGAGAGCCTTTTTGGTGGAACGTATATCGGCAGTCACCCCACGGCCGAGCATAATAAATTCATGGTGTTGCGGTTCGAATTCTCCACCTTGGCGATGGCCGACGACATGGAGGGACTGGCGAAGAGCTTCAACAACATGGCTTGCCCTGTCATTGAGGGCTTCGCCTACAGATATCGAGAGATTCTCAAAGAGTTCAAGTTTAGGGATACCCAAGTAGCCTCCGACATGCTGGGAGAAATAGCAACATGGGTAGGCAGCAGGCAGTTACCACCTCTCTACATCCTCATCGACGAGTACGACAACTTCACCAACCAGCTGCTCACCGCCTACAAGGACTCGCTCTACGAGTTGGTTACCACGAAGGACAGCTTCCTGCGTACCTTCTTCAAAATCATCAAGGGAGGCTTGGGGCAGGGGACCGTCCGCACCTGCTTCTGTACAGGCGTGCTGCCCGTCACCATGGACGACCTCACGAGTGGTTACAACGTGGCCGAGATACTGACCTTGGAACCCGAGTTCCTCGAGATGCTTGGCTTCAACCACGAGGAGGCCGCCACCTACCTGCGCTACGTGATTGACAAATACG
>JAISIX010000028.1 GCA_031261805.1 Mediterranea sp. (in: CFB group bacteria)
CAAAAAAGCAGAATGCCTATTTGATACAATAATCAAGAATAGAAGGCGCGTTGGATGGTGTAATATAAATATGTACGTTCATTATTTGTCCCTCCCCTCCTTTCAGGCACCTCCCCTCCGCGGGAGAGGAGGATTTCAGTTACCACCGCCGTGTCAGAATCGTGTACGGCTAATCACTCATCACTTACCGCTAATCACTAACATAACCTCCAGTTTATCGGCAAGCCCAACTGTCACAAACGCCATGCCGAGTGAATGACAGAGTTTGAAGTCAAGCTTATCCCACCTTCCAGCCTGCGATGCCACGCGTCTGCTTGTCGTAGCTTACGCCTATCTTCACCACTTGCCGTTGTCCGGCCTCGTAGCCGATGGTGTAGCCCTTGTCGTCAATTTGTACCAACGCTTCCTCGGGGGTGGCATCGACCTTGAGTTCGAACACGTAGACGTAGTCGGCATTGGTTACTACGGCGTCGATGCGTCCTGCCGAGGTCTTCACTTGCGTCTGTACCAGCTGCCCCATCAGTGTGAAGAAGAGGTAGAAGATGGTCTCGAAGCGTGACTCGTTGTCGCTCTTCTTCTCGTAGGGAATGGAGGCGATGAAGGAGCGCAGGCGCGTCATGCAGGCTTCGATGTCGCCCTTCTCGAGCGAGCGCATCATGGCGATGGTGCTCATGTCGTTCTCCATCTCGCTATGTGCCATGACGGCGGGGAGTAGCGAGCGCAAGAAGCCATAGCGCACCTCCTCGTTAGGGAAGCCCAGCGTATAAACTCCATTCCGGAAAGCTTTGATGGTAAGGTATCCGCTTTGGTAAAGCACGGGGATGGGGTCGGTCAGCATCTCGGTCGACTTGTCGAACGCCTCTGGCAAGCACTCGCATTCCTCCAACTCCATCAGCTTCATGTTTCGGCTGTGGAGTAGCTCTATCAGGAAGGTGGGCGTGCCGGTGGAGTACCAAAAACTACCGTATCGACGCTGCTTCAATACGTTGATGATGCTGAAAGGATTGTACACGTCCTCGCTCCCATCCGTGAAGTGATAGCCGTCGTACAGCCGCTTGAGGTGGGCGCATGCTTCTTCGTAAGTCTCCTTGTTCCTATCAGCCAGAGCCTCTATATCCGGCTTGAAGACCGTCAGTAGCTCGCTCTCCGTAATGCCGCAAACCGCATCATACGCGGGGTCCATGCTGATATTCTCCAAGTTGTTCAGCTCGCTGAAGATACTCATCTGGCTGAACTTGGTGATACCGGTGATGAAAAGGAAACGAATGGACTCCACACTGTCTTTCAGCGGGCTGAAGAACTCGCGCATGGTGTTGCGCAATGCTTCTTGCAATTCCTCCTCTCCGGTGCTATCCAGCATGGGTGAGTCGTATTCGTCGATAAGGATGACCACGGGTCTACCGGTCTGTTCGTAAGCTCGGCGGATGATGCCTTCAAATCGTTGTGCGTAAGAATTTTCGGCCACGTCGCTACCATATCGTCTTTCCCATTCTATGAGCTGGATGTTCAGTAGCCCTTCTAAGTTCCTCAACGTGGTATATCGTGTTCGGGCAAAGGAGATGTGCAGCACTGGATACACCGTCCAGTCCTGCTCCAGCTGCTCCATGGCCAACCCTTCGAAGAGATGTTTCTTCCCCTCGAAGTAAGCCTTCAGGGTAGAGAGTAGCAGGCTCTTGCCGAAGCGGCGGGGACGATTCAGGAAGTATACCATTCCAGTCTTTACCATCCGATATACCAGTTCTGTCTTGTCTACGTACACGTAGTTCAGCGTACGCAGCTGCTCGAAGTTCTGTATCCCTATCGGAAACAAGCGGGTGGGTAGTGTAAATGCCATAGTCACTCCTTTTTTAATACGTTGTGAGGCAAAGATAGCCCTTTCTCTCTTATGATACAACTGTATATGGGCTTTCTTTACGAAAACAAGCCACCGAAACGAATCGTATTGATTGTTTCGATGGCCTGTCCCCTTTAAACACCTTTAAACAAAATGAGCGGGTCTCCCCGTCGTACAGGCTCACGCCTGATGTCTCTTTTTATATTCGTTACTGACGTGCTTCGGCGATGTAGCCCAGCGCCTCTTGGCACTTGGCGGTCACGTACGCCCAGTCTTTGGCTGCTACCTTCTCTTTGGGGAACAGCTTCGAACCCATGCCCACGCAATAGACCCCAGCCTTAATCCAAGCGGTGAGGTTCTCTTTCGTCGGCTCTACGCCACCGGTCACCATCAGTTTGGACCACGGCATGGGTGCCATCATGCCCTTCACGAAGTTAGGGCCATAGACGTCGCCGGGGAATACTTTGCAGAGGTCGCAGCCCAGCTCCTGTGCGAAGCCAATCTCCGACACCGTACCACATCCCGGGGCGTAAGGTACCAAGCGGCGGTTGCACACCTTGGCTATTTTGGGGTTGAACAGCGGGCCTACCACGAAGTTGGCTCCCATCTGTATGTACATAGAGGCTGTGCCGGGGTCTACCACCGTGCCGATGCCGATGGCCATCTCCGGACACTCCTTGGCGGCGAACTTCACCACTTCGGCAAACACCTCTTGGGCGAAGTCGCCGCGATTGGTGAACTCAAACGCACGCACGCCACCTTCGTAGCACGCTTTTACCACTTGCTTCGCCACTTCGGCGTCTTTGTGGTAGAACACGGGCACCATGCCCGTAGAGCCAATCTTGTTCAAGACGGCCAGCTTATCGAATTTTGCCATTTCTATATTCTTTGTTAGTGGAGCGGAGAGAACGAGTCGTTCCGCTGCCTCCTACGTATGATTATCGTTGTACCCGGCCGCTGGCGTCGCCACCTGCCAAGGCTTCCACCTCTTCGGCCGACACTAAGTTGAAGTCGCCGTTGATGGTATGCTTGAGGGCCGATGCCGCTACGGCAAACTCGAGGGCCTCGCCTTGGTTGGCCTTGGTGAGCAGTCCGTGGATGATGCCGCCCGCAAAGGAGTCGCCACCGCCCACGCGGTCGATGATGGGGTCGATGTCGTAGCGCTTGGAGGTATAGAACTCCTTGCCGTTGTAGATCATTGCCTTCCAGCCGTTGTGTGTGGCCGAGAAGGACTCGCGGAGGGTGGAGATGACGTACTTGAAGCCAAAGGCCTGCATCATCTGTTGGAAGATGCCCTTATAGCCTTCGGCATCGGTGTGTCCGGCGGCCACGTCGGCCTCGGGCTTGAAGCCTAAGCAGAGTTCGGCGTCCTCCTCGTTGCCGATGCACACGTCGACGTACTTCATCAGCGGTTTCATGATGGACTGCGCCTTCTCTTTCGTCCATAGCTTCTTACGGAAGTTGAGGTCGACCGATACGGTGACACCGTGACGCTTGGCAGCCTCGCAGGCCAGGCGGGTCAGCTCGGCGGCTTTGTCGGAGATGGCGGGGGTGATGCCCGACCAGTGAAACCAGTCGGCTCCCTCCATGATGACGTCGAAGTCGAAGTCGCTGGGGTTGGCCTCGGCGATGGAGGAGTGTGCACGGTCGTAGATGACCTTGCTGGGGCGCATGGAGGCGCCCGTCTCTAAGTAGTAGATGCCCACACGGTCGCCGCCGCGGGCGATGAAGTCGGTTTTCACACCGTACTTGCGCAGGGCGTTCACGGCCGACTGCCCGATTTCGTGTTTCGGCAGTTTGGTTACGAAGTAGGCCTCGTGCCCATAGTTGGCACAGCTCACCGCCACGTTGGCTTCACCGCCTCCATATACCACATCGAAGGAGTCGGACTGAATGAAACGGGTGTTGCCCGGTGTGGACAAACGTAGCATAATCTCGCCTAATGTAACGACTTTCTTTCCCATAATCTTATGATTTTAAATTCTACGTTGCTATTGATGCTTTCAATCTGTCATAGAGGAGTTCAAACGGCGATTAATAGGCTGATTAAGCTAATATTAACCCGACCTTTGGCTCGCACTGCTTGGATTCCGTGTGCGGGCACAAAGATACGACTATTTTCGTAATAACAAAAATTGTTATATATTTGTGTCGAAAATAGGCGAATTATCAGTGTGTGCGAACACAGACCCCTTTATATTGCGAAGATTGTTATGACTAAGTTGCCCGAAAGAATCAGGATTAAGGACATCGCCCGGCTGGCCGACGTGTCGGTAGGGACGGTGGATCGTGTGTTGCATGGCCGCGCCGGTGTGTCGAAAGCCAGCAAGAAACGTGTAGAAGAGATACTCAAACAGCTCGACTACCAACCAAATATGTATGCCAGTGCGCTGGCCTCCAACAGGCGCTACTCCTATGTGTGCCTGCTGCCCGCCCACCTCGGGGGTGAGTACTGGACGGCTGTGGAGAACGGCATCGGCGAGGCAGTGATGGCCTACTCCGACTTCAACGTCTCCATCGTCACCCGCTACTACGACCCCTACGACTACCACTCCTTCGTAGACGCAGGCCAAGCCATCCTCGGCGAGCGCCCCGACGGCGTCATCATGGCCCCCACCGCCCCGCAGTACGCGCAGGGCTTTGCCGACGGGCTACGGGCTGCCGACATACCTTATATATATATAGACTCCAACATCGCCGAGCATCCACCCTTGGCCTTCTTTGGGCAGAACTCACACCAGAGTGGTTACTTCGCCGCCCGGATGATGATGTTGCTGGCGCGCGACGAACGGGAAGTGGTCATCTTCCGCAAGATACACGAAGGCATCGTAGGCTCCAATCAGCAGGAGAACCGGGAAATTGGATTCAGGCAGTACATGCGCGAGCGTCATCCGTCTTGTATCATCAGGGAGCTGGACCTGCGGGCCGAGCGCAACGATGAGGACGGGCAGATG
>JAISIX010000037.1 GCA_031261805.1 Mediterranea sp. (in: CFB group bacteria)
TTCTTGAGCGGATGGATACCCTCGCGCAGTCCGGCATCGAGCAGCACCGCCATGCCGGTGTTGGGCACACGGAGTTCCACCTTCGCCTGTGCCTCGCGCAGGTAGGCGGAATTGACCACCGGTTCGCCCTTGGCCGTGATGAGGCTGTAGTCGTACGGCGCTATCTGGCAGTAATAGAAGGGAAAATCGCCCTCGCCCCATACCGAACGCCAGCCCTTGATGAGCGTAGCAAACATATCGGCATACGTATGGGCACGGTTACAGTTGTCCTCGCCTTGGTACCAGATGACACCTCGCATCGTCAGCCCGATGAGCGGATGCAGCATACCGTTGTAGAGTGCTGTCGGCGTGCGGTTGGGCGACTTGATGTCGGCCTGCGAATGCGGCAACTTGGCATCGGGAAACGCCTTGAGCCAGTCGGCCCGCATCCATGCCTCGCAGGCGGAGCCACCCCACGAGGTGACGACTAAGCCTACGGGTACCTTCAACACCTCGTTCACCAACCGTCCGAAGTAATAGGCGGTGGCACTGAAGCCTCGCACGCTTTCGGGGGTGGCCTCGCTCCACGTCCCTACCACGTCGGCCTGCGGCTCGAAGGTGGAGGTACGCTTCACCGTGAAGAGGCGCATCTGTGGGTTGGCGCTACGCAAGATGTCCATGGTGGCATGGGCCACCGGCTGGTTTTTGTAGCCCTTCATCGGCATCTCCATATTGCTCTGTCCGGAGCAGAGCCACAGCTCCCCGATGAGAATGTTTGTGAGCGTCTTCTTCGTGCCATCGCTGAAGGTGAGCGTATAAGGTCCGCCTGCAACGGGGGTGGCTACGGAGAGGTGCCAGTTTCCATTTTTGTCGGCCGAGGCCGTATGTTGCTTGTTGTCCCAGCCAGTCACCACCGTCACCTGCTTGCCCGGCGTGGCCGTGCCCCAGAGGTTGGCGTTGGTTTGTTGTTGCATCACCATGCCATCGGCAAAGATGGCGGGTAGCTTCACCTCTGCCCGCAGGGGCAGGCAGGCGGCAAGCAGGAGGGCTGCTCCTAATGTCTTGTTTCTGAATGTACGATTCTTCATATCCTTTTATCTATATTACAAACTCAATGCTTAGTGGTCCCAGCAACCCGGCAGGGAGCAAGGCCTTCTCCGCCCTGCGGTACTTGGCATTCGTCCAGATACCCTCGAAAGAAGGTTTCCCTTCGTCGGCACCCTGCAGGGCGTTGGCCCAGGTATTGGTCACTTCTATCTCCAGGACGTTGGTACCTTTCTTGATGGCCGTGCCGATAGGCACACGGTAAGGAGCGGTCCAGGCGGTGCCGCACTCCTTGCCATTGAGGCGTACGGAGGCGATGTCTTTCACATCGCCCAGCAACAGGTAGACACGCGCCTCCCGCTCCCGGTCGTGTTTCCACTCGAAGGTGGTACGGTAGACAGCCGTGCCCGAATAGTAACGTATCCCCTCGTCGGCCTCACGACTCCAGTCGAAAAGCCGGTCGCGCCTCACGCTTTTACCGTTCGCGGTGAAGGTCACCGTGTATTCCGATGGTTGCAGGGCGAGGGTCAGGCTTTTCTCCGGTGCGCTCTTCTTCACGCCCCACGCCTTCGTGGGGAAGACGATGAACGTCGACTCGTAAGGTTCGAGCGTCAGCCCGACCTCCGTACGCCCCTCCTTCTCGGTGCAGGCAGCAGGGGTGGTTATCTCGCCCGTCTGTGGGTTCCACAATTCGGGCTGTCCCCCTGCCCTACGCAGGCTGGCACTGAAGGTGCGGCGTTTGGCCAGCTGATTGGCCACGAAGTAGATGTCGGCCTCCGCACCCTGCCGATGCGTCCAAGCCACGTCGGGTGGCAACACCACGTCGCGCGCCACGCCGTAGGCCGAAAAGTCATCGGCCGTATAAGGTACTTGGGGAACGGCCAGTCCGGCGGCTTCCCACTCTTTTATCTTCTGTTTCACCGGGTCCGACAATGGCACAGGGTTGGGGTCCATAGGCCTACGCAACGGCAGCACAAGCAGCTGGTACGAGGCTCCGCCGGGTAGGGTAAGCCGTCCGTCTCTCACCGTAGCCAAGCGCAACAGGGCATCGCGGTTGAAACTATCGTAGGCGTATCCGCGGAGGGGGTTGACCCACCGCTCGGGCAACGCCATGTTGGCCGAATGGGTGACCCCCACCGGACGCACGGCCAACGGCTGCCCCTCGTTGAGCAGTCGGAGACGTTCGCTCTCTACCCTTTCCCGCCCGAAGATGCCGGGCAACGAGGGTACCAACCGCTCGGGAAGCACAGCACGACGGGGCATCTCCTCACCGGTAAAGACGGCGATGTCCACCACCGGATGGCCGTATTGCAGGAGCGTCTGGCAGCGGGCGGCATAGTCGGCCAGCGCCTTGGCACCATGGTTCCACCAGGTCTGGTCGCGCTGGAAGAAGAGGCCGATACCGTCGAGCGTCATGCCCGGCCGGCGATCCATCCAGGGGTTGTGCACATAGACGTGGAAGAAGAGGCGGTTGATGCCCAAGGCATAGTTGCGGTCCAATAGGGGTTTGAGCATCGCCGGGGTTTCGTCCCACGTACCCCGCACCTCAGTGCATCCCTCTGCCTGAATGATATTCTTGCCATAAAGGTGCGCTCCGCTGATGGCGTCGAGCATGTCGTTGGGCTTGTCGTGCGTGGGACTGTTGAGCCAGAACTCGCCCATGGGGAGGTCTACCTTTTGGTAGTGGAGCATCCCGTCACTCACCATCGTGGGCGCCACGCACTCGGCGGAGAACTGACAGTCGTACGCCTTGGCACAATCGGCCAAGGTCTGGTAGAACACATCGACCACCAGCTCGCCGATGGTGGTGCGCACGTCGCGTAGCACCTGCTCGCTACGGGCGGCGCTCTCCAGCGGGATGCCTGCCAATAAGGGAAGGTAGGGCATCAGGTCGTATCCCCTCCGTTTCTTGAACTCAGTGGCAAAGCCAGCACTCCAGTTCTGGCTACCACACTCCCAGCTGTCCACGTGCATATACTTCAGCACCCGGCGGGCCACTGCCGCGTCGGTCTTCTCGAATATCTGCGCGAACCAGTGGTTGAACTGCACCCGCACGGCCTCCCTGCTGAACTTATCGCACTCCAGCCCCCGACCTCCTCCGCCCGTGGCATTGGTATGTCCCGTGGAGGTATGCCCCATACGCAGGAGCTTCCAGCGTCCTTTGGGTAGCCTGACTATCAGCTCGCCGGCCCGACAGTGTGGGGTGAGGTTGATGACTTGCGAGAGGGCGCAGCAATCCTTCCGCCCTATCTCCTCCTCCCGCGTATCGGGGGCGATGCGCCACACCAGCCCAGCCTTGCCTTCCCATTGGTCGAGACGCGCCTCACGGTGCAAGCGCAGTTTCTTTATCTTCAGGTTGGGCTTCCACTTGGCCGCGTCGAGGTCTTCGCTGCCCGGCTCGCTACCCGCGGGTGTCCAGTAGAAACGGAAGTAGCGGGCGGTGGTGGGAGGGATGGCTTGCGTGGAGTTCTGGTCGATGTCCTGCCACCCTTGGCGAGCGGGGACAAGTTGTTTCACGAGGCGGTAGTGCACGCCGTCGTCGCTCGCCATCACCCGTAGGCGATGGGCTTCATAGTTATTGCCCCCCGTCACCACCTCGATGTTGCGGCAGGTGAAGGGACGCACATACTCGTACTGTATGTAGCAGGGATAGGAAGAGCGAATGACACCCGCCGAATCGATGCTAACGGTACGGGCGGGGCTTACCCCGGCGTTGGTATCCAGGTTGGCGCAAGTAATCTTGGCGGGTTGTTCATCGGGCTGGTCGTCGGCCGGCAGGGCAAAGGTGGCAATGTCCTCGTAATAGCCCTCGTAAGCCTCCGGACGTGACAGTTTGAGCACCTTCAGCTTGCCTCCGTCCACGATGGTGTCGCTCCACACCACTTTCTGCATGGACTCCGTCGGTGTAATCCAAGGGCCTCCGGCCAAGGCAAAGCCATCGCAAATGTGCATACCCAACTTCAGCCCCAGTCGGTCCGCCTCACGCAGGGCGAAGCCTACCCGCTTCCACCATTCCGGCGAGAGCTGTTGTGCCTGCCCGTCGTATTGCGGTCCTTCCTTCACCCCCTTGATCGGCATGAGGTAGGCTCCTCCCAGCCCAGCCTGCTTCATCGCTTCGAGGTCGGCGGTGATGCCTTTCTCGGAGACGGCCCCGTACATCCAGTACCAAAAGGTCCAGGGTTTCGCCTCGGCAGCGGGACGCACAAATTGCGCACGCAATGACCGCTCCCACAGCTGCGCATAAGCCGTAGGGGCGGAGCATATCAAGAGCGCCGCCATGAGGGAGCAAGCAAACAGGGAGAATTTCAGCCGGCTGTTCATTCTATGATTCTTTCTTTTGTAGAGGGACGTACAGAGACGCCGGTTTGTACTCAATGCCATCCCTCCATCGTACCAGCAGTTTTTTGCCGGTAGATAGTTGGCGATATGAAAAGAATACCTATCTTTGCATCAAAGAATACAACGACGGGGTGTTATAAATGTACCTTTTGTTACTGGTTTGTTACCCAAGATTAGAAACAACGCTGTACTCTTTTGATTATTAGACCGTTATAAAATCATGGGGTTGACTGGATTTGACAGCGGGCAGAAATGGTGAGTAAGCATGCAGTGGGTCGGTAATTTCCACTTAAATATCAGTTATCAAACCATTATCTGGCGAAACAAATTACGCTCTTGCTGCGTAGTCGAATCATAGTAGACTATGCTTAATCCCGGTACTAGGTGCTGGGACGAGACATCACTCGGAAGCTGTTGCTCCGAAGCATTCCGGCTAAGTGGTGCAGTTACATCGGGGATAGTTGGCGGTGGCCTCGCGCCGTCGGCGAAACTTTAGAGGATAAGGCAGGCGTTGATGGCTTTGGTTCTGCTCCTGCACGAAAATTTAGGCAAAGATAAGCATGTAGAAAGCTTATGATTTCCTCGTTTGGACGAGGGTTCGATTCCCTCCAGCTCCACTCCTAAGAAAGAAGCGACGTAAAGCAACTCCCTGATTTCCTCACGAAAT
>JAISIX010000061.1 GCA_031261805.1 Mediterranea sp. (in: CFB group bacteria)
AACTACCTGTCCGACCAAATCACCGTTCCCCGCTTCTCGACCGACCTGCCCGAGTTCGTGGCTACCGAGAAAGCCGTGCAGGCAAAGGTGGACAAGCTGATGAGCATCAAGGGTAACAAGTCCGTAGACTCCATCCACAAGGAGCTGGGTCACGTGATGTGGGAATACATGGGCATGGGCCGTACGGCCGAAGGCCTGAAGACGGGCTTGGCCAAGCTGAAAGAAATCCGTAAGGAGTTCGAGACCAACCTATTCATTCCCGGCTCGAAAGAAGGTATGAACGTGGAGCTTGACAAGGCCATCCGTCTGTACGACTTCATCACCATGGGCGAGCTGATCGCCTACGACGCGCTGAACCGCAACGAGAGCTGCGGTGGACACTTCCGTGAGGAGTACCAGACGGAAGAGGGCGAAGCCAAGCGCGACGACGAGAACTTCTTCTACGTATCGTGCTGGGAATACCAAGGCGACGACGAGAAGGCACCCG
The DNA here is from genome assembly GCA_031261805.1 of Mediterranea sp. (in: CFB group bacteria). Taxonomy (GTDB): domain Bacteria; phylum Bacteroidota; class Bacteroidia; order Bacteroidales; family Bacteroidaceae; genus Bacteroides. The sequence continues at coordinate 488 of JAISIX010000061.1, forward strand.
TACTCTACAAAGAGCCGCTTGTGTACGAAGCTATCAAGGTTCAGACTCGTAACTACAAGAGCTAATCGGTGAAGTGGAACAATTAAAAGAATCAAAGTAACATGGATAAAAATATATCATTTACACTGAAGGTGTGGCGCCAGGCCGGTCCGAAAGCTAAAGGCGCTTTTGAAACCTACCCAATGAAAGATATCCCCGGCGATACTTCTTTCCTCGAGATGCTGGACATCCTCAACGAGCAGCTCATCAGCGAGAAGAAGGAGCCTATCGTATTCGACCACGACTGTCGCGAGGGCATCTGCGGCATGTGCTCGCTCTACATCAACGGACATCCCCATGGTCCCGCCACGGGAGCTACCACCTGCCAGCTCTACATGCGCCGTTTCCACGATGGCGACGTCATCACCGTAGAGCCGTGGCGCTCGGCCGGCTTCCCGGTCATCAAGGACCTGATGGTAGACCGTACCGCCTACGACAAGATTATGCAAGCCGGTGGCTACGTGAGCGTACGTACCGGCGCTCCGCAGGATGCCAACGCTATCCTCATACCGAAGCCCATTGCCGATGAGGCGATGGATGCTGCCTCCTGCATCGGCTGTGGTGCCTGCGTGGCAGCCTGCAAGAACGGGTCGGCCATGCTTTTCGTATCGGCTAAGGTGAGCCAGCTCAACCTGCTGCCGCAAGGTAAGCCCGAGGCGATGCGTCGTGCCAAGGCCATGCTGTCGAAGATGGACGAACTTGGATTTGGCAACTGTACCAACACCCGCGCCTGCGAGGCCGAGTGTCCCAAGAACGTCTCTATCAGCAACATTGCCCGCTTGAACCGCGACTTCATCAAGGCGAAACTGAAAGACTAAGCCGCAAAGAGCGAAAGCTTCATTTTGATTGATTAATAAATGGGAATCCCCGTCGGACAGTTGCTCCGGACGGGGATTTCTTTTTTGTAGGTATGTGGAAGATGAAGGGTTTACTCTTCTGTCACTCTTGGCAGCAACGGATGTTGTGTCCGTTGGAGGTGCTTATGTAGCTTTGCCGTTGGAGATTGGTTGAGGAGCTGAAAGAGAAAGGACGGGCATACAACTCTTGTTGGTTCTGGTAGGTCGATGCGCTCCAGTACCATCCCTCATGCCCTGCTTCCTGCCAAAAACCGGTAAACCCGTTGAGGTTCCCTGCTGCCGGATACCAAGTGGGCGAGATTCCATCGAAGAGGAAAGATGCACCTTGCGGCCAGCTGCTGCCCGTAGGCTTTAGCTTATTCCAAGTTTGGATAGGTGGCACTCTCCAACCGGGAGGGCAGGGGTCGAAGCAAGTCTTTTTCCCCCAAGAATCGGTTGCGTTGCCCGTAGCTCCAGGGTCGGCCTTTATCTCGCCCCACAAGCCACTGATGTTTTGATGCAACCAATTGAGTTCGGTACCTTGATGACCTTTCATAAAGGTGCCGGGGTGCTCTATGGCATAAGTCAACGAGCCGTTGCCGATGGCTGACGTGATGGCTGCCTTCTCGGCGGGGAAGGGGTCTTTACGTCCCCATTGATAGAACAATCCGTACTCGGATGGGCTATAGTTCTTGCTGTCTGCGGTGTGGAGGCTGCCCAAGTTGAGTTTCATCATCTGCAGGGGGTTGGGTATGCCACCGGGTACACCTACATTGTTTCCGTTTGCTGCGGATAGGTAGTAGGTGTCATATCCCACGGTCGAGGCATCGGTTTCCGAATAGTTGATGTACGGATTGTAGTTCGTCTTCCAGATGTGCCACGACCAGAGAATATGGTTTTGGGCATCGGCCAGCGCTATCAAGGCGTTGCCGGGCAATGGAGTGTCGGCAGTGCGAAAGGAGATGCGACGGTCCTTAGGATCGTAGTGCAGGTCTGTCACTACACTATTCTCTCCTAAGCTTGAATCGCCTCCCATGGACCAGAGGAGGAGGGCACGAGTGCCCTTCATCGAGTTGTTGGGGATGTAGCTTTCGTCGGGTGTTGATAGGCCGTTTCCTTGCGTGCGGGCATCAAAATAGTAACTGGCGTTGGCATCGTTCACTATGTAGCAGTTGGCTGTTCCATAAGCGCTTAGGTTGATGGCGTTGGCCTCCTTCCAATCGGTATCGGTGAGTTCCTCGAACTGGGATAGGACATTCCAGTCGTCCACTCGTACGTCGTATTCTATCCTGCCTTTCTCGGCCAGTGTAAGGTGGATGTCGATGTATTTGCCTGCCCCTGCCTGTCCGGTGGCGATAGGAGTGGAGGGCGTTTGCCAAGTGCTATGTCCGGTCGATTTCAGTTCCACGGTGATGCCACCCAGTCCGCTGGAGGGGCAGCCGGTCATGACGTATCCCAGTGGTTGGCTGTTCAGGCTGAGCATTTCGTTCTGTCCGCTGAAGGCTTTGTTGGTATAAGGGTGGGTAAGCGAGCGGTTGATGCGGTAAAATGGTAGTTGGGGCTGTAAAACGGGGATAGGGTACACTCCGTTGGTGGCGTAGAAGAGCATCATGCTTTCGGGGAGGTTCTGCCGGTTACCATTAATGCCCGATAGCCGCAGGTCGGTGATGGCACCCCATTGCTGCATGTCCTCTTTCGTCTTGTAGCGGGCGAATACCCGTATCAGGGCCAGCGCATGTTGGAAACGCAAAGACACTTGGGGAGCGGTGGCTTGCGAGGCAGCATCTTTCCATGCCTCGTCGGTATAGAGCAGGTCGACGCAACCGGTGATAGATTCCGTTACGGCCATCTGCCCCGAAGCCTCTTGGGCATTCCAAGCGCCCAAGGGGGCGAAAGCTCGGAAGCTCACTTCGGCTGGTAGGGCAGGGTAGTAGAGCGGTGGATGTACGTGCTGTGAGGATGGCGAAGTGAATGTCACGGTCGAATGGCCTTTTAGCTCGGATGGTGCGAAGTCGCCACCGTGGTTGCCTGCCATCAGGACCTCGGCTATCAAGGGGGCATCCTCACTGAACCCTTCTATGGGTACACGTGTTTGCGAAGAGGCCAACGAGGCGGTAAATCCTACCGTAGATGGTTCTCTTTCCGCTTCTCCTGTCTCCTTGCCACAAGACATCAGCATCAGTAGCGTAGCCACGATGCCCAGCTTCCACCATGCTCTTCGTTTGATCTGCCTTTCGTCGGGATGTTTCTTCTCGTCCATATTTTATCACTCTACGCAACAACGTACCATATAACCATGCGCCTGTGAGCCAGGGTAGTCTAAGTCGGCAATACTGGGGTTGTAGAAGTGGAAATAGTCACTTTTATAGCTATTGGGTGTCGACGTGGAGGTCCAATAAAAGCCTTTGTTTCCACATTGTTTAATAGCCCCGTTATCGGCAGAGTTGCGATAGCCTCCCTTCGTGTACCAGCTACGAGTACCTGTATCGTCCACTTGTAGGAACAGGCCATGTAGCTTGTCATCTATCTTTTCTTCGGAAACCTTCTCCAATGTATCCTGGGGCGGTACCCTCCAGCCGGGTGGGCAGGGGTCAAGGCATGTTTTGTAGCCAAAGGCAGGATTGGGTGTTTGCTTACTATTGTTGGGGTTTCCCCATAAGTCGCTGGGACATCCTTTCACCCAAACGTACCCGTCGAGGAGGCTGCCGGCAATAAAATGGGTGGGGTGTTGTGTAACGTAAGTGATGGCCTCTCCAAGTTCCCCTTTAAACAGAGAGGCCTTCGGGCTGGTGCTCCCTATACCATCCTGCCAGGCATATTCATTGCTGCTTATAAAACTCTCTTTACGCTTTGTGCCCCATCCTGTCGCTCCCGGGAAAGGGTCTTTCCGCCCCCATTGGTAGAACAGGCCCAAATCGCCGGCATCCGTTACCGTTTCGCCCGACAGGAGTGTTGACAGGGAACCGAGGTTGAACTTCATCATACGCAGCGGTATAGGTGTTTGGGTTTCACCTTTCGAGAGCATATATTCGTCGTATCCAATCACCTTTTGCATGGCGGTAGGGTCGGACGTGACGTAGGGGTTATAGTCCACTTTCCAAATGTGCCACGACCAGAGGATGTTGTCTTTCTCATCGAGCAAGGCAATGAGTGCATTGCCATTGGCTGGGCTATTGGCACTGCGAAAGGAGATGGTTCTATATTCTTCGTCGTAAGACAATTGGGAGACTACGCCTTCCACCCCTTCTCTCCGGTCGCCTCCCATGGACCAGACGATGACTGCCTTTTTGCCTTTCATTGCTCGGTTGGGCCGATAGCTACCCTCGGGAGTGGGCACGCCATTGCCTTGTACTTGGGCGTTGAAGAAGTAGTGGGTGGCACTCCTGTTGATGATGTAACAGTTGGCTGTACCACGTATGGAGAGATTGGTAGGTGGCTCGCTCACGACGGGGGGAACTAATTCGATGTAGTATTCGTTGTTGGCTCGTATTTCATGAGGTGTCACGCTGATGGGAATCTCCTGTTTCAGTTGGCTTCCGTCCGACAAGATTCCACGTAGGAATAGAGAGGTTTGAAGCGCATCATGCTCCAATCGTTTGTTTTCAGGAATATAAACGCTGAGGCTATGTTGCTCTCCTTTTAAGTCCTTGAACTCTGTAGGCTCTGGTAGGGGATATGTTTCCTTCTTCTCTTGGCTGAAAGAGGAATGGAGGGGAACGTTTTTTATTTGCAGGTCCTTGAGGCTGAAGTGCTCCCATGGGTCGAGGCCGAGTATCATGATGTTGATTCGTGCCACTCGGCGGGTCAGGCTGGCGATGCGGTGGGCGCCCGACGACGAAGGGGGGATGGCAAGGCTTCCCGTCATCGGGAGGAAAAAGTCGGTGCCAGTCTCGGAACGATAGTTGTCCCAAGGGAAGGAGAGTGATTGTAACTCTCCGAGTGTGATGCCCTGCACACCGGAGCGGATAGTGCCCGAAGCGATATAGGCGGAGATGATGGCGTTGAGGTTGGCGGCCAGATAGAGGGTGCGGGTCGTGCTTGATGGCTGCACTCCCGGTAGGTAAACGTTCCGCAGATTGCTGAGATTGGCGGCGCTTAGGTGCCCCATGTTTCGGCAATGCGCCGTCTCTACGTGGTCACCGTCAAACTCAAAGAACCAGAGGTCGTTCACCGCCAATTCTTGTGCGCGTGTCAGTGCTCCGTCGAATAGCTTTGTGGGAACGGCAGGGTTGCGGGTTGGCTCCAAGGGTGCTCCTGGGTAGGCAAAACCTTCCAAACGCAGGCCAACGGAGAAAGCTCCGTCGGCTGCGGGAAGTCCTTCATCTCCGGCGCACGAAACGCCGAGTAGGATGAGGGGTAAAAGGAGGTAGAGGACAGTACTCTTCACCAATATAAAGGGACGGGTGACGAAGAGGGGATGGTTATCCTCCGATTTCTCCGTTGGCGTCTTGCACGTTCTCCCATTCGGTCACTGTTACGCCCTCAAACTCAATCGTTCCTTCTTTCTTCAACTTCAAGTTGATGTTGAGAGCCGAGCCTGCCACGGCGTTCTTTGTCGTGAGGTCAATCTGGGCTATCTTGGGTGTCTTCTCGCCCGAGACTTCTTTGAATGTCTTGCTTGCCAGCTGGATTTGGAGTGACTTCAGCTGGTTTAAAGCGTCCGTTCCTACGGGCAACATGAGGTAGCCCACTACGCTTTGCTTGTCGGCCGAGATGGCAATGTTTCCGTGCTTGGTATCCAAAAAGGCTTCTTGCACCTTCTCGTTGTTGATGCCGTAGAAGGTGTAAAAGGTGTTGTCGGAGGGATCCTCTTCTAACGAAATCTTGCCGTCTTTTGCCGAAAGCTTGAGTATCTTGGGTATGGACACATTGTTACTTGCCGTGGCATCCTGGTAGTTTACCTTTAACACTTGGGCTGTTACCAGTTGGCCTCCCCAGTCATCTATGGCCTGTTGATTCTCGGCCTGTATGTAGAGCCGGCAAAGTACTTGTGCGTGTTTGAAGTTCAGTTGCACTGTTTTCTCTTGTTTGGAATGAGCCGTTTCGGCACCGGTGTATAGGAAGTCAGTGCAGCCATTGGCTTTGGCAGTGAGGATGTTGTTGTCCGTAGACAATACGCTGAACCCGTTTTGGGGGCTGGTGCCGATGAAGTAGAGTTTCTCGGTCTTATCGGCTGGCCATAGCACTTGTTGCTCGGGTTTTGTGCCGAAGCCCGGACCGGTGGCCGAGGTGAACTCAGCGGCTGTCTTGCCTGTATTCCACAGGGTGGAGTAGTCGCTTTGCGTCTTGCTGATGAAAATATTGGCAGTGAGCTTGTTTTTGGCACTGGGTTCGTTGAGGAACGGTGCGCGGGTCTTGATGCCCTCTAATTCTCCCACCGTGGTGCTGATGCGGATGTATGAGTCTTTTTGTTGTACCTCGGTAACCTCGTGTTCTACAGAATTGCATGCGGTAAATACAAACATGGCTGCTGCCAAATAAGTGTAGAGGACCTTTACTCTCTCAATTGTCATTTTTACAGTTGTATATTAATTATTACTAATGAATCTCTCCTCGCGTGGCGCTTCTATTCTTTCCTGTGTTTGGTTTAAGGGCGCAGTGGCTAAATGGAGCCTTTTATTGAGGGGGTGCAAAGGAACGACTTTATTCGTTAGCGGGTGTCTTCTTCTTGTTATATTTAACATTGTTTTGCTAATATTCCAGCCTGTCAGACTTCACTTTAGGCGATGTGTGTTTGTGGGCTACCTCAAGGATGGCCGTTAGAATCGGAAGCTAAGTCCGCCCAAGAAGTTAAGGCCTTCTGTGGGGTAGTCAAGGTAATAGGAGTACTTCTTGTTCAGCAGGTTGTGCAGGCGGGCATAGACTGATACTCCCTTGAAGAGGTAGTAGCTGACATCGGCATGTAGGTCGCTAACGGCAACTACCTTATAGTTTAGAACTCCTTTTCGTCCGAGGTAGTCGAAGCCGACGTTCAGCCGGAGGGCGGAGATGGGGTGGATGCCGAGGTTGAGCGATGCTTCACTAACCGGTTTCATTGCCAGGAGCAGGTCGTTGGACTTGGCGTTCCAGCTTCGATAGGTATAGGCGGCCGAGAGGGAGAAGAGATCTTTGTATTCGTAACTCACCTTACCGCCCAGGTAGAAGTTGTCGGTATGGCCTTGAACGAATCGTAGGCTGTGCAAGTTTTCTGTTTCGAGGATGATGGAAGCGAGGTCGTTCTTCAGGTTCTGGTAACCGCCGAAGACATTGAACCAAATGCCAGGAAAGGGGCTGGCCTTAAAGCCCAGCTGAGCGTTGAGTTGTTCGTAGGTATCGTAGGGGCGTGTGGAGAACTCTCCGTAGGGGCAGAGCGTCTCCAGCCGGCGGAAGTCGTTGATCTGCTTGCCGCCGGTGGCTTGTGCATAGAGCACGTAGCTGTCGGAGAAGAGGTATTGCGCCGTGACGTCGGGAGCTACGTGCAGCAGCTTGTCGAAACCCAAAGAGAGGTCGACATGCGCGCCGACGTGCAACCGCCAGTCGTCATTAGTCAACTCATAGTAGGGATTCAGGCCGAGGGCGGTATAGCTGTTCTTGGCATAGCCGCCGTACCAGAAGTTGTTCATTTCCGCCCCGATGGTGATGGTTTGCTTGTCGCTGATGATACCTCCTACGGAGAGTTTGGTGTGTAGCAACGTCTCGTCGAGGTTTCCGGCAGGCGGTAGCTCTTCATTCGGCACCAGTCCATGCTGGCGGCCGTAGAGCAATAGGTTGGCCTCGGCGCTGAAGCGCAGTGGGGCGGCCTCGTCGGTGGAGTGTACTCCGGCGTGCAAGCCGCCCGAGGTGAACTTCTGCTTGCGGTTCACACCATCGGGTAGGAAGTTGAAGTTACTCAGTCCAAAGTCTCCGCCGATATGGAGGTCGAGCTTGTCAAACTGGTGCGTATAGGCCACGTCGGCTTGAGTGCGGTAGTAACGGGCGTTCCATTTCTTTCCCGTGGAGGGTAGTTGCTCGCCCAGCTTGCCGTCCATGCCGTTCATGCCAAAGCGGGCGTTCAGCTTGTCGCGCTTGGAGAGGTTGAAGAGATAGTTGGCCAGCAGGTCGAGGTTGCCGTAGTTGCCATAGCCGGCACGTACGTATCCGGGGGTAATGCTGGGTTGTGCTTCCAGTGCGGTATATGAGGGCATCGTCCCTACGGGTATGGCCGTGGCGGGCGAAGCTGTGGTGTCGTATTGTACCTCCTTTTTGCTCACGGCCGGTTCGGCTACTTGTGGCAGCACGTTCACCTTCTGCGCGTCTTTTATTTCGGGGATGTACTCTTGTTCCACCACTACCGTCCGGTTCATCACCGTATCTTTCGGTTGGGTAGTAGCCGGATTCTGGGCGTGCAGGTTACCGCTCGCGAAGGCGGTCATGGCTCCTGCTGCCGTTAGGACTCTATAAAGGGTTGCTTTCATTGCTGTATCTATATCTTAATATCCTTACTCTTCCAATTTAGCACTCGTCGAGTGCCCAATTGGATTAAGGGTGTTTATATGTTATTTCTTGTTCGCCTTCCCCAGTTTCTCCAGCCTGCTTTGTATCATCTCGGCAATGTCGTCGTTGGCTTGGTAGTTCTGCTGTAGGCTGAGGAGGTATTGGCGGGCGTCCACTTCCTTGCCGGTGGCGGCGTACACGTCGGAAAGGAGGACGAAGCTACGTGCCAGCCAGTAGGCGTGCGGGGTACTCTGCTTGATGTACTCGAGTAGCTCCTTCTCGGCGGTGGCGTACTGCTTGCTGTCGTAGAGGGCTTGCGCTACCCGGTATTTGGCTTCGGCACCATAGAGGTTGCGGGTGTCCTTGGCCAGCTCGCGGTAGTCGGCCAAGGCTTTACTGTCTGCTTTCTGTGAGGTATATGCCTTGGCTCGGTTGTAGAGGGCTTCGTTGCGTAGCTCGGGGGTGAGCTTCGCTTCGGCCAGCAGGTCGGTAGCTTCGGCGATGGTAGTTGCGTCATCCTTCAACAGGTGGGCGGTACGCAAGATGCCTGTCTCGGCCAGCAGGCGGCGCTCCTCGTTGGTGGCTTTCTCCTTCAGCAGTTGGTAGGTGGCCAAGGCGCCCGACATATCAAGGCGGTTGAACTGCACCTCGCCCCGCCATTCGAGTGCCTCCTCCACATAAGGGTTGTCGGGGTACTCCAGCAGCTTCTCCGATTGTGCGAGTACTTGGTCGTAGTCCTTCTGCGTGTAAGCGATGCGGCAGAGGTAGTAGTGTGCGTTGAGATTGAATGCCCCTTGCGGGAAGCTTTGCAGGTAGGCGGCAAAGCTGCTTTTGGCCGTCTCGACCTGCCCGCGCATATATACCTTTTCGGCGGCGGCGTAGGTCAGCGAGTCTTGCTCGTTGGCATCGAAGCCTGTCTGTCCGGGCAGGCTGGCGGCCAAGGTGGTCAACTCATCTACCCTGTTGAGGTCCACGTAGATGGACTTGAGGTCGCGGAAGGCGGTGCGTGCCTCGTCACTGCCGGGGTATTTCTCTATCACCTGCCGGTAGGCGGCGATGGCTTTATCGTTGTCTCCTTGCTGGTAGTAGAGCAACCCCATCTCTGTGGCAGCCTGTCGGCTCACGGGACTGGCGGGGTACTTCGCCAGCATCTCCTGGAAGGCGGCGATGGCCTGCTGGTTGTTGCCCATCAGCACGTACGAGCGCCCCTTCTCGTAGAGAGCGTTCACGGCATACGGCGAAGTGGGGTATTTCCCTATCAGGCGGTTTAGTAGCGTAATCTTTCCGGCATAGTCTTTCTGCAGGCCCGATACCAAGGCCAGCTGGTAGAAAGAGTAGTCGCCGGAGGGAGTGCCCATCTGTTCGGCTTGGGCGTAACAGCTTTTGGCGTTCTCGAAGTCGCGTGCATGGAGGTAGCAGTCGCCGAGGCGATTGTAGGCATCGGCTTGTGCGGCGGGGTTTTCTCCTTTCTCCAGTTGCGTATATTTCTGGAAGTAGGTACGTGCCTGCGCATAGTCTTTGCGCTGGAAGGTGATGTAGCCGAGGTTGTAGTGTGCCAAGGCGTACATCTCCGTGTGGGGTTGCGTGGTGAGCTGAAGATAGGCCTGGTAGTTGGTGGCAGCCTTTGTGGGCTGTCCGAGCCGGTAATATGCCTCGCCTCGCCAGTATTGGGCATCGGCTTTCGTCTGGCTGCTGTAGGAGCCGAGGGCGATGGAGCGGTTGAAGTATTCCAGTGCCTGCTCGAAGCGGGCATTGGCGAAGGTCTGCGTACCGAGGTGGAACAGAATTTGCTGCTTGGCGGCGAGCAGTTGTGTGTCGGGATGGGCGACGCGGTCGATGGACTTCAGCGCCGCCTCGTAGCTGCGGGTGTTCATGTACACCTCCACGAGGTAGCTGCTCACCCGCTCGGTATATGCCGAGCGAGGGTAGTCGTTGAGGAACTTCTCGAAGGCCGTCACCGACTCGCCGAAGGCGGAGAAGTCCGTCTCGTGCAGGCAGAGCACATAGTTGTAGGCCGCTTGTTCCTTCACCTGTGCGTCGGCATTGGAGGCTGCCGCTTGTTCGAAGGCTAGGCGCGCCTTTTCTTTATCAGCCAACTCCAGGCGCGAAAGGCCGATGTGCAGGTAAGCGTTTTGGGAGAGAGCATCGTCTTGGGTGGTAACCAGCCCCAGTGTCTCGGCGGCTTGCGAGTAGACCCTCGTCTGGTAGTACGAGAGTCCCAGCATATAGAGCGCGTCTCGGCGGGGAGTGCCGATGTTGGCCTTCCTATATTCTTCCAAGTGAGTGATGGCTTGTGGATAATCGCCGAAGTGGTAGTAGGCTTCGCCCAAGATACGGTGCATCTCGGCAGCGTGCTCGTCGTAACGATGACGCGACAGGTAGTTCTGTGCCACTATCTGCGACTTGTCGTACTGTTTCTTCAGGCTATATATCTCGGCTATATAATAAGGTGCGAGGGCTTGGTACTTGGGGGAGTCTTGCAGGGGCAGGAATCCTCGCAACGCCTCGTCGTAGCGATGCTGCGTATAGCGTATGTAGGCGATGTAATACTGGCAGTCCTTGGCGTAGCGGGTGCTGGTGTCGCGCAGAGTCTCCATCCAGGCAGCGGCCTCTTTGAGGTTGCCGGTCTGGAGGTAGCAGAGGGCCAATTGGTAGGTGCGGTCATCACGTTCGTCGTCGGCCAGCAGGTCAAGGCGGGCAGAGTTGAAGAGCGCCAGGGCCTCGTCGTAATGCTCGTCGTAGAAGTAGCAGGAGGCCAGCAGCGAATAGAGACGGTTGGCGTGTGGCGTGTCGGGATGGCGTTCGAGGTAGCCGCGCAGCAAGGCTATGCGGTTGGGGTCTTTCAGCTCGTAGGCGGCGCAGGTGAGCATATACCCAGCCTTCTCGCGCAGGGCCTCGTCGGTAGCTTGCCGCACGAAGAGCTTTAGCGTTGGCACGGCCGCTGCATAGTCTTTCTGTAGGAAGAGCGCTTTCCCTTCGGTGTAAAACCGGCGGGGCGAGAGGTTAGGTCCGCTTGTCTGGGCGGTACTTATCAAGGGGGCGAAGCAGCAAGCGACGCATAAGAGTCGAATCATCGTTATTTTCATGAACGGGCATTTTTTAATGGCGGTTAATTTAATGCCATTAAATTAACTACGGGCACAAAGATAGTGCGAAGCCCTAAGTTATCAAAGGTTTTGAGTTATATTCTCATTGAAACCCTGTATCTTTGCCCCCGTAATAAACTTACGTCGTATGAAAGGGACGCACGGAACCTACCATCTCATCGCCATACTCACAGTTACCATCTGGGGGCTGACTTTCATCTCCACCAAGGTGCTGCTCCAACACGGGCTTACCCCCGAGGAGATATTCTTCTACCGCTTCGCCATCGCCTACGCCGGCATCTGGCTTTTCTGTTCCAAGCGGCTTTTTGCCCACTGCTGGCGCGATGAGCTTTGGCTACTGGCGGCGGGTGTCTGTGGTGGCTCGCTTTACTTCTTCACCGAGAATACGGCGCTGGGTGTGACGCGTGTCTCCAACGTAGCCTTTCTTGTCTGCACCGCCCCGCTCATCACCACCATCCTCTCCCTCCTTTTCTACAAAGGCGAGAAAGCTTCCCGGGGACTGATATATGGCTCGCTGTTGGCGCTGGTGGGAGTAGCGCTCATTGTCTTCAATGGCAGCACTGTGTTACGTCTCTCGCCCAAAGGCGACCTGCTGTCACTCTGTGCTGCCTTGTCGTGGGCGTTCTATAGTCTTATCATCAAGAAGATGGCAGGCCGTTATCCCACGACGTTCATCACCCGTAAAGTCTTCTTCTACGGAGTGCTCACTATCCTCCCTTCTTTCCTTTTCCAGCCCATGAGGCCCGATTGGACAACGCTCTTCTCGCCCATCGTGCTGATGAACCTCCTTTTCTTGGCCGTGATGGCTTCACTGGTGTGCTACGCCGTGTGGAACGTAGTGCTGAAGCAGCTTGGAACCGTACATGCCACCAATTACATCTACCTCAACCCACTGGTGGCCATGGTAGCCTCCACTCTTATCCTGGGCGAAGGGATGACACCCATGGGATTGGTAGGTGCCGCCTGTATCTTGCTGGGCGTCTATTTGGCCGAGAAGTAGGGCATTCTGTACTCGGGCTGTTTCTGTGCTGGTCGGGGTTGCCGATAATTTGGAGCCTAATGGATGAGTATGGCGAACCTGATTGATGGTTGTAGTAGCCACTTGGCTATTACAATCTATCTATCTCGCCACGGGATAGCCCCGTAATATCCATGATAGTCTCAATGGAAAACCCTTGAGCTTTCATCCGAGAAATAGTATTAGCAATTCGCTGCTTCTCTTCATTGAGTTGCTGTGTCACTATATCGGCCCGTTGTTTCTCTTCACCGAGTTCTTGTGTCACCCTATCAGCCCGTTGCTTCTCCTCCTCAGCCTTCCGTTTCTCTTCTTCAGCCTTCCGTTTCTCTTCTTCGGCTTTCCGTTTCTCTTCCTCGGCCTTTCGTTTCTCTTCCTTGGCTTTTCGTTTCTCTTGTTCAGCCTTTCGCTTTTCCTCTTCGGCTTCCTGCTTGGCTATCGCTATCTCCAGCCTATACCCTTCCACCACGTCATTCTGTATCATGAGGGCGTTGAGGTGCTCAAGGTAGGCATCTTGTTCTGCGGCTGACATGTCATAAAAGCGCATCTTCTCGCGTGCCTCGGCCAGACCGGGGGCGGTGGCGTCGTTGGGAATCTCGCCCGTCTTCAAGTAGCTGATCCACTCCTCCAAGGGAGTGACGGCCACCTTGTTGAACTCGTTGACGCGGATGAGGTAATATTCGGGGAAGATGTCCTCGGCCGGTCGGGGCACGATGGCGTTGCGCTGCTTGGTAGTCACCTCAAGGCGTTCGCCCGTGTGCACGCCGATGAAGTTGGTCTGCCCGTGGAACAGGTAGTCCGTACCCCCGCCTATGTCGAAATAGAGGATACTGATGGAGTACACCTTTTTGATTTCTTCATACGACTGCCCCAAGTGGATATGTTCGGTGATGGCCTTGGACACACCATACAGAATTCGCTCCATGTAGGCCAGCTCACGGGTGTTCTGTATCTCCACGATGATAATCTCGTCCTTGTGGTTCTTGGCCTTGATGTCCACGCGATTGAACTTGTCGTCGGCGGACTCTTGGTTGCCTTCGCTCTCCAAAATTTCCACAATGTGCACCGGCTCTCCCAGAAGGACCGTCAGCAGTCCTTCCAGTATCCCGAAGTTGGCCTTTTGCCGCAGCAAGCGCTTTATGGCCCAGTCGAAACGGATGTAGTCATTGCTCATATACTGCTCTCATATAGATGGTGATAGGGCAAAAGTAGGGCTTTTTCTTCGCTTGTGCAACAGCTTTTCCCTAATAATTTGTGTTGGGCAAGGAGGGCGTCTTCATTTCTAATTCTTCATTTCCCCTAAGTTCCAAATTCTGTAGTGCATTGGGCTTCTGAATATGCTGTCGAGACGCGCTGTTTGTCGTTGGAGGATATGTGAATAATATCCTAATGGCTCAACTCAAACCGGTACACCTCGGCTATTTGATGGTACACCCGTCTTGTCGACTGGTAGATGCACTGGAAGTGGTACCCCTCTTGCTCAAACTTGGGAATCCATCTCTCGGCCTCACTTTTGCCTATCACGAGGAAGCCCTTTTGCGGATGTTTATGGTAGAAGTTGTCGATGCGGTTGCCCATGTAGAAGTTCAGCTCGAAGTAGTGTAGGGGGTCGCCTTTAGAATACACGCTCGACTCGATGAACTCGTAGAGGGTGCCTTCGCTCTGTGGCGCTATCTGCTCTATTTCGGTGGCTACCGATTTTACTGACTTGGCATTGAGGATAGGTGGCTGGTAGGCACCGTCGAGGGCGAGGTAAATCCCCATTGTCAGCACTACGAGGGCGGTGAGGTAGCGGGAGGAGAGCGCCTGCCTGCGCTGGAACACCCACCAGTAGATGCCCAATAGGGGAGGGATGGCTATCAACACGAAGGAGCCGATGCCGTTGATGCCCCGGATGGCCTGTAGGAAACTGACGTTCTCCGCCGCATGGCGTCCATGGAAGATGCTATCGGGCACCAGACCGCACTTCACGGCCACGAAGCAGGCTATCAGCAGTAGGCTGATCACAGCCAGCACGCTGCCGTACACCTTGATGGCTTTGGACCCTCGCCGCACCAGGTAGAAGAGGTACTTGGCCAAGAAGTAGGCAATGAACGGATAGATGGGCATGAGGTACACGCTACGTTTGCTCTCGGGAATGGTATAGAAAACAAACGAGACGACGATGGCGGTAAAGGCAAAGAGGTCTACCGGCTCCATCTCCTTTATCCAAGCGGTGAACCGCTTCCACCAAGCGGCGGGGCGAATGGCGAACTTCCGGTAGGTGAGGCCGAAGAGAGAGAGCACGGCCAGCAGTGTCCAAGGCACGAAGCCGGCAAAGACGGTGATGAAGTTGTAGTACCACGGGTTGACCACGGCGTCGTAGCTCATCGTGCGGGTCATGCGTCCCACGTTCTCTTCCAACATCAAGTCGAGGAACTCCTTGCCTCCAGCTTGGTAGGCGGCCACGTACCAGCAGGCGGGCAGTATCAGCGAGAGTAGCATCCAAGCTATCATCAGGAAGAAGGCCTTGAAGAAACGCACGCCACGTAGCAGCAGGAATACGCCCATCACCAGGCAGGGAAGGAGGCTGCCTACCGGCCCTTTGGTGAGCGTGGCGCAGCTCATCAGCAGGATGGCCACCCAAGGGATACCTTTCAGCCCTCGCTCATACCATCGGTAGAGGCAGTAGAGGGCCGAGACGATAAGTGCCGTCAGGACCATGTCCACCCGGCAGTTAGCACCCGCTCGGTGTAGCTCGAAGTTGGTGAGGGTGATAAAGGCTGCCAGCAGGGCAATGCCCATCTCCTTCCGTCGAGCGAAGAAGAGGAAGCCGAAAGCCGTCATGGCTATCAGCGCGATGGCTGACGGGAGGCGGGAGGTGCCCTCGGTGATGTGCCCGCCGTTGAGCAGACCGACGACGGCTACGCTCCAGTGGAAGAAGGGTGGCTTGTAGGCCATCTCGCCTCCATTGTTGCGGGGTAGGATCCAGTTGTGGGTCTCCAGCATGGAGTAGGAGACGATAGACTCGCGAGGCTCTCCTTTGGTATGGTAGTCGGTGAGTCCCAGGAAAGGGAGGATGGTCAGCGCGCTGATGAGGAGCAACAGCCAGAACGCACGGTTGGTAGTCAATGTTTTCATTCTATCTCTTTTATTCTTTTCTTCTGTCGTTTTGAAATCTGGGGAAATCCGTGTCATCGGGTGGTGCATCATTTTCTTCCGAAGTCGGCCGGAATCTCTCCCCACGCACGCGTCTCCCATTTCAGGATGGGGGTGGAGTAGGTGTTCTCACGCAGCCACTTCTCTGCCCTCTCGATGAGGAGGAAGAGCTGTTCCGTCTTGGGGGTGCGGGGCAATTTAGTCTTGCATTTCTTCTGCCTCACCCAGCCGATGGCGTTCACGCTGTCGCTATAGATGGGCATGTCGAACCCTTTCTGCTTGATGAGCGCCAGCCCGTGTACGATGGCCAGGAACTCGCCGATGTTGTTCGTGCCGTGCATTGGTCCGAAGCGGAACACCTCTTGCCGGCTGGCCACGTGCACGCCGCGGTACTCCATAGGGCCGGGGTTGCCACTGCAGGCGGCATCCACCGCCAAGCTGTTGTCAATGACCATGGGCGGCAGCGGGCGTGTGGCGCCGGCCACTTGCTTACGTGCTTTGGCTTGTGCGCCGATATGGGCATAGGGCGACTGCCTAAAGGCCTGCTCTGCCTCTTGGCGTGAGTCGAAGGATTTGTACTTCGCCCCAGTATATCCCTTGGTCTGTAGCAGGCAGTCGGTCCATGAGTCGTACACTCCCGGGGTGCCTCCTTCCCACACTACATAATACTTCTGCTTAGGCATCTGTTACTTTTTGGGCACGAAGATACAAATTATTAGCGTCTGCCCCATGTGTACGGGGCAATAAATGTATCCAAGAGCGATTGACGTATTCAGCATGTGATGATGAGCTTCTACATGGGCAATCGCATTATACTTTGCACAAAACCACATCCTGCATACAGTATAAAATGTCTCTTGAGCTTTCATTATACACATCATGTGACTTTAATATATTTTCACGCTAAATATTTTGAATGGGCTGCTTATGTACTTACTTTTGCTGTATAAAATGGAAACATCTTTAATTCTAACGATATGGAATATATGGAGATACCTACTGAATGGGAAAATACAAGCCATGTAGAGGCAGACGTTCGGGATAAGACAAAAGTCTTGTCCTGTATAGATTCATTAAATGGTGGAGGAGTCGGAAAACTCTTCATCGCCAAAGATTCGTACTCCGGCTTGATAGCAAAACGGCGTGCATTGGGATATGAAGTAGAACCAGTAAACAGAATAGAATCATGAAGACTATTACCTTCTATTGGCATTGCCTGAAGTCAAAGTCAATCATAAGAGCTTGTCTCTTTGTTGCATTGGCATCTTGCAACAGTGTGCAAGTACGGCAGGGTGAAAATATAGTAACCATGGAAGCTGCTGTTGCTGAACAGCGTGTTGTCAAACTGTCAGAGTTATGCGATAGCATTGCCTACATTCCTTTAGAGACACCAGATACAGCTTTGATTAATTCTCGTTTTTCCTATAAAAGTAAGTTCTTAAATGCAGGTAACCAACTCTTTACTTGGGATGGAAGAGCCTCTATTACTATAGGAAGTACAGGGCAAGGGCCTGGGGAGGATATTTGGTGGAATGATTGTGCATATACTCCGGATGGTTACTATTCTTATGGCAGCAAAATAATAAAGTATGATAAGTCGGGCGTATATGCAGGTCTCGAAAAGGGTCTCGCGGAGGATATGGAGAGAGCCCTTGCCGCTGTGGGTAGTAGACCTATCTTTTACTTAGGCGATACCTTACTCTTTATGAATCCAGATTTGACTATCTTCCGGAAAATCCGGATGACCCCTTCGTGGCCGGAGCCTACAAAGTTTCTTGTGAAGCCTCCAACCTTTTCCAAATTTGCGGATAACAATGACTCTGTCTTGTTCTACAACTATACGAATGATACTATCTATCGTGTGCTGGAGAATGGTGTTTCTCCACGTTGGATATTGGACGTTGGTGAAAGTAAGATTCCGCTTAAATATCTATTGGGAAATGGCTCTAAGTATAGAATGGATATCTATCATGAGCTTACGGCATCCGGCGAATCGACTTATACTACCGAAACTGACAATAAGCTGCATATTAACAGACTGTACGAGACGGGCAACTTCATCTTCATTGAATGGGAAAAGATGCGAGATTGGTATGACTATCATAGGAGCTATGCAAAGCCATATCCACAGATAGCTTACTACAACAAGAATAGTGGTGCGACAGTGGCGGTAAGTGGATATGGAGGTTTTGTCGACGACTTAGGTGTTATGGGTACTTTTTTCCCTAAAGGAACGCATGGCGAGAACCTTGTCTGCAGTGTGTGGCCTTATGAACTACGAGAGAAGGTTGACAGCTTAGCAAACATAGGTAAACCGGTAGATAAGAGTCTGACGCTGATGCTGGATACGATTCCCGATGACGCGAACCCCATCATTGTCATGGTGCATCTGAGAAGCAAATGAATGGCCCGTACAAATAGATTCCTACATTGAACAAAGCCAACGGTAAAGTCGTTTTCAAGAGAAAAGACATTTATCTGTGTAATCAATAACAATGAAAGGGAATAAATATGGAAACAAAGTTTTGCTCGGTCCTGAAGAACAGAAGGACTTATTATGCCATCAGTGGCGAATCGCCCATCTCCGACCAAGCCATCGAGGACATCATCCGCTCGGCCGTGAAGTACGTCCCCTCTGCCTTCAACTCCCAGTCCACCCGTGTGGTGTTGCTATTGGGCAACTCGCATCGCCAACTATGGGACATCGTGAAGAAGACCTTGCGTAAGCGTGTGGCTTCTGATGAGGCTTTCGCACGCACCGAGGCTAAGATAGACGGTTCCTTTGCCAGTGGCTATGGCACGGTACTCTATTTTGAGGACCAAACGGTGGTGGAGGGGCTTCAGAAAAGCTTCCCGTCGTACAAAGACAACTTCCCCGGATGGTCGCAACAGGCCTCGGCCATGCACCAACTGGCCATTTGGACCATGCTGGAGGAAGAGGGCTTCGGTGCCTCCCTACAACACTACAACCCGCTGATAGACGATGAGGTGCGTGCTACATGGAAGCTGCCCGAGACGTGGAAGCTGATAGCCCAGATGCCCTTCGGCAAGCCTGCGCAGCAACCCGCCGAGAAGGAATACAGCTCGGTAGACGACCGCATCCGGGTGTTTAAGTAGGCCGAGCGCTGGCTATACGGAAATAAATGACTAATTTTGTTCGCGAAATTAGTCATTTATTTTATGGTCCGTATCTTCCTAACCGGCTATATGGGTGCCGGAAAGACAACGCTGGGCAAGGCATTGGCCCGTAAGCTGGGGATTCCGTTCATTGACTTGGACTGGCACATCGAGGAGCGGTTCCACCGGAGCGTGAGTGAGCTGTTCGCCGAGCGGGGCGAGGCGGGCTTCCGGGAGCTGGAACGCTTGATGTTGCATGAGGTAGCCGAGTTTGAAGATGTCGTCATCTCCACCGGCGGTGGAGCACCTTGCTTCTTCGACAACATGGCGTTTATGAACAGTGCCGGCACTACCGTTTTCCTCAATGCCAGCATCGAAGCGCTATTTCGGCGGTTGCGTGTGGCCAAGCAGCAACGGCCCATCCTCCGTGACAAGAACGACGAGGAACTGAAGGCGTTTATCGCCGAGGCACTCGAGGAACGTGCCCCTTTCTACCGACAGGCACGCTACACCTTCAACGCCGACGAGCTGGAGAACTACTGGCAGATAGAAGCCTCTGTTCGGAAGCTGCAAGAACTTTTAAACCTGCCACCCGATAAATAATCGTCATGTAGCACGATATTAATAGATTAATCCGTATTTTTGCCTCCTATTTTTATTATCTAATTGAAACGACTGAATACGGAAAGAAATGAGAAAGTGGCGTATTGAAGATTCCGAGGAACTCTACAACATCAACGGATGGGGTACCTCCTACTTTAGTATCAATGACAAAGGGCAT